>NZ_RCNS01000003.1:937129-1415858 GCF_009725995.1 Zobellia laminariae | reverse complement strand
CCCTTTCCATTCCGAACAGGGAAGTTAAGCCCGCTAGCGCCGATGGTACTGCCAACAGGTGGGAGAGTAGGAAGCCGCCTTACTTCGAGGTCCCGATCAGTTTATTCTGGTCGGGACCTTTTTTTTTGACCGAAATCCACGACTACCACGATTACTACTACTACTACTACTACTACTACTACTACTAAGAAAACTCTTGTTCATACCCGCTTGACTGCATCTCTTGAACGCCCGAAAGGTTCGTACAATTGATATCCATCTTCGGTTACACCGGATAATTGCCGGCTATATACCCCAAAAAGCAGCATACTACGTTGTGAATCAACTATAAAGAGGGAAAGAATTTTATAATACCACGTTTATTAACCTTATGCAATAACACCTGATTAAACCGCCATCTATGCTTTATAAGATGATTGTTGGTTTTATATGGTTTCTATTAATGCTACTTATAGAACTAGGGGATAAGGAGAACTACGTTAGATTTCTTGTTTAACTAATAGAATGAGGAGTGTATCTCTATATGCTATAAGCATCAAAATTTTTGAGGAGGGACGCTAGTGTAAAGAAAAAAATAACCCCTTGGCTGAGCCAAAGGGTTATAATCACTATCAACTAAATATTAAACTACAAAAATACTATAAACGGTGGTTGTTTTAGTAACCGGTGTTTTGACTTAGATTAGGATTGTTTTGCATTTCTGATGTTGGGATAGGAAATAAAAGTTCTCTTTCTGTCAACGCCTTGTTTGGTAGGTAAGAGAAATTATGTCCTACGAAATCTTCTAGTTCATTCGTTTCAGGATTATATGCTTTTCTCCAACGTGCCATATCAAACCAAGTCTTATTTTCAAAACTTAGTTCATGTACACGCTCTATACGTACTGCCTGTCTGAAATCATCTTGAGAAAGTCCGGCTAAATCTGGAACTTCAGCGCGTTGTCTTACTTCGTTAATAGCGCTGTATGCATCTGCAGATGGTGCACCCTCGGCTTCGTTTACCGCTTCAGCATACATTAATAGTACATCCGCGTAGCGATAAATACACCAATTTAAATCTGATTGAGCACTATCTTCATTAGCTTGAATATCAAAGTGCTTGAATATATAAGGAGCTCCTAAATTTACACTATCGCTTCTATCTGCTTCCAAAGAGTAACTTGTGAAATAGAACTGTTTTTCTTCGGCTCTTTTATCATCTGCTTCATATGAACTTGCGAACTCATTAGTAGAGAATATACCACCTGTTTGGGCGGAGTATGCAGATATACCTAAATTATAAGGTAAAATTGCTGGCTGCCAGTTTCCAGATTGAATATTTGCTGCAAACTGCGTCATGAAAATGTACTCACCACTATTTTTGGTAGCAGGATCATGCAATGCATCATATGAATCAAAAATGGTATACTGGGCTGAGTCAATTACTTCTTTTGCTTTGTTCGCAGCAAGTTGGAAGTTTTCCGTTTTTTGAAGCGGGTAACCTGCTGATGTCAAATACACATCGGCCAAAAGAGTCTTTATTGTTCCCATAGATACTCTACCTGTTTCATCTCGCCATGCTAGGCTAGAATTTTCAGCTTCCGTTAAGTCAGCAATAATTAAATCATAAACAGCTTCTGGTGTAGCTTGTTCTGGGTATAATTGTTCTGATCCTAAATCAACAGACTCTGTAATAATAGGAATGTTTCCAAACATACGTACCAAACCGAAGTAATAATAAGCTCTAAAGAATTTAGCTTCTGCCAAGTAATTCTGTTTTGCGGTTTCATCCATATTTATCTCTGGAATCTTTTCAATAGCTAAATTAGCTCTTGATATACCCGTATAGTATTCGTTCCAAAAACTACTACCATATCCGTTGTCCGAATTATTGATTAAATCTTTGACCAAGTAAATGTTGGTAGCCTGTCCTAATGAAGTATTTGCTAGTCCTGTTGCGAATTCAAGCATAAGCCACGTTCCGCCACCAAAACCACTATTTGTAATTGGCACTAAAGGTTCGTAGATACCATTCACTGCACTTTCGGCATGTTCTGCCTTTGTGAAATAGGTGTCGGTAGTAAAGTTAGATTCGTCCTCTTCATCTAAAAAGTCACTACACGAAGATGCAAGCGATACAGCGGTGAGGACCACTATAGTTCTTATAAAGTTTTTATAGGTTTTCATTTTTTTATCTTTTTAATATTATTACAATCCAACATTAAGCCCTATCATAAATGTGCGAGGTCTTGGGTAATCGTATAGCGAAAAACCTTGGTCGAAGGCCTGACTACCATTAGAACTTTCCGGGTCATAGCCTGGATATTTTGTGGATACAAAGAAGTTCTGTACTGAGGTGTATAATCTTAATCGGTTTAAATGCAAACGCTCAGTCAGTTCAGGTTTAAAGACATAAGAAAGCATTAAGTTCCTTCCTCTGATAAAAGAAGCATCTTTTAATTTTCCAGAATCATTATTAGTGTCGTAACCGGCTGCTATTGGTCTTATCTGTGCAATATTTGTATCTTGATTGTCTGGTGTCCAAGCGTTCAGAACTGTTGAAAAGCTGTTAGCTATAGTTTGGCGATCTTCCGCAGAGTGTTCATCACGATACATAATACTATTCCCGTATTGAAACTGAAGGTCTACTAATAGTTCTAGATTTCCATATCTAAATGTATTGGAAAAAGTTCCAAAACCATCAGGTATACCTTTTCCTAGGATAGCTCTGTCATCACTGTTAATAGCGCCATCATCATTTAGGTCTCTGTATTTAATGTCACCAGGAAGTCTGTCGTAAATAGCAGCTTGTGCAGCCTCGTCTGTATTCCACGTACCTTCATCAATGTATCCAAAGAAAGTACCTACTGGTTCTCCTTCACGAATAAGTGTTGAACCTAAGAAAATATCCGAGCCTCCTGTTAATGATACTACTTCGTTCTTATTGATAGAAATATTAAAATTTGAATCCCATCCAAAAACTTCATTATCTATATTGGTGGTATTCAAAGTAATTTCTATACCCTTGTTTTCCATGCTTCCCACATTTCTAAAAACATTTGAGAATCCACTGGTAGAAGGTACAGGCGCATTAAGAAGCATATCTGTGGTTAATTTACGGTATACATCAACCTCTAAAGCAATACGGTTATTTAAAAAACCTATTTCAAGGCCAGCATCTAATTGATTTGTTTTTTCCCATTTTAAATCGGAATTAGCCATACGTTGTGGAATGCTATATGATGCACGGTCACCAGCAAAAATTACCGTTCCACTTTCTAGACCAGCTAAAGCTCTATATGCGGGAATTTCAGAATTACCCGTTGCTCCGTAACTGGCACGCAGCTTTAAATTAGAAATGGTTTCGCTTTGTGATAAGAAATCTTCGTTAGATGCTCTCCATGCCAATGCCGCAGATGGGAAAAAGGCAAATTGATTTTCTGGTCCAAATTTTGAAGAACCATCTGCTCTACCGGTTAAGGTTACTAAGTATTTGTTTTGGTGATTGTAATTTACACGTCCAAAATAAGAATTTAGACCATATGCAATTTTACTTGAGGTTGGTGTTTGTGGATTAGATCCAGCACCAAGGTTGTTAAAACCATAAAAATCATCTGCAAATCCTCTAGTCTCAGCTTTTGATTTGAATTCATCTATATGTTGCCAGGATAGCCCTACCATTGCTGTTAATGAATTTTCATTTTCAAAATCTTTATTATACGTTAAATAGTTTTCAAATTGCCATGAATTGTAACGACCGTTTTCTACATAAGCAGCACCGTCAGGTCTAGCAATATATCGTAAATCACGACCCCCGTAGTAATCGTTCCTTTGATTGATGACGTTGGCGCCTAATGTAGTTCGTAGCTGTAAGTTTTTATGGAAGGAAATATTACTATAAAAATTACCTATTACAGATTGCGTTTTAAGAAAATACCTTCTATCGTTCGCAACTGCAACGGGGCTTCCGCCACCTTCCATGCCAGGGTAATCAATGTTAGATCCCCAGGTTCCATCTTCATAAGTTACCGGAATTATAGGAAGCGCTTCAAACACCTGTCTCATAGTGGTAATGCCACCACCACCAAGTTGGTCTACTTGCTTTTCATTTTGATCATTATAGCCTAAACTACCACCAACTCTTAACCAGTCTGTGATATCAGAATCCATAGTAAATCTAGCTGAATATCGTTTTAACCAAGATTCTACAATCAATCCTTGTTCATCACGGAAACCCATAAAAAGACCATAATTACCTTTTTGAGTACCTCCTGTAAAGGAAAGTTGATGATTTTGTGTAAAGGAAGTTCTTATGGCTTCATCTTGCCAATCTGTATCGTATAAGGGGTTGCCTTCGGAATCAAAAAGTCTAGGGTCTGTTCTTTTTAGAGTAGGGTCTGTGTATCTACCTCCAGCCCATCCTTCGGGGTCAAATTTTTCTGCATTGGCATATGCAGTCTCCTCTACTTGAAGAAATTCTTCGGAATTAAGTAGATTGAGTTTTTTAGGTAGTGTTCCTATACTAAAATCTACATCGTAATTAAGACGGCCACCTCCATTAGTAGTACCTCTTTTGGTACTTACCAAGATAACACCGTTTGCCCCTCTTGCCCCATAAATTGCTGTTGCAGAAGCATCTTTTAAAACTTCAATAGATTCAATATCATTTGGGTTCATGTAGTCAATAGGCGTACTTCCGTTTGGTAAGCTAGCAGCGCTAAGAATAACACCATCAATTACATAAAGTGGCGTGTTGGCGATACTTACGGAAGTATTACCACGAATTCTAACTACAGTTCTACCACCTGGTCTACCTGATCCAGAAGTTATATTAACCCCAGAAACCTTACCGGCAATGGCTTGGTTCATTGAGGCGGCAGGGCGTTCGGCCAATTCTTCCGCTTTTACTGAACCTACTGCACCGGTTAAATCGCTTTTCTTTTGGGAGCCGTAACCAATAAGAACTACCTCGTCTAAAGCTGAAGCATTTTCTTCTAGGCTTACTGTAATGTTGTCCTGGCCACTAACGGAAATTTCTTTGGGCGAATAGCCAATATAGGAGACAATCAGTACCGCATCTTGGCTACTTACTTCAATAGAAAAATTACCATCAAAATCTGTTGTCACACCATTTGTTGTGCCTTTTTCAATAATGCTGGCACCTGGTAGCGGTTGATTATCTTGGTCATTTATAGTACCTGTAATCACATTGCCTTGTGTCTTCGGTAGAGTATACCGAACTGCGTCGTTTCTGTTCGTATAACTATCGATACTATCGACAGATATACTTGCTCCAAAAGCTGATTGGAGACATACAATTTGAATACCTAATAAGATACAAACGTGTTTGATCTTAAAAGATGATAACATTGGAGTCATAGTTTAATTGTTTAAGTTGTTGAATCAGTTAGGGGGTTATGTTGGTAAATATATACTGATGAAGGAAGCCAGTACACCTGTAATTTTGCAATTAGTGGCATTATATTGTCATATTTTGATTATTTGATATTTTACGACATTCATTTTTTTGAATACCTTACTTTTTGAATTTCATAAAGGTATTTTTAATGTAGAAGTAAGGGTGTATTTCTTGATGTACAATTTTGATATAAATTCATTGAAATCTATATCGCATGAAAATACAGTGTTAGCATAGTAAAATTGAGCTATTCCACGTTTTGGAATAAGTTGAACTTATTGTAAAATAAAAGGGCGGTTTTCAATTTTTAACAGTGGCAGCAAGAATAAAATATTAAATAATAAAGTAGATTTTTGTAATTTATGTGAAGGATAAAATAGTAGGAATTTTGCTAAAATTGAAAAAAGCGCTATTCTGAAGAATTGCTAAAAATTAATTGCGGTGTTATGGCAAATAAAAAAGGGGCATTCATATGAATGTCCCTTTTTAAAAAATGGTAGAATGGTATTTGTTCAATTATTTCATAGGATGTTCCTGCAGTAATTCTTCTGGAGAATAGAAACCTTCCTTATCTTTTATTTTCTCACGAACTTCTTTTACTTTTTCAGGAGAAATTGCAGATGCTTTGTTTCCAAAAGTGTTCCTAACATAGGTAAGGACAGCAGCAGTTTCTTCCTCATTTAGTAATTTTCCGAATGGAGTCATTGGTACTTGACCAGGATATTTTTTTCCTTTTACTTCAATAGGTCCCATGATACCTTTTGTAGTCAACTTAATTAATCTTTCTTCACTACCGGTTACCCATTTAGAACCTGCTAGAGGTGGAAATCCAGAAGCGGTAAGTCCTTGACCGTCGGGTTGGTGGCATGTAGCACAATAACCATCGCGTTCGTAAATTTCTTGTCCTGCCATTAAAAGTTCTAAATCTTTTCCTTTTAGGTCAGTTTCAATGACGTCTTTTGCTTTTTCGCCAGCTCTATGTCCATTTAAATGTGCCAGAGCTGCTTCGTAAGGGCGTTCCATCCATTTGTCAAGTCCTTTTTTTCCGGCTTCGGTAATAATAGGAATACCAAGGTCCTTCCCTAATCTAGATGCAGCTACTAATGCTTCAAGACGTACTCTAGGGTTGTCATCTTTAGCGGCTTGCATTAACAAGTCTGCTTGATTGTCAATTTGGTGACCATTATATCTTAGAACTTCAACTGCCGCAGTACGAGCCCTAAAATCTTTAGCCTGTAATAATTGTACTAATAAGTCTTTGTCTATCTTGTTTAATCCCCAAGTAACCCAAAGGCCTTCCAATAGATTATGCTCATAATTCGCATCGTTTTTATCTAGGTTGGCAACCCATGGTTTTAATTTAGCTAAAACTTCATCTGCGTCACGTGCACGTAATTCTCTTTTAGTACGGTAACGAGTTCTATATTCAGAAAGTTTTAAGTTTTCTAACAGTTCTTCAATAGTGGCACCGGCAACTTTTGCAGGTTTTACCAACGGCCTAGAAGGATAGGTAACTCTATATATTCTTCCATGAACATGATCTCTTAATGGATCGCGTGCATTGTGCTGCATATGACCGATCAGCACATTGCTCCAATCTAAAAAGTAGAGCGAACCATCAGGAGCAAATTCCATATCTACTGGTCTGAAGTTTTTGTCATCCGAAAAAATAAGGTCTTGTCTGTGCTCACTAAGGTAACCCGCAGTTTTTGGGTCATCTACCATTTTATGTTGTTTTGTTCCTCTAAACCCTATGGTATTATTTATAAGCATATCACCTTGAACATTGTCAGGAAAATGACTGCTGGAAACAAATTCCAATCCAGAGGTAGGACGTACTAAGTGGTCTTTTTCGATTAAATTTTCTGGTATAGGAGAGCTAACGCCATAACGTGGAATAATTGTACCGGGCATCATCCATGTAGCAGCAGGACCGGAAGTATGCTCAAAGAAAGGCTGACCCCATTCATCAAAAGCAATACCCCACGGGTTGGGAATAGCAAGTTGTGCCGTACGTTCTAGGTGATGTCTTTGTGGGCTATATCTGTAAAATCCCCCGTTACTACCCCTAACACTACCATAAGCTGTTTCTACATTGGAATGGAGAAAAGTACCTTCGCCCATGTAGATTGCACCTGATGGGTCTGTGGTAAAGGCACTAATAGCATGGTGGGTGTCGTGATCGTCAAAACCACTTAAAATAATTTCTTTTTTATCCGCTTTATCATCACCATCGGTATCTTTTAGAAGGATTAAATTTGTTCCTTGGGACATGTAAACTCCTTCTGGAGCAAATTCAAAACCAATAGTAAGGTGTAAACCGTCTGCAAAAACGGTTTGCTTATCAGCTTTGTTATCTCCGTCCGTATCTTCAAAAATTAAAAGTTTGTCATTGGGTTTGCTGTCACCAGCCTTGTAATGCGGATAACTTGGCATTACTGCTACCCATAATCTTCCTTCATTGTCAAAAGACATTTGAACCGGATTAGCTAAATCTGGGAATTGCTCTTCTGATGCAAAAAGTTCTACTTTGTAGCCCGGAGCGGTTTTAATTTGTGCTAGGGCTTCTTCGCCGTAAAGGTACTTAGGATCTCCGTTCTTTTCACTTTCTTTATAATTCGTTTCTACTGGCGGAAGTTTTTTTTGTTTTGGCATCTGCAGCGGCCAAGTCCATTTGGTTGCCATGAATGGCTTGCCAGATAGCAGTATCTCGTATAGCGGTCATTTCACGAATTTTAGCTATTTCAAAAGGATAGTTATCTGGCCCAAAAGGATCATAGCGTCTTCCGTAAACGTGAACACTGTTAGGTATTTTGAAATCATTTAGCCAAAACCAGTTTTTTTCGCTAACGGCTTCATGTACCAATTGGCGGTTGGTTTCGTCAGTTTGCTTACTTCCAAAAATATCATCGGCCAACAACTTTCCGAATTTTTTGTAACCTGAATCCGTTAGTTGAAATCCATCTTGCGTAAGGTCTTCACTTTCGGTTTCGTACCATTTTTTAGAAGCATCAAAAGCATCTACAAAGAGCACACCTTCTTCATTAGCTACTTCTTTCATAGCCTCAGTATAGAGGGATAAATTTCTGTTCTCTTTAGTGCCATCAGGTAAATCCATCTTATCAGAAAGATTTTCAAAAGCAATAGGAGAAACAATGGCTAGTTGGGGTGGTGCTATTCCATTATACTTTGTGCTTATAGTATGTTTAATAAACGCACGAAGTTCTTCTCGGTAATTTTCAAGGCCTTCTTGACCTTCAAAAGATTCGATATAACCAAAAAAGGCTATGACGATATCTGGTTTTAAGCTTGTAATCCATTCATCTGGAGTTGGAAAATGACCTACACTACCAGACTGATGTCCTTTGTCATCTTCAATAAAATGTATTCTACTTCCTGAATCGTGCTCAAATTTATCTGCGCCGGGAAAAGCCCACGGTGACTTTCGTGCAGCATGAGGTCTAAACGCCGGAGTGTTTCCGCCATCTGCCATATTTCTGATAAATAAAGAATCATTAGGGAATCTTAGCTGCATCTCTGTTTCAAAGTGCCCAAATTCCATCATCCTAGAACCTAAATTATTTCCTACTAAAACAATCCGGGAGTTTTTCCCTACAATTAAGGTTTTGTTTTCTTTTTCGCTACATGCTATAAAGCAAATTGCGACGGCACAAGTGAGGATGAGCTTTCCTAGGCCGATTTTATTAATGATTTTCATAATATGTAGAATAATTTGTTTTGAGCAAAGAGCTAATTATGGTTCAGTTTAAGGTATTATTTTAATTGAATTGCCCGAAATTAATAAGTTTAAGTTATTATTGTACTTTTTACACTTGTTAATATCGGAATTTGTATTTGAAATAGCTGAGCTATTTTTAAAAAATTACCAATTAAATAAGAATGTTAGTGTGAGTGTAGACAAAACTATGATAGATTTTGAATTAATTTATCCTGTATCTTATTAAAAGTTGGTACTTTTTTATCTTATATTGATGTTTAAATGAATTTCTAAAGAAAATTTATGAGTGCTCCTAGTATTGAAAAGACATTGACGCCAAAGGAAACTTTTATCTATAAAGACCTAAAAGGTCCCTTTTTTAACCCCAATTGGCACTTTCATCCAGAATTCCAGATTTCTTACATAATGGAGGGTGAGGGGACTCGTTTTATTGGTGATCACGTACACAACTTTAAGAAGGGAGATTTGGTCATGACAGGTCCTAATCTACCTCACTTATGGAGAAATGATAATGCCTATTTTGAGAAGGATAGTAAATTAACTACACGGGGGTTGGTAATTTATTTTGATCACGTACTCTTAAGTGAACCTCTTCTTGAGATGGAAGAGTTTTACAAAATTAATAGACTTGTAGCGCACTCTCTTAGGGGTATAGAGTTTCATGGAGAAACTAGGGATATTATAATTAAATTTCTTTTAGAGTTAGATAAACAAAAAGGTTTTAAACGAATTTTAAAACTTCTTGAGATATTGGATACATTGGCAAACAGTACTGAGTATACCATGTTGGCCAGTCCTAATTATATGAATGCATTTAAAGGAGGCGATGCGGAAAAGATGCGGAAGGTATATGACTATGTAATGACAAATTTTAAGACAAATATATCATTGGATGAAGCTGCTAGCTTGCTAAATATGACCACAACATCTTTCTGTAGATATTTTAAGCCTCGAGCCAATAAAACATTTACTCGCTTTGTTAATGAGATACGTATTGGGCATGCTAGAAAATTGCTTTTGGAGGATAATTTTAATATTTCTCAGATAAGTTATGAATGCGGATATAATGCATTATCTAATTTTAACAGGCAATTTAAATCTATTACAGAAATGTGTCCACTTGAGTATAGGAAGTTGTTTCTGAACATTCGAAAACCAGTATAAAAGAACGGAATTGGGCAGTAAATGTCTTTTTAAATGGAAAAAAAGTACCAGTCTTTAAGAAGATACAGGAATTTTGAAGTTTCATTTAATACTAGATTTGTTTGCTGTTCGAAATTTAAATGTGGAAAAACTAAATAGTATAGAACGCCAGATATAAATTTTCCATCAGTAAATAATACAATTATTAACTAACCATTATATAATGAAAATAGGAATGAATATGTTGCTTTGGACAAATCACGTCACCGAGCAGCACTTTGGTATTGTAGATGATTTAAAAAAAACTGGATATGACGGGATTGAACTATTCTTTGGCGAGGGTAGTGAAAAGTATTATTCAGAATTAGGCAACCATTTTTCTGGTATGGATATGGGCGTTACCGGGGTAGCATCATTATCTGCCGAGGAAAATATTGCAAGTCCCGACAAAAAAGTTAGGGAAGCAGGTTTGGAGCGATTGAAATGGTCCATTGATATGGGAGCGGCTGCCAATGCCGAAGTTTTGTGCGGACCTTTTCATTCTACATTCGCTCTCTTTACAAGAAAACCACCAACCCTGGAAGAAAAGAAATGGAGTAATGAGATGTTATTTAAAGCTGCTGAATATGCCAAAGGAGCCAATATTATTCTTACTCCGGAAGCCGTAAATAGATTTGAGTGTTATTTATATAATACCATGGCAGATTTAGGTGATATGGTCAAAGAAGTAAACCATCCAAATTTGGGTGCTATGTTTGATACGCATCACGCTAACATTGAAGAAAAAAGTCAATCTGGTGCTATTAAAACCATAGCTCCTTACCTAAAGCATGTTCACATAAGTGAAAATGATAGAGGAACACCTGGTAGGGGGCAAGTAAACTGGCCAGATGTTTTTTCCGCTTTAAATGAAATTAAATATAAAGGGTGGGTTACCATAGAAGCTTTCAGTACTACTATACCAGAGTTTGCAAATGCAATTAATGTATGGCGCAACTACTCTCCGGTAGAAGAAGTATATACAGAAGGATTTAAGCTCATATCCGAAGGAATAGGAATTACCAAATAAGCATCTCTAAACTAGAACAGAATGAAAAATGTATTACCAATTGTAATTTGCCTAATTTTATTTTCGTGTAAAGAGCAGAAAAACACAATTACTAAAGAACCTGAAATGGCTCAAGAGGTAGATTCTCCCAAGAAATGGCTAACCTATGAAGGTGCAGATGAAAATGCAAAACACATTGTTTTGATTTCAGGTGATGAGGAGTACCGTTCAGAAGAAGCGTTACCGCAACTAGCAAAGATTCTATCTAAACATCATGGTTTTAAATGTACGGTTCTTTTTGCTCAAGAAGAAGATAAGCCAGGAATTGTGAATGCTAATTACAATAAAAATATACCAGGTTTAGAAGCATTGACTTCGGCAGATATGATGGTAGTTTTTACTCGGTTCCGTGCACTTCCAGATGATCAAATGAAATATATTGATGATTATCTAAAATCGGGTAAACCGGTGATGGGATTAAGAACTGCAACTCATGGGTTTAACTTTCCAGAAGATTCAGATTCACAATATGCACATTACAGTTTTAATTACAAAGGAGATAAAACTGAGTGGGATGGTGGCTTTGGCCGTTTAGTACTTGGGGAAACTTGGATCAATCATCATGGTCATCATAAGCATCAAAGTACTAAAGGTATGGTGGCTATAGGGGCAAATACAACAGGTATAACTAACGGAATTTCTGATGGGGATGTGTGGGGAGCTAGTGATGTTTATGGAGTTACACTACCACTTCCTGGAGATTCACAACCTATAATTTTAGGGCAGGTGATGAATAGAAAGGGAGAATTCGATGAAAGCGATGTTTTCTACGGAATGAGGCCTACGGATGATGAAATAGCAACAACCAATAAGGATGGTAAAAGTCTTGGTGATGAATTAATGCCGGTTACTTGGATAAAGAGCTACCAACTACCAGGTGGTGAAAAAGGAAAAGCATTTACATCTACTGTAGGTGCTGCTAATGATCTATTAATAGAAGGTACAAGAAGATTACTGGTCAATGGTATATTCTGGGGACTTGACTTACAAATTCCAGAAAAGGCAGACGTTACTATAGTAGGTGATTATAATCCTACCAAATTTGAATTTAGAAAAGCTGAGTATTGGCCGGCAAAACAGGCAAGTATTGAGAGTTTTGAGTAAATAGTAAATTTTCTATAATTCAATTATAAAAGATAGTTAGAGCGTACTTCTATTTTGAATGATTACCGGGTATGCGTATTTAAAGCGTATACCTTTTGTCACGGGCTTTGTAAGCAACATTCATTACAAGGCCTGCGATAATTAAAAGAATACCTACTAAGCTCCAAATGGTATATACTTCGCCCAGCCACATAAATCCAATGAGACCAGTAAATAGCACTTCAAGATATTTAAAAGGAGCTACAAGGTTGTTAGAAGCTATCTGAAAGGCTTTTGTCATATATAACTGACCAATGAATCCAAAGATTCCTAAGGTTAAAAAGAACACCCAATCTATACCTACTGGGTTTTCCCAATAGGGTATAGCCAAAACACCTCCAAAAATAGTTGCTGTAAACATAAAGTAATTGACAATTACTATGGGGTGGTCACCTTTTCCTATTTTGCTTATAATGATATATACTAATCCACTTAGAACTGCAGCGCCAAACACCAATAGTAGTCCTGTAGTATCAAGGTTGGAGTCGAGCCCTTTTAAGGTTAGGACCCCTATAAATGAAATGATAAAGAATAGCCATTGCACAGGCTTTATTTTTTCCTTCAATAGAAAAATGGCAAAAATTGCGGAAAAAATAGGAGCTAAATAGCGCAATGAAACTGCTGTGCCCGCAGATAGATATTTCAATGACATAAAGAATAAAGTCATTGAGCTGGTGCCTACAATTGCACGAAGTACCAATAGTTTTTTATTATTTCCCAAAACGGGAACCTTCAATTGTTTTAGGATAGCCATCGTAAGAATGAAGGAGCCAAAACCTCTAAAAAATACAATTTGATAAACGCTATAATGCTGAAGCTGCTTTACAGAAACATTCATTAGAGTGAATGCCAAAGCACTAATTATCATGTAAAAAAGAACTTTTCTAATGTTCATAATAGGAAACCTTTACGGCTTTTTACCACTGAAATGTCGCAGATAAAAAAATCCAACCCAATTATATTGGGTTGGATAAATTAAAGTTTATAAAACTAACCCTAGGTTATACCCTTGGTAAATCTCCTTCGCCTTTTAATGGTAAAGCAGATTCTCCCATAAGATACTTATCTACATGATAAGCAGCTTGACGACCTTCTGAAATGGCCCAAACAATCAACGATTGGCCACGTCTTTGGTCACCGGCAGCGAATATGCCTGGTACGTTAGTCATGTAATTCTCTTCGGTAGCTTTAATATTCGTTCTACCATCTGCTTCAATACCTAACTGATCTGCAATGGTCATTTCAGAACCGGTGAAACCTAAGGCTAGAAGCGCTAGTTCACATTTCCATTCTTTCTCTGTTCCTGGAACTTCTTTTAATTGTGGACGTTGTCCCGGGGTTTTAATCCATTCTACTTGAGATGTAATTAAGCCTGTTAAGTTACCGTCTTTATCCCCTAAGAATTTTTTGGTAGATATGCTGAAAAAACGTTCAGCACCTTCCTTGTGAGAAGTACTCGTTTTTAAACGCATAGGCCAAAAAGGCCAAGGCTGTCCTTCTGGTCTCTCAGTAGTGGACATTGGCATAATCTCAAAGTTTGAAACGGAAGTAGCTCCATGTCTAATAGAGGTTCCAATACAGTCAGATCCAGTATCACCACCACCAATTACAATAACATCTTTACCTGTAGCTAAAATTTCATTTTCGAAACTTTTAACACCATCTACTCTTCGGTTGTTTTGTGGTAAGAAATCCATTGCCTGTACAACACCTTTTAGGTCTGCGCCTTCTATAGGTAGATTTCTGCGAATGGTAGCTCCACCAGATAATACTACAGCATCAAAATCATTCTGAAGTTCTTGGCCGGTAATATCTTTACCAACGTTTATACCACATTTAAACTCTATACCTTCTTCTTCTAAAACCTTAAGTCTACGGTCTATAACATTTTTTTCCATTTTGAAATCAGGAATACCATAGCGTAATAATCCGCCTGGTTTTTCGTCTCTTTCAAAAACAGTAACCGTATGTCCCGCACGGTTCAATTGTTGAGCAGCGGCAAGACCGGCAGGGCCAGAACCTACTACAGCTACTTTTTTATCAGTTCTGTTTTCTGGTGGTTCAGCAACTATCCATCCTTTGCTAAAGGCTGTTTCTACAATATTCTTCTCAATGTTCTCAATAGTTACCGGGTCTTCATTAATTCCCAATACACAAGCCTCTTCACAAGGTGCCGGACAAAGTCTACCGGTAAATTCCGGGAAGTTGTTCGTTGAGTGTAAAATTTTCGCAGCCTTTTCCCATTTTCCGCGATATACCGCATCGTTAAAGTCTGGAATCAAGTTGCCTAATGGACAACCACTATGGCAAAAAGGAATACCACAGTCCATACATCTTGCACCTTGATCCTTAAGTTCTGGCTCGTTCATTGGAACGGTGAACTCATGATAACTTTTTACGCGTTCTTCAACAGGCGCGTATGATTCTACTTTTCTATCGAATTCCAAAAATCCTGTAATCTTTCCCATTTCTCGACTTTAAATAGTTTCTAATTTTTCTCTTTCCATACGTAGTAATGCCTGTTTGTATTCTTCAGGTAATACCTTGACAAATTTAGGTAGACAGTCTTCCCATTTCTCTAAAATGCGCTGTGCTAGCGGACTTAAAGTAGAGTTGTAGTGACTTTCTATTAAATCTTTCAATTCTTTAATATCATTATCTTCAGTAACCTCTAATAAATTCAGGTCAGTATTATTACATTTCTTCTTGAAGGTACCATTCTGGTCATATACAAAGGCTATTCCACCACTCATACCCGCTCCAAAGTTTCTTCCTACCTCACCAAGAATAACGGCAACACCTCCGGTCATATATTCACAACCATGATCACCAATGCCTTCTACTACCGCTTTGGCACCTGAGTTACGAACGCAGAAACGTTCACCAGCTCTACCATTTATGTAAGCACGTCCTGCCGTTGCTCCGTAAAGCGTTACGTTACCGGTAATTACGTTGTCTTCCGGTACAATGGTACATTTTTCAGGAACCTTAATAACTAATTTAGCACCAGATAATCCTTTACCAAGGTAATCGTTGGTGTTTCCATTAACGGTCATTGTTAAACCTCTAGTTGCAAAAGCTCCAAAACTTTGTCCTGCAGAACCTGTGAAATTTAATTTCAATGTATTTATAGGTAAACCTTGTGCACCATATACTTTTGAAATTTCATTACTAATAATAGCACCAACAGCTCTATCCGTATTTTTAATAGGAAATTCTAACGTTAGCTTTTCTTTTCTAAATAAAGAAGGATTTGCTTTTGCGATGATTTCAAATTCTATTGACTTATCAATATCGTGTGTTTGTTGTTGTGTGTTGTAGAACTTAGTTCCTGCCGGTACATCAACTTGATATAAAATCGGTGTTAAATCGATTCCTGCAGATTTGTAATGATCAATTGCTTTCTTACGGTCTAATTTCTGAACCTGACCAACCATTTCGTTGATAGTCCTGAAACCTAACTGCGCCATGATTTCACGTAATTCTTGTGCTACAAAGTACATGTAGTTCACAACGTGTTCCGGCTTACCGGCAAATTTCTTACGTAGTTCTGGGTTTTGTGTTGCGATACCTACTGGGCAAGTATTCAAATGACAAACACGCATCATAATACAACCCGATGCAACAAGCGGAGCAGTTGCAAAACCAAACTCTTCTGCACCTAGCAAACAGGCTACAGCAACATCACGACCAGTTTTAAGCTGACCATCACATTCAAGAACAATTCTATTCCTAAGGTCGTTCATGACCAAAGTCTGCTGTGCTTCTGCAATACCAAGTTCCCAAGGTAGACCAGCATGTTTTAATGATGTTAAAGGCGATGCTCCAGTACCTCCATCAAATCCGGAAATAAGAACCACATCTGCTTTTGCTTTAGAAACCCCTGCAGCAACAGTACCTACACCAACCTCGGAAACCAGTTTCACGTTAATACGTGCTTCTCTGTTAGCCGATTTTAAATCGTATATCAACTGCGAAAGATCTTCAATCGAGTAAATATCGTGATGCGGTGGAGGTGAAATCAATCCTACATAAGGAGTGGAATTTCTGGTTTTAGCAATGGATGGGTTCACTTTAGGACCAGGTAGTTGACCACCTTCGCCTGGTTTAGCACCCTGTGCCATTTTAATTTGTATCTCTTTTGCATTGGTCAAATAATCGGAAGTTACACCGAAACGACCTGAGGCAACTTGTTTTATAGCACTGTTTCTCCAATCACCTGTGGCATTTTTGTAAAAACGCTCGGCATCTTCTCCGCCTTCACCGGAATTACTTTTTCCGCCAATACGGTTCATAGCAATAGCCAAGTTTTCATGAGCTTCTTTGCTAATAGATCCGTAAGACATGGCTCCGGTCTTGAAACGTTTTACAATTTCCGTCCATGGTTCAACATCCTCCAGAGGAATAGGGTCATAGTTAGAGAATTCAAACAAACCACGAATAGTCATCAAATTTTTAGACTGTTCGTTCACCATTTGAGCGTACTCTTTATAGGTGTCATTTTCGTTGCCACGAACCGCTTTCTGTAGTTTAGCTACAGTTAACGGGTTGAACATGTGCTTTTCTCCATCACGTCTCCATCGGTATTCTCCACCAATTTCAAGATCAAGATTAGCAGCAATTTCTTTTGTGTTGAACGCTTTCTTATGCCGCTTGGCTACTTCTTTTTCAATTTGGTACAAACCTATACCTTGAATACGTGTAGGTGTGTTTGGTAGATATTTTTCTACTACTTTGGTGTTGATACCAATACATTCAAAAAGTTGTGAACCTCGGTATGAATTCAAAGTAGAAATACCAATTTTGTTCATTACCTTAAGAATACCTGTTCCAACAGCTTTGTTGTAATTTTTGATTGCTTCTTCAGCCGTGAAATCGGTAATATTGTTTTCTTCTATTTGTTCACCAATAATTTCGTTTACCAAGTACGGGTTAATAGCACTGGCACCAAAACCGAACAATAAACAGAAGTGATGTACTTCTCTAGGTTCAGCAGATTCTATTATGATACTTAGTTTATTACGTTTCCCTAAGCGCTGAAGACCACTATTTACGTAAGAACATGCTAGTAGCGCAGGTATTGGTGCCATTGTTTCGCTTACGTTTCTATCCGATAAGATAATAATATTAGCATCCTCATCAATAGCTTTTGAAGCTTGGTCTAGAACAGACTCTAGTGCATCTTCTATTCCGTTATGGCCTCTTTCTAATTCATATAACATAGGAATAGAAACCACTTTGTAATCAGGACTAGCATCGTAATTTTTGATTTTATCCAAATCTTCTTTGGATATAACCGGATTTTGAATTTTCAGTTTACGACAATGTAATTCTGAGAATTCAAATATATTATGATCACTACCTAAAGTAAGGCTGATATCTGTAATCAATTCTTCACGAATACCATCCAACGGTGGGTTGGTAACCTGTGCGAATAATTGTTGGAAATAATTATAAATCAACTGTGGACGCTCAGAAAGCACAGCAATTGGCGTATCTGATCCCATTGAACCAATTGGCTCTTTGGCGGTTTTACCCATTGGAAGGATAATAGTATTAATATCCTCTAAGGTATAACCAAAAACAGATTTACGTTTTTCAAGCGAAGCTTCGCCTAAAAATAACGGACAATCATTATAAGGTATGTTCTTTAAGTGAACAAGGTTTTTGTCTAACCATTCTTTATATGGGTGACGGCTAGCAATGTCTTCTTTAATTTCCTCATCATTAATGATGCGGCCTTCTTCCATATTTACCAAGAACATTTTTCCTGGCTCAAGTCTACCGTGAAACTCTACATTTTCAGGAGCGATGTCTAATACACCAGTTTCCGATGACATAATTACGTAGTCATTTTTGGTAACTGTATATCTAGATGGGCGTAGACCATTACGGTCAAGTACAGCTCCAATATAGTTTCCATCGGTAAAAGGTACAGATGCAGGACCATCCCAAGGTTCCATCATACATGAGTGATACTCGTAAAAAGCTCTTTTGGCTTCAGACATATCTGGGTTTTTCTCCCATGCTTCCGGTATCAATACCATCATTACTTCTGGTAAAGACCTTCCTGTCATTAATAAAAGCTCTACAACCATGTCCATAGTGGCAGAATCTGATTTTCCGGGAAGTATAATAGGTAAGATGTTTTTTATTTCATCTCCGAACCAATCACTCTTTAATAATTCTTCTCGTGAGCGCATTCTAGATACGTTACCACGAAGTGTGTTTATCTCACCATTGTGACACATGTAACGGAATGGTTGTGCCAAATCCCAAGTAGGGAAGGTGTTAGTAGAAAAACGTTGGTGAACCAATGATAAACGTGTTACCACACGAGGGTCCATTAAGTCCTTATAGTATAGGCTGATGTCTTTAGGCATCAAAAGCCCTTTGAATATGATAATTTTTGTAGAAAGACTAGGAACATAAAAGAACTGGCTTTCCGAAAGTTTTGAATTTATTACAGAATGCTCTGTAACTTTTCTTGCGATGAACAATTTAAGGTTGAAGTTAAAATAGTCCTGTTCAGGGTTTTCCTTCGCAATGAAAATCTGCTTAACAAAAGGCTCGGTTTCCATAGCAACACGGCCAGGAATAGATCTGTTTACCGGAACATCTCTCCATCCTAATAGTTTTAAGCCTTGCTTTTCTATGTTTTCTTCAAAAGTAGAAATACAGAAATCACGCTGATTATCTTTTTGAGGTAAGAATATATTACCTACTGCGTACTCACCTGGTTCTGGAAGTTCAAAATCACAGACCGCTTTAAAGAAATCATGTGGTACATCTATAAGGATACCCGCACCATCACCAGTCTTTCCATCAGAACTTACCGCTCCACGGTGCTCTAATTTATCTAGTATCTCTAGTGCTTTATGTATGATATCATTAGACTTCTTTCCTTTAAGGCTACAGATAAAACCTGCGCCACAGTTGTCATGTTCAAATTCCGGTAGGTACAACCCTTGCTTCTTCAACGTCATAAATTGTGGTATTTATTCAAAAATAGCATTTCTGATGAATAATTAGCAGTTATTCTTTTCAAATCAATTAAAAATTCAACGTTTTGAATAAAACATTGAAAAATATTCAGATATGGTTTTTATGTGAGCTAAATTTATCAGAATGGTAAAATTAGGACATTCAACAGACCTGTGAAAGGTTTTTTGAGGGGGTATTTGTTATATTTCTTCAATTTTGAAGCTAACCCCCTCTGTTTTGAATGGTGTTGTGGTGTTTAGTCTTAATTTTGGCTAAAAACGTGATAAATTTAACGGGGGTAAGTCCCCAGTAGAATCTTAATCTTTTAAAATACTTCTTGAAATCACTATTTTTTGAATTTCAGAAGTTCCTTCGTAGATCTGTGTTATTTTGGCATCTCTCATTAGCCGTTCTACGTGGTAATCCTTAACAAAACCGTTGCCTCCGTGAATTTGTACGGCTTCAATAGTAGTGTCCATTGCAACTTGCGAAGCATAAAGTTTAGCAATTGCACCAGATAAATCGTAATTCATGCCTTGATCCTTTTCCCAAGCGGACTTATAAACTAAGTTACGTGCGGCTTCAATTTGTACGTGCATATCCGCAAGTTTAAAAGCTATGGCTTGGTGATTGGATATTTCTGTGCCAAAAGCTTTTCTTTGTTTGGAATATTTGAGTGCCATTTCATAAGCACCTGCCGCAATACCTAGAGCTTGGGCTGCAATACCTATTCTTCCGCCAGCTAAAGTTTTCATGGCAAATTTAAAGCCAAAGCCATCTTCGCCAATCCTGTTCTCTTTAGGAACCTTAACATCATTAAAGTTAAGGGAGTGAGTGTCGCTTCCGCGGATGCCCAATTTGTTCTCTTTAGGTCCTATTTCAAAACCTGGCATCCCTTTTTCAACAATAAGGGCATTAATGCCTTTGTGTCCTTTTTCTCTATCTGTTTGGGCTATTACTATATAGGTACTAGCCGTGCCACCGTTTGTAATCCAGTTTTTGGTGCCATTTAAAATATAATGGTCTCCCTTGTCTATAGCAGTCGTTTTTTGCGAAGTAGCATCGCTGCCTGCTTCAGGTTCAGAAAGACAGAACGCGCCTATGACCTCTCCAGAGGCTAAAGGTGATAAGTATTTTTGTTTCTGCTCTTCGTTTCCAAAGGTTTCCAGTCCCCAGCAAACTAATGAGTTGTTTACGGAAACTACCACTGATGCAGATGCATCAATTTTAGAAAGTTCTTCCATGGCAATAACATAAGATAGGGTGTCCATTCCGCTACCATTATATTTAGGGTCTGTCATAATTCCTAAAAAACCAAGCTCACCTAGTTTTTTGATTTGTTCGGCAGGGAACTTTTGAGCTTCGTCTCTTTCAATAACACTGGGCAACAATTCGTTTTGAGCAAAATCGCGCGCAGCTTGTCTAATCATTAAATGTTCTTCTGATAATGAGAATTCCATAATTTTTATGTCTTTTTTTGAGCTTCTACAAATATAAGCTTCTGGAATAAATTGTGCACCTAGCATTGGTGGCTATTTTTTTTAAAATTAATCATTCATTAGCTGTCAAAAACTTTGTATCCCAAGCCAAATTTTTATATTTGTTGAATTGGTTTTTGAAATTGATTTAAACGCAAGATTATGACACAGCAGTAACGCCGTTTTGGCGTAGAGAAAGAGAAGTTTTCGGATGAGCAGAATTGGAGTCGTAATAGTATTTAAATCAATTAAAAATGAAAGAGTTATTAAAGGTATACGAGAATAAGGCACCCGAAATTGTCTTTAATTGGAAAGACAGTGAGACCGAAGCCGAAGGTTGGACGGTTATAAATTCCCTTAGAGGTGGGGCAGCAGGTGGCGGAACTAGAATGAGAGAAGGGTTGGATATGAATGAAGTGCTTTCTCTAGCAAAAACCATGGAGGTAAAGTTTACGGTTTCAGGTCCTCCAATAGGAGGAGCTAAATCGGGAATAAACTTCAATCCTAATGACCCAAGAAAAAAAGGAGTGCTTGAGCGTTGGTACCATGCTGTATCTCCATTATTAAAAAGTTACTATGGAACGGGCGGTGACCTTAATGTAGATGAAATACACGAAGTTATTCCTATTACGGAAGATGCAGGTGTTTGGCATCCACAAGAAGGAGTCTTTAACGGGCATTTTAAACCAACCGAAGCAGATAAGATAAACAGAATTGGACAATTACGTCTTGGGGTGATTAAAGCTTTGGAGAATACAAATTATTCTCCTGAGGTTTCAAGAAAGTATACTGTTGCAGATATGATTACTGGTTATGGCGTAGCCGAGGCAGTAAAACACTATTACGATATTTACGGAGGTAGTGTTGTTGGTAAGAGGGCGGTAGTCCAAGGTTTTGGAAACGTAGGTAGCGCTGCAGCTTACTATTTGGCCCAAATGGGTGCAAAAGTAGTGGGAATAATTGATAGGGCTGGTGGCGTGATTAAAGAAGAAGGTTTCTCATTTGAGGAAATAAAAACCTTATTTCTGAACAAGGATGGGAACAATTTAATCGCAAAAGCGGGAGAAATGATTCCTTTTGAAGAAATAAATAACCGTATTTGGTCTTTACAAACGGAAATATTCGCACCTTGTGCTGCATCTCGCTTGGTAACTAGAGATCAGATTAGCAGTTTGATCGATACAGGTCTAGAAGTTATTTCATGTGGGGCCAATGTGCCTTTCGCAGATAAAGAAATTTTCTTTGGATCTATAATGGAATATACGGATGGCAAGGTTAGCTTAATTCCAGATTTCATATCCAATTGTGGGATGGCCCGTGTTTTTGCTTACTTCATGGAAAAAAGAGTAGGTATTGATGATGAGCTTATCTTTAGCGACACTTCGGAGACCATCCGAAAAGCTATTTTGAACATATATAAACAAAACCCCTCGAAAGAGAACATCAGCCAAACGGCATTTGAAATTGCATTGAAACAACTAATATAAATAGAACGAGTATGGAGACCATTATTATCATTGTATTCCTCGCAGGTTATCTTGCGATTACCCTAGAGCATAACCTCAAAATAGATAAGCTGATTCCGGCTTTAGCCATGATGGCCATTCTTTGGGCTATTATTGCCCTTACCCATATGGATGTTTTCGAAGTCAATACCGAGCTCAGGGAGCTTGAACCCACCCATCTTGATGAAATTTTACTCCATCATTTAGGTAAAACCGCAGAAATACTAGTCTTTTTGCTGGGGGCGATGACCATTGTGGAAATCATTGATTATTTTGATGGTTTTGCAACTATAAAAGGTTTCATAAGAACTAAAAGTAAACGAAAGCTATTATGGTTGTTTTCTATATTGGCCTTTGTTCTTTCCGCTATAATTGACAATTTAACCGCAACCATCGTATTGATCACTATTTTGCAAAAAGTGATAAAAGATAGGGATACACGTTTATGGTTTGCGGGTATGATTATCATTACCGCCAATGCTGGTGGTGCATGGTCACCAATTGGTGATGTAACTACTACCATGTTATGGATAGCGAACAAAGTATCTGCGCTACAATTGGTAGAGCACGTTCTTGTGCCATCAATAGTTTGTATGGTTGTGCCAGTATTGATAGCAAGTAGATTTAAAGCTTTTAGAGGTACTCTTGATAATGACATAGAAACCGTAGAGGAACCTAAATCTAAATATGGAGCAACCATGTTGTATTTGGGCTTGAGTGCTATTGTTTTTGTACCATTCTTCAAAACAGTTACTCATTTGCCACCTTACGTTGGTATGATGCTTTCTTTAGCGGTCGTAGCGACATTTGCTGAAATATACAGTAATTCAAAATTCAGTTTATCAAATGTTGAAGGCGAAGGTGACGATACAGTAGGTCATCACAGTCCGGTACACGCTTCATTATCTAAAATTGAACTTCCAAGTATTTTATTCTTCTTGGGGATATTGTTAGCGGTTGCGGCTTTAGAGTCGTTGGGTATGCTGTTTCATTATGCAGAAGGTCTAAACAATGCTATTCCTAACACAGACATTGTTGTTATGTTATTTGGTATTGGCTCTGCTGTTATTGACAATGTTCCTTTAGTTGCGGCTAGTTTAGGAATGTTCTCAGAACCATTAGATAATCCATTGTGGCACTTTATTGCATATTCAGCTGGTACAGGTGGTAGTATGTTGATTATCGGGTCTGCCGCAGGGGTAGTAGCTATGGGTATGGAGAAGATAGATTTCTTCTGGTATTTTAAGAATATAGCATGGTTGGCATTGATCGGTTTTGTTTCAGGAGCGATTACTTTTATTTTATTAAGAGATTTTGTGTTGAACGCATAATTTAATCGACAAAATACCGTTATAGAGGCAACTCTAATACCAAAGAATTCTATGATGTTATTTCAAGATATGGCTCAAGATCCTGCAGCTGCGGATGTTATGTCAGAAGAGAAGACACTTTCTGTTATCGATTTGATATTCAATGGCGGTACAGGAAGTGTACTTATTATATCAGTACTTTTTATCATGCTGTTTGTGGCTCTCTATATTTACTTTGAGCGCATATTCGCTATTAAGGCGGCATCCAAGATAGATAGTAATTTCATGAACCAGATTCGTGATTATGTAACCAATGGTAATTTGGACGCGGCAAAATTGCTTTGTGCGCAGACAGATTCGCCAGTAGCGAGATTAACTGAAAAAGGAGTTTCTAGAATAGGGAAGCCTTTGGATGATATTAATACCGCTATTGAAAATGCAGGAACCTTAGAGGTTTATAAATTGGAGAAGAACGTAAGCATTTTGGCAACTGTTGCCGGTGCTGCGCCAATGATCGGGTTTTTAGGAACTGTAATCGGTATGATATTGGCATTTCATGAAATGGCAACTAGTGGTGGTCAAGCTGAAATGGGCTCTTTGGCCTCTGGTATTTATACGGCAATGACAACTACCGTTGCTGGATTGATTGTAGGTATTATTGCTTATATTGGATATAACCACTTGGTGAACAGAACCGATAAGGTGGTACATAAAATGGAGGCTAACGCCGTAGATTTCCTAGACTTGTTGAACGAACCTCTATAATTCGCGAGACATGAAATTAAAAGGAAGAAACAAGGTTAGTCCGGATTTTAGCATGTCTTCAATGACAGATATAGTATTTCTGCTATTGATATTTTTCATGCTTACTGCAAACTCTCCAAATGCTTTGGATTTATTATTACCTAAGGCAAAAGGAAAGTCTACGAATACGCAAAACGTATCTGTAAGTATAGATAAGAACTTACAGTACTACGTCAACAACGAGAAGATAAACGGAGAATACATAGAAATTGAACTTAAAAAGGCACTAGAAGGGCAAGATAAACCCACTATTATTTTAAGGGCTGAAGAAAGCGTTGCTATTAAAGAAGCGGTTAACGTTATGGATATTGCCAATAGAAATAGTTATAAGGTAATCTTGGCTGTGCGACCCAATTAATGTCATTCCTAGACACGAGACACAAAAAAAAATCATTTACACTTACTACATTTCTGCTAAGTGTACTCTTGCTTGTATTGTTCTATATAGGTCTTACCTATATGGACCCACCTATCGAAAACGGGATTTCCGTTAATTTCGGTACAACCGAATTTGGTAGTGGAAAAGTACAGCCTAAAGAGAAGATTCGTTCAGAACCTTTGGATACACCACCTGTTGAGCCTTCAAAACAAGAAGAAGTTGTAGAAGAGATAGAGGAGGTTGCAGAAGATGTACCTGAGGAAGTCGTAGCTAAAGAAGCTCCGGCGGAAAAGGTGTTGACGCAAGAGAACGAAGAATCCATCAAAATTAAAAAAGCAGAGGAAGCTAAGAAGAAGGCAGAGGATGCTCAGAAGGCTGCTAAGAAAAAGGCGGAGGACGCTCAGAAAAAAGCAAAAGCCGAAGCTGCTAAAAAAGCTCAAGAGAAAAAAGCTGCAGAAGATAAAGCCCGTAAAGAGCAGGAAGCCAAAAAGAAAAAGCTTGATGCCCTTATTGGTGGCATCAGTAAATCTGATGGGAATGCTTCAGGCAGTGAAGGTGACGATAACAGAGCTGGCGATAAAGGACAACAAGATGGTGACCCTTACGCAACTAGTTATTATGGTAGCCCAGGTTCTGGTAGCGGAACAGGTGGTTATGGACTGAACGGCCGTTCTTTGGTTGGTAAAGGTCAAGTAAAACAACAATGTAATCAAGAAGGTAGAGTAGTGGTGAAAATCATTGTGGACCGGAACGGTAACGTTGTAAGTGCTACACCAGGGGTTAAAGGAACTACCAATAATAGTCCTTGCTTATTGGATCCAGCAAAGAAAACAGCTATGAAGCACAAGTGGAACTTGGATTCTAATGCGCCAAGTCAACAAGTCGGTTTTGTGGTGGTTAATTTTAAGCTAGGAGAGTGACCTATAAGGAGACTTTAGATTGGATGTTTACGCAACTTCCAATGTATCAACAAAAAGGAAAGCAAGCCTATAATGCCAAACTTGATGGTATTCGCAACTTCGCAAATCATTTAGGTAATCCGGAAAATAAATTCAAGAGCATTCATGTTGGTGGAACCAACGGAAAAGGATCTAGTAGTCATATGCTAGCATCTATTCTTCAAGAAGCGGGTTACAAGGTTGGTTTATATACTTCACCTCATCTAAAAGATTTTAGAGAGCGGATTCGCATAAATGGCGAATGTGTAGGAGAAAACTTCGTGATTGAATTTATAGCGAACAATCAATCCTTTTTTGAAAATCATCATCTATCCTTTTTTGAAATGACCGTTGGCATGGCCTTCGATTATTTTGCAAAGGAAAAGGTTGATATAGCCATAGTAGAGGTTGGTTTAGGAGGAAGGTTGGATTCTACCAATATTATAACGCCAGAAGTAAGCCTTATTACTAATATAGGTTTTGATCATGTAGATATGTTAGGAGATACGTTACCTAAGATAGCTTTTGAGAAAGCCGGAATTATTAAAGAAAGTGTTCCTGTGGTGGTAAGCGAGTTTCAGACTGAGACCGCAGAAACTTTTCAGGATGTTTCTAAATCAAAAAATGCAAAGCTCATTTATGCCGAACAAGAAATTGATGAGGTGTATGAAACCTCGCTTTTAGGAGCTTATCAAGAAAAGAATGTAAAAGGAGTTATAGCTGTTATAGAAAAGCTTGGTGGTTTTGCTATTACTCATAACCAAATGCGTTCTGGACTTCTTAAAGTAGTTCAAAATACGGGCTTAATGGGAAGGTGGCAGCAATTACAAACTGCCCCAACTGTTATTTGTGACACGGCACATAACAAAGAAGGTCTGTCTATTGTGATAAATCAGGTAACCCAACAGAAATTTAAAAAATTATTTATAGTCCTAGGTTTTGTGAAAGGCAAGGACCTTAATACGATACTACCATTGTTTCCGAAAGATGCAGAATACTACTTTACGTCCCCGGAAATTTCTCGTGGATTAGAGGTTAATGAGTTGGTAGACAGGGCGAAGGAATTTGGCTTGGTCGGCAAAAGGTTTACGGCTGTTAAGGCTGCTTATAGCGCAGCTCTGGCAGATGCGGGACCTGAGGATTTCATCTTTATTGGAGGTAGTACGTTCACTGTTTCAGAAGTTATTTAATTTTTTTTCTTTTTTCTTTTGAGAACTAAAAAAGAGTCTTATATTTGCACACCTTTTGGGGCAATTAGCTCAGTTGGTTCAGAGCACCTCGTTTACACCGAGGGGGTCGGGGGTTCGAATCCCTCATTGCCCACCAGAATCCTCAAGCATGAAAATGCTTGAGGATTTTTTTATTTTGGGCAGTTTTATTGGGTAATATCAACATTGTGATTCATAAAAAAAATCCATCTAATTCAATTAGACGGGATTTTTTAGTTTCAATGGTTCGGTAATTATCTATCCTTTTCCGATTACAATTTTTAGCTTCTCGTTGCTCTCCTGTATATTTTTGGCTGTTTTGGCACTAACACCTGTTTGCCATAAATAAACACGCTTAAGACTACTTATTTTCTCTATATCGGGTAGACAGGCATCAGTTACTTTGGTTCCATATAGATTAAGTGCTTCTAAATGCTGTAATCCAGATAGGTGAGCCACTCCTTTATCTGTTATTCCTGTTTTTTCTAATTGTAGACGGGTAAGGTTGGAAAATTGTGAGACACTAGAAAGCCATTCATCCGTAACATTACTATTGGCAAGGGATAGCCAAGTAATGTATTCTTTTACCTTTTCAAGTTCAGCCAGTTTTTCTTTGGTTAGGTCGGATCCAGAATATTTGATATCTAATAATGAGTTATCAGGTCCTAGAGTTTTAACTTCAAACCCATTTTGAACTAGGTTTGACAGTTGTGTACTGTCTAATTTTTTAAGTTGTACGGTTTCGTACCAAGCTTTGGGGTTGGTGTCAATGCCGTAACGTCTAAGTAAAACCGGCTTTATATTTTCAGTAACTTCTAAACTGGTAAGGGAGCCTTCAAAAGGAGCTCCTTGTTCAATCCACCATTCTACGGTTTTTATTTCATCGTAGGTGAGGGCGTTGTTAGTAGGTGGCATAAATTTTACGTTCTTTGGTGGAAGCGTAATCCTTCTAAACAGTTCGCTCTCTTGCGTGTTTCCTGCTGCAATAACATTTTCGCTCTCACCACCCATTCTTAAAGAATCTGGATGACTCATATTAAGTCCGCCTCTTTTTATTTTATCGTTATGGCAACCTACACATTTTGCTTGAAAAATTGGAGCTACCAAATTAGCATACACCTGAACGGAATCTGGGTTGGCAAACTTCGGAAGCGCATTTTTGTCTTCCGTACCACCTAATAGTTTTTGAATAGGAGCAGGTGCGTATTCCGTAAGATAAGTTTCGCCATGTGTTAAATTTCCACCTTTATGGCCTTCAATAAAAAGCATGGCCAATAAAAGTATATTGAAACCGTGTTGTAATTTAATAGGAAAAGCTTTTGGCTTACTTTTAAGATACCATCCTATAAAAGCAACAACGACCAAAGCTATGCCAAGCCAACGGTGCGAAAATAAGTACTCTTCTTCGTATAAGCCTGTTTCTCCCAAGAACCAACCAGTAACAGCAGCTCCAGCAGCACTTAATGCTCCTAGTAGCCAAGCGATGGGGATTAATTTACTTTTAACCTCAGTTTTTTTGAAGCTTTCGTACCATTCTAATGCAATGGCAAGAAAAAGAAAGCCAATTGGCATGTGTACAAAGAGGGGGTGAAAACGACCTATAAATGTTGTGAATTCTAGTGCAATCATAATTATTGGTTCTAATCTTTTCGTTCCGGTTGATGATAAATCGATTTTAAATAATTTCTTTCTTTTTTGAATAAGTGAGTCGTAGTAACTGTACGATTAACTTTTCCTAAAATTATCTAGCAATCTTTATGTGAGATTTAGTAAATCTAATGCGATTGGTGCAAAATACATATTCCTGATGTTAGCAATAGGGTAACAAATGGTCAAAATATGCATTGTTCAGTTATTGTGCATTTCATTAATTGGTGATTTTCATAGAATAAACTGTTAGTGTAACTGTGAATTGAAGAGTTTTAGAGGGTTTCTCTTGGTTGGATTAGATTGGTAAGGCATTGGCCTTAAGAGCAGAACAATTTAGAAATGGATTGTTGGTGCGAAGTGGTCTAATTAATGTTTTCTTAATCCGAAATTAATTTTACCTTTGACCTTCTATTTTAGGGTCATTAGCTCAGTTGGTTTAGAGCGCTGCCTTGACAGGGCAGAGGTCACTGGTTCGAATCCAGTATGTCCCACATTATTACACTTTGTTAGTAGTATTATTATGATTCGCACTTTGTCTTCGCGAAAATCATATTTTTCGGTTTTAGTGACCTTTTAGGCCTAAAACTCCTTTTTTTTAGGGAATAAATGAATATTTATTCTTGTTAAAGTGACTTTTTGGCTTAAGTGGTTTCCTACTAGGTATATAACCCGTTAATTACTAAGTGTGTTTAATCCATTTATTCTGCTTTTAGTTGTTAGTTTAATCATCTTCTTGGTCATAGTATTATTTGTAATACCTTCTGTATTGAAATCTAAAAAATATATCAAGGAAGGTAACAGTTCTTCGAGACCGCGGAGAAAGGTTAAACTGAGAAAAAACGTAAAAGAACGATTAGAATAATATCTGTCTGTTACAGTAGTCTTTTTTATTCCCTTTTCAGTTTGTAGCGCTTCAAGAGTAGTCCTTATTTTTGACTGATTTTCTAAATTTATCTATCGTATTTGTAGAAGTATATTATTTGATGTGACTTTTTAATAATTGTTGTGTCTAATTCTATACACTAACTAAATTACTATATGATGAATGATCTTGTATTTGTTTTTTTCAGTATAAGTATTGCCATATTCCTTTTAGGTATGGTAGTAATGTTACCTAACATACTTTTTTCGCCAAATGGCGTAACCAAGGACATTAAGCCAATAGGTTTCGCGGATGACTCTGTGATAAATGAGGCAAAATCTTTAGGTCTTGCAGATGAGGCTGCAGCTAAGGAGAGAAAATCTTTAAGTTTAGCAAATGAAAAGGCGAGACAAAAAAGACTGGAAAAGATAGAAAAAACCTATCGCAGAAGACATGAAAAATTGAACGTTTAGTTTTAACTTAAGAGTCAGTTTTTAGTATCCATTTTTGTTAAGGCAAATGCCTTTCCTAGGCGTTCTTTGAAATATGTAGCAAACATGTATTTTGGTCAATAAGAAGTCTCGTTAATTACTTTTAAACATTAAGGGTGGTTCTTGATGGTATATTTTTACCTTTGCATGTCTTTGATAAGTCTGTTAAGATTCATAAAGAGATTTTTTGTTTATTTATGAATCGCAATTAAGTAACAAGCAACCTATACCAAATATTGGAAACAGAAGTAGTACCGGAGTCAATGTCGGATGAAGAGCTCGTGCGAAAAATAGCTAGGCACAATAATGCCATGCTGTTTGCCGTGCTTTACGATAGGTATGCTCAAAGGGTGTATAATAAATGTTACAGTTTTTCCAATTCGCAAGCAGAAGCTCAAGATCTTACGCAAGATGTTTTTTTGATGCTTTTTGTAAAACTGTCAAGTTTTAAAGGAAAATCAAAATTCTCTACCTGGGTATACGCATTCACATATAATTTTTGTGTGAATTATGTAAACAGGAACAAGCAGAGGTTGATGAGCGATAAGTCTGATTCTATTTCCGAATCTACGAAGCCTATGGCGGTTGTGGATGATGATGCGGAAATAGCGAATATGCGTTCGGAAAAACTTAAAAAAGCCTTGGAATTGATTGATCCCGAGGACAAAAAAATATTGCTTTTAAAATATCAAGACGATATATCGATAAAAGAACTGACCTCAATTTTAGATGTTGGTGAAAGTGCCGTTAAAATGCGGCTGAAACGAGCTAAGTCACGTATAGTGGAAGCTTATAATAAAATACCATAACGTCTATGGAAAAGAAAAACCCATTTAAGGAAATGGAAGACTCGCTACATGAGGTTCCTCCGCATTTGAAAAAGAAAGTTATGGATGATATAGCTTCGGCTAAACTTGTTATGGACATGGCTAACTTGTTCACATGTAACTATAAGTCTGCAATTGAAGATATATTCAAAACTAACCCCGACATTATTTAACGCGTAACATCTAAGAGAAAAATGGATAAAGTTTCAGAGTGGCAAAATTTAGCTTTCAATACCTTAACCTCAATCATAAATGATATTGCTTCCGCATTGCCTAACATTATAGGCGCAATAGTAATTTTGCTGATTGGTTGGGCTATTAGTAAGATAGTTCGTTTTGTTTTAAAGAAAGTATTTAAGATTGCGCAATTAAGTAAGCTTTCGGATAAAATAAATGAAGCAAAGTTGTTTGGGGATAGTAATGTAAAAATCGATATTGAAAAAGTTTTACTTCAATTCGTAAAATACATTCTTTTATTAGTCTTCATAATCGTAGCTGCAGATATTGTAGAGTTAACTATCATATCGCAAGAAATTGCTAACCTATTACGTTACTTGCCTATTCTGCTTAGTGCTATGGTCATTCTTATGATCGGATTGTATGCTGCTAAACTTATAAAGTCTGCGTTAAAGAGCGTCTTTGACTCTATGGGTTTTGGAGGAGGTAAGCTTGTAAGCAGTATAGTTTTTATGTCATAATAATTTTTGTGACAATTACTGCATTAAACCAAGCGGGTATAGATACGTCTATGTTCACAAGTAACTTTACCCTTATACTTGGAGCATTTTTGTTAGCCTTTGCATTAGGTCTGGGTCTTGGGTCTAGAAATGTGGTAGAGAGCCTATTAAAGACTTTTTATGCAAGAAAAAATTATGCCGTTGGCGATAAAGTTAAGTTTGCTGATATAGAAGGAACTATAGAGGCAATAGATAATATAAGTGTAACCTTGAATACAAAAGAAGGTAAGCTAATTGTTCCTATAAAGGAAATTGTAGAAAACAGAGTTAAGTTAGGGTAGTATTATAAGTAAATAGATAGTTGGGGCGGTGCTTTAGGGAGCGCCGCCCTTTCTTGTTTAGTGTAATTAGATAGTATCCAGAATTCGTTCTAAAGCCATGCCTCGAGATCCCTTTATAAGAATAAGACTTTCTGAATGTAGTTGATTATCCTTAAGAAACTCTTTGAGTTTATCAAACGAGCTATATTTCTTAAGGTGAGTTTCTACACGGTTAAAGTTTTCGCCCACAAGTATCACCTCATCAAATTTTAGTTTCGTGGCTAAATCGGCTATGTTTTGGTGTTCTGCAGCGGCTATACTTCCCAATTCGAACATATCCCCAAGAAATGCAATTTTGTGATTCCCTTCCATTTGAGAAAAGTTTTCTAGAGCGGCCTTCATGCTTGTTGGGTTGGCGTTATAGGCATCAAGGATAATTTGTCGGCCGTTACGGGTAATAATTTGTGAACGGTTGTTGCTAGGGGAGTAGCCTTCTATGGCTTCCTTAATTTTTTCCAAAGGAACATTAAAATATTTTCCCATTAGAATAGCAGCAGCGCAGTTGGTAAAGTTGTAACTTCCTACTAATTGCGATTCTATGCTGTTATCTTCAACAGTTGCTTTTACAAATGGGTTTGCACCTGAAAATGCTATTTTGTAAAACTCTTTTTGATTGGTGCTAAATCCATATTTTTTGATGTAACCACCCAATTTTTGAAGTTGAATAGGGTCATCTGCATTCATGAAAACATGTTTATCGTTTTTAATTAGAAAATCATATAATTCACTCTTGCCTTTAATAACACCTTCTTCACTTCCGAAACCTTCAATATGGGCTTTTCCAAAATTTGTAATGTATCCAAAATCTGGTTGCGCCAAACTACATAGAAATTCAATTTCTTTTTGATGGTTGGCTCCCATTTCTACAATAGCAATCTCGGTATCTTCTTTAATGGAGAGTAGGGTAAGGGGTACGCCAATATGATTGTTGAGGTTACCTTTGGTAGCTATGGTGCGGTACTTTTTTGATAGTACTGAGTTAATCAGTTCCTTGGTGGTTGTTTTGCCGTTACTTCCAGTTAATCCAATAACCTTAGCGGTGGAATGATTTCTATGGAAGGAAGCCAATTCTTGAAGCGCCTTCAATACATCATCAACTACAATATATTTATCAGACTCTGCATATTCTTTTTCATCAATAACGGCATATGCAGCACCGTTTTCTAATGCCGCAGAAGCATATTTGTTTCCATTAAAGTTATCTCCCTTTAGAGCAAAGAAAATACTGTTTTGTTTTATTTTTCTAGTATCCGTACATATTTCAGGAAACTCCAAAAAGATACTATGTAATTGCGCTGTTTTCATAAAGTAAAAGTATAAAAAAAGTCCCGGCATAATGTACCGGGACTTTCTAGAAAATTATATTTTAAAGAGCTTATCTTACTTTTTTGCCCCTTGGTGTTTTGTTCTTTGTTTTAGACTTAGAACCAACTCTAGACATTGCGCATCTGAAACCAACATAATCGGTAGCCATATACTGTGGCATATATCTTCTTTGTGCTGGGTCTAACCAGTAAGCTCTATCTCTCCATGAACCACCTTTGTAAACTCTTACTTCGTCATTAATTAACGTTGATCTGTTGTTTGAGTGGTCATATTCACGTACTAACTTTCCTGCTGAGTCACGCTCAACACTGTGCTTTGGTGAGTTGTACATTTTTTTGCTGTCCTCTTGTTCTTCATCCTCATCGCTAAACTGGTCAAAGAATCTAGACGAACCTGCATCACCATCACGGTATCCTCTGTTATCACTAGAAGAGAAGTTTGTTCTTAGGTAGGTTTCTTCTTCATCAACAGGAACCATTTTAATTTCTCCTGGAAGATTCATGGCAATTATTTTTCCGTTTGGCATAGTATCATACATTACAGAATCTCTAAGAATGTTTACTTTGCCATCTTCGCCAATTGCAGTTTTCATATAAATGTTACCACGGTAGTAGTTGAAATCACTTACTTCATCATCTACTATAGGTCTGTAAACATCAGCTACCCATTCGGCAACGTTACCGGCCATGTCATAAAGTCCAAGATCGTTAGGCTTGTAAGACATTACTTGAGCAGTAATATCAGCGCCATCATCAGACCATCCAGCAATTCCGCCGTAATCTCCTTTACCTTGCTTAAAGTTGGCCAATTGATCACCTCTACCTACGCGTTGTCCGTTTCTAGTGTAATCACCATCCCAAGGATATTTTTTTCTACCTCTATAGTTGTTATATTCACGAGTACCTTGGTTTGCTTGGGCAGCATATTCCCATTCAGTCTCTGTAGGTAATCTATATTCTGGCATAATTACACCGCTACTTCTTTTTGCAAATGTATTTACACTGTCTTTTTTAGCTTTTCCTTGTAAAGAATCTATTTGACCATTGTAAACAGATTCAGGTCTGTTAAGATAAGCCTGTGTGCTGAAAGTACCTGTAACATCTCCTTGTGCTGCTTTATATTTAGCATCTTCTGCCAAATATCCTTCTCTTTCTAGCATAACTTCGTTTACACGGTCTGTACGCCATTCAGCAAATTGGGTAGCTTGAACCCAGTTAATACCAACTACAGGATATTCTGCGTAAGCAGGATGTCTTAAGTAGTTATTGGTCATGGTCTCGTTAAAGCCTAAACGGTTTCTCCATACCAATGTATCTGGCAAAGCTCCTTTATAGATATTGGTATATTTAGGATCTTCTGGAGGATAAACACTCTTTAAATAATCAAGATACTCTAAATACATAACGTTAGTTACCTCAGTCTCGTCCATATAAAAGGACTGAACGTGCTGCGATGTTGGAGTGTTGTTCCAATCATGCATAACGTCATCTTGTACCTTACCTTTGGTGAAAGTACCACCTTCAACAAATACAAGGCCTGGAGCCGTTTCTTGTTCTTTAAAATCCGTATTGTATTGAAAACCACCTTCTTTGGCATTTATTTTCCAACCTGTGGCTCTCGACACATCTTTGGAGGAACCGGATTTCTTACAGCTGGTAACTGTAAAACCTCCTGCTAGTACTGCACAAGAAAGTACAACTTTGATAAACTGTTTTTTCATAATTAGGACTTGAGTTCAAATAGTACCACTGCTAAAATGGTAGCGCAGGTGGTTATTTTATTTTGATTAATTTTTAGTATCACTTTCGGCATATAAAACGATGTTTTGCACATAATATTTTATTTGCCAAAAATTATTTTGTCAAACAGGAGCTATTGTGTTTTGATATAACCTAAGCCGCCTTAAAAATCATAACGGTACAAATAGCTTTATAGTATGGCTACACGTATTTCTTTTGCTTAAAAACATGTGGGCCTAACCTAATAATTTTTTAGGAACGCGAAATTACAAAAGATGTACGTACTTTGTGCACCGATTTTAATTTGAAACGAAAATTTAAAAATATTGTAATTCTTATGCAAGATATTCCTTAAATGGCCGTTTACATGTAATACATCTAATATTTTTTTTAGATGTGGCACTATATTGTAATATTTGACCGACTAAATTTAGCTCTATTAAAAAATGAAAAAACTTTCAATACTCGTTTTGCTTGTGTTTACAGGTAAAATATCGGCCCAAGAAATAGGTGATCGGGTAATTACAACAGCAGTTCCTTTCCTGAATATTACGGCAGATGCCAGAGCAGCAGGTATGGGAGATTTAGGTGTAGCTACTTCAACCGATGCGTATTCGCAACAATGGAACCCTGCAAAATTTGCGTTCGCAGAGCGTAAAATGGGGATTAGTATGGGATATACTCCTTATTTGCAGAATACTGTTTCAGGAATAGGGCTTTTGAGCGCAAGCTATTTTAATAAAATAAACGATCAGAGCGCATTTGCAGTTAGTCTTAGGTATTTTACATTGGGAGATATTGAGTTTCGGCAAACTTTTTCGGATGCCGGATACTTAGTTAAGCCTAATGAATTGTCCTTGGATGGATCTTATTCATTAAAATTAAGTCCTACATTTTCAATGGCCGTTGGCGGCAGATATATCAGGTCTAATCTTAAATTTCAAACAGAAAATGTAGATGCTGTGCCAGGAAGTACTTTCGCGGTAGATGTTGCTGGTTTTTATCGTTCGAGAGAAATAGCCTATAATAAGTTTGATGGTCGATGGAGGGCTGGTTTTAATATTTCTAACTTAGGAGGTAAAATAGCTTATGATGAAAATGGCCAAGATAATTTTATTCCTACTAACTTAAAGTTTGGTCTTGGTTTCGATTTTATTCTTGACCAGGATAATGTTTTAGGTTTTACTTCTGAATTTAATAAATTGTTAGTGCCAACACCTCAGGATTTTAATGGCGACGGGGAGTTGAATTATATTGATAATGATGAATACCAAAGTATTGGTTTTTTAAGCGGAGTTTTCAAGTCTTTTGGGGATGCGCCTGATGGTTTTAGCGAAGAGCTAAAAGAAATGACATGGGCTTTAGGTGCAGAGTATACATATCAAGATGCTTTTATGTTCCGTACGGGTTACTTTAATGAAAGCGATGTAAAAGGGTATAGAAAGTATTTTACTATGGGGGCAGGTTTCAAGTTTGAATCTGCACAAATAGATTTATCATATTTATTCTCCACCTCTAAAATTGCTAATCCAATTGAAAATTCACTTCGTTTTTCCGTGACCTTTAACTTAGGGGAGGAATTCTATAATGATTAAGAAATCAATAAATATAAAATAAGAAAACCTGCCATACGGTAGGTTTTCTTATTTTAGGCCCTCACTAAAAGAAGTATGCAAAAACAGAACATAACTTTTGAATTGACCATTTTTGATTCTATTGAAGAGCTTTCAAAAGAAGATAACGCATTAATGTTAGATGCTATTAATGCTAGGAAGAACGCCTATGCTCCATATTCCAATTTCCAAGTTGGGGCAGCAGTGCTACTAGAAAATGGCGAGGTTGTTATTGGTAATAACCAAGAAAATGCTTCATACCCTTCAGGTCTTTGTGCTGAGCGGGTCGCAATTTTTTACGCGGGAGCTAAATATCCGGGAGTGGGTGTAAAGGCTATAGCTATTACGGCTACATCTATAAATTATCAATTAACTGATCCAGCTGCACCTTGTGGCAACTGCAGACAGGCTATTTCTGAATACGAAGTCAAGCAGAAAAAACCTATTGCATTAATGATGATGGGCGAAAAAGGCAAAGTTTTCAAATGTAATTCTATGGCCGATATTCTGCCTTTAGGCTTCGATAGTTCCTTTTTGTAACAGTTCTTGACATCCTTAGGATAAATTCTAACAAACCTTTTTCATCTATTTTTTTCAACTATTAATTTAATATGTATTTTTGCCCTTCTGGTCCGTTCCGCGAAATAAAGTGGAATAGTCAGGTTGTTGTAACCAAGAATCCAAATTATTAGCATCAATGAAAAAAATAACTAAAGAAGTATATCTGCAATGGTATGAAGATATGATGTTCTGGCGTAAGTTCGAAGACAAGCTTGCACAGGTATACATTCAACAAAAAGTTAGAGGTTTTTTACACTTGTATAATGGTCAAGAAGCGGTTTTGGCTGGTTCGTTGCATGCAATGGACTTAACTAAGGATCGTATGATTACTGCTTACAGGAATCACGTACAGCCCATTGGTATGGGAGTTGACCCTAAAAGAGTAATGGCAGAATTATATGGTAAGGTTACAGGTACCTCTCAAGGTATGGGTGGATCAATGCATATTTTTTCTAAAGAGCACCGTTTTCACGGAGGTCACGGTATCGTAGGGGGTCAAATTCCTTTAGGTGCAGGTATGGCTTTTGGTGATAAATACGCGGGTAGAGACAATGTTACCTTATGTTATATGGGTGATGGTGCTGTACGTCAAGGTGCGTTTCATGAAGCATTGAACTTGGCTATGCTTTGGCAACTTCCAGTTGTATTCATTTGTGAAAACAACGGTTATGCCATGGGTACTTCGGTAGAAAGAACATCTTACTCTACAGAAATTTGGAAACTAGGTTTAGGTTATGAGATGCCTTGTGGTCCTGTAGATGGTATGGATCCTGTTACGGTAGCTCAGGAAGTTAGTAAAGCTGTTGATAGAGCGCGCTCTGGAGGTGGGCCAACTTTCCTAGAAATGAAAACATACAGATATAGGGGTCACTCTATGTCAGATGCACAGCATTATAGAACTAAGGATGAAGTAAAGGAATATCAGAAGATAGACCCTATTACTCAAGTACTTGATATTATTAAAGAGAATAATTACGCATCCGAAGAAGATATAAAAGCAATAGACAAAAAGGTTAAAGAGTTAGTTTTAGAATGTGAGAAATTCGCAGATGAATCTGACTATCCGCCAGTACAGCAATTGTACGACATGGTCTATGAGCAAGAAGATTTTCCATTTGTAGAACATAAATAATTAGCTAAAATGGCAGAAGTAATAAACATGCCCCGCTTGAGCGATACCATGGAAGAAGGTACCGTAGCCAAATGGTTGAAAAACGTTGGTGACAAAGTAGAGGAAGGCGATATACTTGCAGAGATAGAGACTGATAAGGCTACAATGGAATTTGAGTCTTTCTATGAAGGTACTTTGTTGCATATTGGTATTGCAGAAGGAGATGGAGCCCCAGTAGATTCTTTGTTAGCTATTATTGGCGAAGAAGGTGAGGATATTTCATCACTTTTAAATGGAAGTACAGGTGCTTCAGAAGATGAAAATACTGAAGAAGCTAGTGAGCCAGAGAGCAATAGTTCTGAAGGTTCCGGTGATGCTTCTGCAGAAGTTCCCGAAGGTGTTGAGATCGTAAAGATGCCACGCCTTAGTGATACTATGGAAGAAGGTACTGTTGCTGCTTGGTTGAAAAAAGTTGGTGATACAGTAGAGGAAGGCGATATACTTGCAGAGATAGAGACTGATAAGGCTACAATGGAATTTGAGTCTTTCTATACAGGTACTTTGTTATATGTTGGTATTCAAGAAGGAGAATCTTCTCCGGTTGATGCGGTATTGGCCGTTATAGGACCTGCAGGTACAGATGTTGATGCTGTGCTTAATGCTAAGCCATCATCTGGTGCAAAAGCAGTGTCTTCAGATGCTAAGAAAGAAGAGCCTAAGAAAGAAGCTGCCAAAGATACTTCGGCGTCAAAACCGGTAAACGACGGTCAGCGTATTTTTGTTTCTCCTCTAGCTAAGAAAATTGCTAAAGAAAAAGGTATTGATTTATCTAGTGTTAAAGGTTCTGGAGATAACGGAAGAATCGTTAGAAAAGATGTAGAAGGTTATACGCCTGCTGCAGCTGCTCAAGCTCCAAAAGCCGCTGTTCAAGCTGCTGCACCTGTAAGCGCTCCGGTAATTTTACCAGTAGGAGAAGAAGGTTCGGAAGAAGTTAAGAATTCGCAAATGCGTAAAACCATAGCGAAACGATTGTCTGAGTCTAAATTTACAGCACCACATTATTACCTTACTATAGAGGTGGATATGAGTGATGCAATGGCGTCAAGAAAGCAAATCAACGCCTTGCCAGATACAAAGGTTTCTTTTAATGATATGGTTGTGAAAGCATGTGCCATGGCATTGAAGAAGCATCCGCAAGTTAATACTACTTGGAACGGAGATACTACACGTTACAACCACCATGTTCATGTTGGTGTTGCCGTAGCGGTAGACGAAGGTCTTGTTGTTCCTGTGTTGAAATTTACGGAGCAGTTGAGTTTAACTCAGATTGGTTCAGCCGTTAAGGATTTGGCCGGTCGCGCTAGAAACAAAAAATTGACTCCAGCAGAAATGGATGGAAGTACGTTTACAGTTTCTAACTTAGGTATGTTTGGTATCACGGAGTTTACTTCAATTATCAATCAGCCTAATTCAGCGATTTTATCAGTAGGTGCTATAGTTCAAAAACCAGTGGTTAGAGAAGGTCAAATTGTTGTGGGTAACACAATGAAAGTAACTTTGGCATGTGACCATAGAACGGTTGATGGTGCTACAGCAGCTCAATTTTTATCTACATTACGCGCGTATTTGGAAAACCCGGTAACTATGCTGGCTTAAACAGATAGCAAACTATTATAATAAAGGCATCTCGGTTATTTCGGGATGCCTTTTTTTATTTCTAAATTGTACCTTAAAATTATTACACCTATGAAAAAGTCTTTTCTGTTTTTAGCTGGTATGTTGGCCTTATCTTGTGGCTCTTCAAAAATTGACGAATCGGTAACCCTTCAAAGTGAAGAAGCTGTGAAATTTGATCGTAGCTTAATGGAAGTTCCCAAGAAAGCTGGAGATGTTAATGGTATAGGTAGTGCGGTAAATACTTCGCAAAATCAATTTGCTAGCGCAGAAAAAGTAGGTGCTATTATGGGCTTTTTGGCTTCAGACGAACTTCAAGGTAGAGATACCGGTAGTGAGGGAATAGAAAAAGCGGCTGAGTTCATAGAAAATACTTTCTCAAAGAATAATATTAAGCCTTATTTTGAAACATATAGAGATAACTTACCTGACTATGAAATAACAGCATTCAATATAGTAGGTGTGGTTGAAGGTAATGACCCTGAATTGAAAAATGAGTTTGTAATCATTGGTGCTCACTATGATCATATAGGTCTAATTGCCGAGGAGAACGGAGATAAGATAGCTAACGGGGCAAATGATAATGCAACAGGTACAACCACCGTATTGGAGCTAGCGCGTTATTTTGGTACGGCAAATACGAACAAACGTAGTATTATGTTTGTTCTTTTTACGGCTGAAGAAAAGGGGTTGCTCGGTTCAAAACATTTGTCGCAAAAACTTAAAGAAGAAAATCTTAATCTCTACGCGATGATTAACTATGAGATGGTTGGTGTGCCATTGGTTGGTAAAGATTATTTGGCCTATTTAACTGGCTTTGAAGAATCGAACATGGCGGAGGTAGCAAATAGATATGCAGACGAGACCTATGCAGGTTTTCTTCCAAAGGCAAAAGAATTCAATCTTTTCAAAAGGTCGGATAATTACCCGTTTCATGAAGCTTTTGGAGTGCCATCTCAGACTTTTAGTACGTTTGACTTCACGAACTTTAATCACTACCATAAAGTAGGCGATGAGCTTTCTGAAATGGATTTTGGACATATGGCCAATTTAATAAACAAGAGTATTCCAGTAATTGAAGGAGTCGTAAATGCACCAACTAAAGAAATCAAATACAACTAATGGCAAATGTTATTATAACTGGGTCGAGTAGAGGTATAGGTTTTGAACTGGCTCAATTGTTCGCGGATGAGGGGCATAAGGTTTTGGCTTTATCACGTAACGACAAACCTATTTCGGAATTAGACCACAAGAATATTTTCAGTTTTCCTTTTGATCTTGGTAATCCTTCGGATTTTAAGAAAATGGAAGATTTCATTGATGAAAATTTTAAAACCGTAGACTTGCTTATTAATAATGCAGGACGGTTGTTGAATAAACCTTTTCTAGAAACCGAAGCTGATGAGTTCGAGGCTGTTTATAAGGTAAACGTATTCGGGGTTGCAGAGATGACTAGAAGAGTTGTTCCTAAAATGTCTAAAGATGGGCATGTCATAACTATTAGTTCTATGGGTGGTGTTCAGGGTAGTGTTAAGTTTCCTGGCCTGTCTGCTTACAGTTCTAGTAAAGGCGCCGTTATTACGCTCACAGAACTTTGGGCGGAAGAGTTCAAAGAAACTGGGCCTTCATTTAACGTATTGGCCTTGGGTGCTGTCCAGACTGAAATGTTGGAAGAGGCTTTCCCTGGGTATGAAGCACCAACAACTGCTTTGGAGATGGCTCAATATATCAAAAACTTTGCACTAACGGGGCATCAGTTTTACAACGGTAAGTTGCTTCAGGTTAGCAATAGTACGCCCTAATATTCTTATTGCTTTTACCGTATTTAATTCAAAGGGCTGCTTGAAGCTACTCAATGTCATAAATTTTGACATAGGCTTAATAATAGATAGCTTCATTTATTGGTTGAGTTAACTTATTTTTGTCCGCAGTGAGAAATGTGTTACAGAAATATCTTCCCGAACGGGCTATTGATTCGTGTTTAGAGTTGATCAAGAAAACAGGTGTAAACTTGAAAGTGGTTAATGAAAGGGTTACGCGTCATGGCGATTACCGTAGAATGCCTAACGGAATGCATCAGATAACCGTAAATGCAAATCTCAATAAATATCGGTTTTTAATAACGTTAATACATGAAATTGCTCATTTAGTAGCATTTGAAAAGTATGGTAGAAGTATAAAACCGCATGGAGCAGAATGGAAACATATTTTTCAATATCTGATGTTACCATTTATTCGACCTGAAATATTCCCTACTCAATTGTTGCCTCTTTTAGCTAATCATTTTAAGAATCCTAAAGCAAGTAGTAGTACAGATGCCAGGTTGTCAATAGCCCTGAAGCATTTTGATGAACAACAAACAAATAGAACTTACGTTTTTGAAGTTCCCTTGGGTAGTATTTTTCGTATACATAACGGAAAATTATATAAAATGGGGAATAGAAGAGTAAAGCGTTATGAATGTGTAGAGGTAGCTACCGGTCGTATGTATCTTTTTCAGCCCAATGCTGAGGTTGAATTAGTTTTTGAATGATGTTTGTAGGAAATAGTGTTAAGAACAAGAAAATAACTAACTTTAAATAAGAACTAGGTAAGTCCCTTGACTTTCGGTTTAATAGCAACAAAGAAATGAAGAACAAAAATTATTACGCAGTTTTAATGGCCGGTGGTGTCGGTTCAAGATTTTGGCCAATTAGCACATCATCTTACCCAAAGCAGTTTCATGATATGTTGGGTACAGGGGACACTTTAATCCAAAAAACTTTTAAACGTCTTAATAAATTTGTGCCTACTGAGAATATTCTCATTTTGACCAATGAACGTTATAATGATTTGGTTTTAGAGCAACTTCCGTTAGTAAAGCAAGACCAAGTGGTTTTGGAGCCTGCTATGAGGAATACTGCGCCCTGTATTTTGTACGCAGCCTTGAAGATTCAAAAAATGAACGAGAATGGTGTTATGATTGTAGCACCTAGTGATCATTGGATTGAGGACGAAGATGCTTTTGCCAAAGATGTTATTACTTGTTTTGAGAAATGTGAGAAAGAAGATGTGCTTTGTACGTTAGGTATAAAACCATCTTTTCCAAATACAGGTTTTGGTTATATTGAATTTGAAAAAGAAAGTACCGAAGAGGTTAAGAAGGTAAATCAGTTTAGGGAGAAACCTAATTACGAGACGGCGAAGGAATTTTTAGCTCAAGGTAATTTCTTGTGGAATGCAGGAATCTTTATGTGGAGTGTTAAAACTATCGTGAATGCCTTTAAAAACTATCAACCTGAGCAGTATTCACTTTTTGAATCAGGCGTGTCTTCTTACAATACAAGCGAAGAAAAAGAGTTTATAAAAGAGAACTATCCAAAAGCCGAGAATATCTCTATAGACTATGCGATTTTGGAAAATTCGAAATCCATTTTTGTGCTTCCAGCAACTTTTGACTGGAACGATTTGGGTACGTGGGGCTCTTTATACGATAAGTTGGATAAAGACGAAAACAATAATGCCATAGTAAATAGTAAAGTCATTACAGCAGACGCCTCCGGAAACATGATTAGGTCTCCAAAAGGCAAAGTTGTTGTTGTAGATGGTCTTAATGATTATATCATCGTAGACAAAGAAGAGGTGCTTTTAATATATCCAAAATCGAAAGAACAGGATATTAAAAAAGTGCTGGGAGAGGTTAAAGATACATACGGAGATGAGTATGCCTAAAAGTACAATATGAGCGATAAATTGAATCAAGATAATATTACGCCTACTGAGGAACCAACAGAGAGCCAAGAGGCCGTTAAGCAGGATGCCAAAGGTCTTTGGGAAAGCTTACGAAGGTTCATGCGTGAATTATTGGATATTCGTGAGAATACGGATCAAGAGGCCACCAAAGAGGCTATAATTGCGGATATTCCCTTTAAAGGGCATACATCGTGGATTTTGATTTGTTCTATTTTTATTGCATCTATTGGACTAAATGCTAATTCTACCGCAGTAGTTATTGGTGCCATGTTAATCTCGCCGCTAATGGGGCCTATTTTAGGTCTAGGAATGTCTTTGGCCATTAATGATATTGATACATTAAGACGATCGCTAAAGAATTTTGCGGTCATGGTGGTGCTCAGTGTATTGACTGCATACCTGTTCTTTGAGTTTTTTCCTATTCAGGATGAATCTTCAGAACTTCTTGCCCGTACTGCTCCGGACATTCGTGATGTGCTTATCGCCTTTTTTGGTGGTTTGGCACTGGTAATCGCAAGAGCGAAAAAAGGTACGATAGCCAGTGTTATTTTTGGTGTGGCTATTGCTACGGCTTTAATGCCACCTCTTTGTACCGTTGGTTTTGGTCTAGCAATAGGTAATTTGGACTACGCTGTTGGGGCTATGTATTTATTTACGATAAATACAATATTCATTGCTCTAGCTACTTTTTTGACCATCAAGCTTTTGAAGTTTCCAATGGTGCGTTATGCTAATTCTGCAAAGAGAAGGCGTATTGCGCGTATTGCTTCTATTGTGGCTTTATTGGTAATGATTCCTGCAGGAATGACTTTCTATGAGGCTTTTCAAGAGTCTATGTTTAAGAAACAGGCAAATGAGTTTGTAAACGAAACGATAGGGAGATATAAATTTACTGGCGGTGGAAGGTATCTAGATAATTTTACCAGTATAAAATATAATAAGGGAGAAAAACCAATGATTGAATTGGTTTGTATGGGTAATGAAATTATACCAGCAAATATAATCTCAACATGGGATACGATGTTAAAGGAAGACGATGATTATAAACGTCTTGCCAATACCGAGTTACATGTTATTCAAGGTTCTCAGAATGAGCAAGTGGATCAGTTAAAATATATTAATGAGCTTTATGAATCCCAGAAAAACCAATTGTCTAGTAAAGCGGAGAAAATAGCTTTCTTGGAGGCCGAGGTAACTCGTTTGCAAAAGAATGCTTCTCAGCAAAAGCAAATACCGTTTAAAGATATAAGTGCTGAGGCAAAGGCTAATTATGAAAATTTAATTTCGTTGCAATACGATAATGCGGTAATTACCGATTTCAACAAGACGGATACCTTAACTATTTTTGAGGTGAAATGGAAACAGGGTTTAGCTTCCAGTAAAATTGAAGCTGAAAACAGGAGGGTTTACGAATGGTTAAAAGTGCGATTGAAAGATACTACCATTCAATTACGCGGAACTTCTAAATAGAATGAGTGTAATTTAATTTCTCTCCTCAATGTACATTTGACGCACCTTTTTAAAGAGATCAGAAGAATACACAAAATCGGTAACGGTCTCGTTATCGGTTTTAAATATTTCTTTATTAGTACCTTCCCAAGCTTTTAATCCATCCTTTAGGAAAAGAATTTTTTCTCCTATTTCCATCACTGAGTTCATATCATGAGTGTTGATAATCGTGGTGATATCATATTCCTCTGTAATTTCTTTTATTAAGTTATCTATTACAATAGCCGTTTTAGGGTCAAGACCTGAGTTGGGTTCATCGCAAAAAAGATATTTTGGATTCATTACAATGGCACGTGCAATAGCTACACGTTTTTGCATTCCACCAGAAATTTCTGAAGGAAACTTATGATGTGCATCTACAAGGTTTACTCTTTTTAGAACAAAATCCGCTCTGTCCTGCATTTCAGATTTAGACTGTTTGGTAAACATCTCTAGAGGGAATTTTACATTACCTTCAACAGACATTGAATCAAACAAGGCACTACCTTGGAAAACCATACCCATCTGGCGCAAGTCTCTTTTTGCTCGTCAGTAAGTTCACTGTATATTTTGCCGTCGTAGCTAATTGTACCTTCTTCAGGGGTAAAAAGACCTAAAAGACACTTCAGAAAAACGGTTTTACCAGACCCACTCTGTCCAATAATTAAATTGGTCTTTCCTTTTTGAAAGCTTGTTGTAATTCCTTTAAGAATATGGGCATCGTCAAAAGACTTGTGTATGTCGTTTACTTCTATCATTTGCCTAATAAGAGTTGAGTGAGTATGTAGTTGGATACAATAATTACTACGCTCGTCCACACGAAAGCAGTTGTACTGGCCTTACCCACTTCTAGAGCTCCACCTTTCATATAAAAACCATGATAAGATGGTACTGTAGCCAAAACAAATGCAAATACTAATGTTTTTATAAAAGCATAGGTGACTTGAAATGGCGAGAAGTCTAACTGAAGACCTTCAACAAAATCGGCACTGGTAAGAAATCCGCCAAAAACTCCTGCAATCCATCCACCAGAAATACCAACGAACATTGATATGGCTATAGCAAACGGATAAAAAAGCATGGCAATGATTTTAGGAAAGACAAGATAGTTGAGTGCATTAACACCCATAACGTCTAGAGCATCTATCTGTTCGGTTACACGCATAGAACCTATGCTTGATGTAATGTAAGACCCCACTTTACCAGCCATTACGATGGAAACAAAAGTTGGGGAGAATTCTAAAATCAGTGATTGTCTTGCGGTAAAACCAATAAGGTATTTTGGTATTATTGGATTGGTAAGGTTCAATGCAGTCTGTATAGTTATTACAGCTCCAATAAAGAACGAAATAAAAATAATGATACCCAGTGATCCAAAAATAAGTTCGTCTATTTCTTTCAAAATGAGCGCTTTCATAATGCGCCATTTTGTAGGTTTCTTAAAGACCTCTTTTATCATAATGGCATATCTGCCAATCGATGCTAGGTGTTTCATGGGATGAAAATAGGTATATCCTAACAAAAATAGCAATAAAGGATTTCATTTAACTTGCATTTTTAGTTTAAAAGAGGAATTTCTTTACTTTTGTTATCTCAACAAAACAACTATGTGCAGGAATTATTTCATCTTATTTTTCTCAGTATTTACAATCTCTTTTTTGCCATCCAGCTCCTTCGGTCAGAAAAAATCTAAAGAACAAAGTGAGACGCCATTAAAAACCAATCCCAAACTGGTAGTTGGTATAATTGTGGATCAGATGAGGTATGATTACATCACCCGTTTCTGGGATCAATATGGTGATGATGGGTTTAAGCGTTTAGTTAACGAAGGATTTAACTGCAAGAACAATCATTATAACTATGCACCTACGTTTACTGGGCCTGGTCACACATCTGTATATACCGGAACAACCCCTGCCATGCACGGTATAATTGGTAATGATTGGTATGATAAAACTACAGAAAATGATGTTTACTGCGCTGGGGACCCTGCTTATAATTCAGTAGGGACAACTTCTGATGCCGGAAAAATGTCGCCACACAGAATGACGGTAACCACGGTAACTGACGAACTTAGATTGCATACCCAAATGAAAGGTAAGACTATTGCTGTTGCTTTAAAAGATAGGGGAGCTATATTGCCAGGTGGTCATACAGCTAACGGAGCTTATTGGTTTAGCAATGGTTCATGGATTACGAGCTCTTACTATATGGATAAGTTACCTAGTTGGGTTGAAAAATTTAATGCTGAGAAATCGTTTGATGCTTACAAGAAACCTTGGAAGACATTAAAAAATATTAAGGATTACGTTGAAAGTGGTGTTGACTACAATGCTTATGAAGGTTTGTTTAAAGGAGAGAAGTCTTCTGTTTTTCCTCATAACATCCCAAAACTTTGGGATGAGAATGGAAAATATGAAATGTTGAAAGCAACCCCTTTTGGTAATAGTATGACCGCAGATTTTGCCATAGTTGCATTGGAAGCTGAACAGTTGGGGTCTGATGAAATAACTGATTTCTTAGCAGTTAGTTTTTCTAGTACGGATTATGTGGGTCATAAGTTTGGAGTAAATTCCAAAGAGGTGCAGGATACATATTTACGATTGGACCAAGATTTGGAACGATTATTTAAAGAATTAGATCGTAAAGTGGGTAAAGGGGATTATACGGTGTTCTTGACAGCGGATCATGCGGCAATTGATGTTCCTTCATACCTAAAGGATCAGAAAATACCAGCAGATTATATTGATTGGGATAGTATGAAAGCTAATTTTAATCAGTTTTTAGAGTTTAACTATGGTACCACAGATATCGTTAAGAATTTTTCAAATTACCAATATTTCCTAGATCATAAAATTATTAAGAATTTAGATTTAAGTGTTCAAGAGGTCCAGGAAGCTATAGCTAAGGAGTTGTTGACCTATAAAGGAATAGATCGTACATATACTGCATACCAAATGTGGCAGAATGATTATACACATGGTATTCCTTATATTCTTCAAAATGGCTATAACCAAAAGCGTTCAGGAGATGTATTACTAGTGCTGTCTCCTCTTACCATTTCGTACCCTAAAACCGGTTCTACCCATGGTTCTCCGCAGATTTATGATACGCATGTTCCATTACTTTTTTATGGAGCGGGAATTAAACAGGGTAGCACTGTAGAAAGAACTGAAATAGATGACGTAGCGCCTACTGTTTCTGCATTGTTGGGGATTGCATTTCCGAGCGGAGCTACGGGAACTCCCATAGTTCAGGTGTTAGAATAAAAAGATAACTATGAGCAATCAACCAATAGGTGTTTTTGATTCAGGGGTAGGAGGAACTTCCATTTGGAAAGAAATTCAAAAACTGTTACCCAATGAGAATACCATCTATTTGGCGGATAGTAAGAATGCACCTTATGGGGAGAAATCTCAAGAAGAGATTCTTCAACTTAGTATAAAAAATACAAACCTTCTGTTAGAGAAGGGGTGTAAGATTATTGTTGTTGCCTGTAATACGGCAACAACAAATGCTATTTCATACTTAAGAACAAATTACAGTTTACCTTTTATAGGTATAGAGCCTGCTATTAAGCCAGCTGCATTACAATCCGAATCTAAGACAATTGGTGTGTTGGCAACTAAGGGAACGCTTTCTAGTAGCCTTTTTCATAGCACTTCAGAAAACCATGCCCATGGTATTAAAGTAATAGAGCAAGAAGGTACAGGTTTAGTTCCGTTAATAGAAAACGGTAAAGTAGATGCGGAAGAAACCAGGTTGCTTTTGAACACCTATGTAGAACCAATGCTTGATCAGGGTATGGATTGTTTAGTGTTGGGCTGTACGCACTATCCGTATTTGATTCCTGTATTAAAAAGGGTGTTACCGGTTCATGTAAAAATCATTGATTCAGGTGAGGCGGTAGCTAGGCAAGTGAAAGCTATTTTAGAAAAAAACGATATTCTGAATACTTCTGAAAAACTTGTAAAGCATCAGTTTTATACCAATGTAAATCCAGATGTATTAAAAAGCTTTGTTGAAGGCGTAGCCAATAATATTTTGGTAGGTCAACTAGATTTTTAGATAGGTAAGATATGTAAACGCGTATTTGTGTTTTTCATCTTTTGGATGGTACTGCTCGGTAGCAAGCTCCCAAATAGTTTCATCTATTTCCGGAAAAAACGTATCGGCATCTTCAAAAGTACCATGTACACGGGTCAGTTCAATTTTATTGGCTAACTCCATTCCTAATTTATAAATTTCACCGCCTCCTATTATAAAGGATAACGGCTCATCTTTTACAAGTTCCAAAGCTTCAGGTAAGGAATGCACCACAACACATGCGTCGTAACCTACGGTGTAGTTTTTATCCCTTGTAATAATCACATGTTTGCGATTTGGAAGTGGCTTAGGGAAACTCTCGTATGTTTTTCGGCCCATAATAATGGTATGGCCAGAGGTAAGGTTTTTAAACCTTTTAAAGTCATCCGGTAAATGCCACAGAAGGTCATTGTCCTTCCCTAAGGCATTATCTTCGGCCGCTGCTGCAATCATGGCTATGGTGTTGTTCATGGTTCAATCTTTTTGTTGATTTTAGCAAGCGGAAAATCGGTCTCTATCTCTTTTTGTATTTCTGAAATACGTTTCTTTTGTTTGGCTACAAGTTTTTCGCGTTGAGCGCGTTCCCAGTCCTTACCCATGAATTTTTGTGTGATAAAAACATTAAAAGCATGAATGATAAATAAGAAGGCCCAGAAGGTAATGCACCAGATGAACCAATCATAGGTATCACCATATTTTAGAATCTTATTAATTAGAATCATAAAGACACTACCAATAAGAAAGATTACAAAATGAACGTATAGACGCTTCTTTTGCTTGATGCGTGTTTGGGCGTTTTCGAGCATTTCGTGTTGCTCAAGATCTACTTCAGATCGGTTTTTGTTTTTAGAGAACATACGAATCGTTACCTTTAGTCTACAAAGATAAGGCAATTGCCGACACAGAAAATACCAGATGAAAAATACCCGAAAACACTTTCCTGTTCTAAGTCAGTACATATATGCAAATACTGCTTCGGCAGGATTACTTAGTGATGATTTAATGGAGTGGAGGCAAGAACATGACTTAGATTATTTAATAGGAGGTAGTAACTTTAGAAACAATGTGGCTATGAAAACAGTTTCGGAAACTCGCGAAACTGTAGCTAATTTTTTTGGTGCGAAAAAAGAGAACACATCCTTAGTTCAAAATTTCTCACTTGGGTTAAATATGCTTCTGGAAGGACTGGATAGAAAGCATAAAGTACTTTTAATAAAAGACGATTATCCGTCTGTGAACTGGTCTTTTGAATATAGGGGTTTTGAAGTCTCTTATGTAGAATTGAATGAAAATTTAGAGGAGAACATTCTGGATACAATTAGGAAAGATGATATATCCATATTGGCTTTAAGTTTAGTTCAGTGGACTGATGGATTTAAAATTAATATGAATTTTCTTACAAAAGTTAAATCAGAATTTCCTAACTTGAAGATTATTGCGGATGGGACACAGTTCTGCGGAACTGAAGATTTTGATTTCGAAAGTTCACCAATAGACGTTCTTGGAGCAAGTGCATATAAGTGGTTGTTATCTGGTTACGGAAATGGATTTATGTTATTTAAGGATGGAGTTGAGGAAGTCTTTAATGTACGTGTAATAGGTTTTAATGCTTCAAGACATGATTTAGGGGCTAGGGATAGAATACCATTTGCTAATCATTTTGAACCAGGACATTTAGATACGTTAACTTTTGGAAGTTTAAAATTTTCTCTAGAGTATTTGAACACTTTAGGTAAACAAGCAATTGAGGGGCAATTAAAAATACTCTCAACCAAGGCGCAACAAGAGCTAGGTCAATTAGGTCTTTTATCCAAGGTAATTGTTGGAAAAGAAGAGCATAGTACCATATTTAATATTAAGGGAGATGACGCATTATTTAAGAATCTAACCGAGAATGGGGTCATTTGTTCTCAGCGTGGTGAAGGTATTAGATTTAGTTTTCATTTCTATAACACCGAAGAAGATATTAATGAGGTTGTAAAAATCTTAAGGACAGCAATATAGAGCTTGATAAAGTAAAGAATATAGACTCTTTTTTTACGTCTACACACTATTTGTTAAGTGAATATTGCGAAAATGATAAAAATGCGTTAATCATTGTATATGAGCATTTTAATATATTAGTTTTGCCTTCTAATTAGGGAAACAAAAATCAATTTAAAATAATACATAATGGCAATTTCAAAACAGTATTTAAAAACAAAACCCGTGTGTAAAGTAACTTTTACAGTTCCTGCGGAAGAAGCAACAAAAGTAGCAGTTGTAGGTGATTTCAACAATTGGAAAGCTAACAAGGCAAGTGCATTGAAGAAATTAAAAAATGGTAACTTTAAAGGTACTATAGAGCTTCCTAAAGAAACTTCTTTTGAATTTAAGTATATCGTAGACGGAAACTATGTAAACGAGGCAGAAGCTGATCGTTACCAGTGGAATGATTTTGCAGGTGGCGAAAATGCCGTTCTGGATCTATAATCTTTTCGTTAGATAAATATAGAAAGCCGGAACATTTTCATGTTCCGGCTTTTTTTATAATCAATTGAGTTGATAGTTGTATTTCTTAAGCTTCTACAATAACTCCTTTCCAGAAAGCCACACGTCCTTTAATTCCTTTGGCAAGCGGACTCACTTCTGGATAATACCACGCTGCATCAGCATTTTCTTTGCCATCTACCGCTAAGGTGTAATAATGGGCTTGGCCTTTCCACGGGCAAGTAGTATGTGTTTGACTGGTTTTAAAGTGTTCTTTTTTGATGCTTTCAGCAGGAAAATAATGATTGTTTTCTACCACTACTGTTTCATCACTCTCGGCTATTACCGTACCGTTCCAAATTGCTTTCATATCAAATAATTTAAGAGCCAACTGTTAGATGGCACATTATCACTGTGGTTTGATGAGTAAGTATTGTTATCTTTTTCTCAGTACAAAATTCTTGTAGAACTTCTCTGAGTCGGAAAACTCTGTTTCTATTTTTAGACCAGCTTCTTCCGCTAACCAAGCAACTACTTTATCATCGTATTTTTGAGAGATTTCAGTGTGTATTGTCTCCCATTGTTTAAAATCAATTAGTACGTCTAAGCTGTCAATACTTACAGTCTGGTCTTCTTTAGACACTAAGTAGCTCTTTGCAGTACCGGTTTCTGGGTCGTAGACTTCCCAGTGAAGAAATTTATCCAAATCAAAATTACCACCTAGCTCATTGTTAATTCTAGCCAAAACATTTTTATTAAATGCTGCGGTAATACCGGTCTGGTCATTATAGGCGTCTAGTATAGTTTGCGGGTTTTTCTTCATATCAAAACCTATGAAAAACAAATCTTCGTCTTGCATGAGTTCTTGAACACTTTTAAGAAAATCTATAGCCTGTTCATGAAGTAAGTTTCCAATGTTTGAGCCTAAAAACAGAATAACCTTCTTAGTTCCGTTTTCTGAATTGATTTCTTCTAAGGCTTCAAAATAAGTGCCTTGTTGAGGTTCTACCGTAACGTTTGGTAACTCTTTTTGGAGTGATTTTTCCAGACCATTAAGTACATTCTGACTTATGTCTATAGGTTGGTATTTAAAATCGAAACCGTTTTCAGATAAATATTTTAGTAGAATTTTAGTCTTTTTACCATCACCAGCCCCTAATTCAATAAGTTTAAATTTAGGATTTCCCGAAGAAAATAGCTCTGATATTTCTGCCGTATGGTTCAAAAGAATATCATATTCCTTTTGCGTCAGATAGTATTCTGGCATATTCATTATATCCTGAAACAGCTTATCTCCTTTTTCATCATAAAAGTATTTAGATGATAAATGTTTGGGGAAATCAGTCAAACCAGCATGAACTTCTTCTTCAAATTGGGTTGTAAAAATTGCTTTGGTTGATTTTTGCATGCTGTTTAAGTCGGAAATTATCAGAAAACTATACGTATGATATAAAAATTATTTGGCTAATCGTAATCCGGTGTATTGCCATCGTAGACTAGTCTGAAAGAAATTACGATAGGTAGGTCTTGTATGGCGTATGGGAGTTGCGACAGATCCTCCTCGCAATACTTTTTGATTTACCATAAACTTGCCGTTATATTCTCCAAGAGCTCCGTCCGCTTTTTTGTAGAAGGGATAGGGTAGGTAGGCGCTTTCGGTCCATTCCCATCGTTGGCCCCAAGAGAAATTAGATTGGGCGGCTTCCCACTCAAATTCAGTGGCAAGACGGCATCCTTTCCATTGTGCAAAAGCAAACGCTTCAAAGTATGAAATATGCGTAACAGGGGCTTCGGGTGTAACTTTCTGAAGTCCGTTTAGTGTATAATTATGCCAAACTCCATCAATTAAATGCCAATATAAGGGAGCAGAAATTCCATTCTGATTCACCCAGTCCCAACCTTCGGCATGCCAGAGATCAAATTTTTTGTAACCTCCTGCTTCTATAAATTCAATATATTCTTGATTGGTAATTAAATTGCTAGCTATTTTAAAGGGATGTAAATATACCTTGTGCCTGCCTAGCTCATTATCATAACAGAACGCGTCCGAATTATGACCAATTTCGTAAATGCCTTCATCCATAGAAATCCATTCTTGGGATTCAGTTTCAATAAGATGTTCTGTAAAACTATCAGAGTAGATTGGGAGTAGAGGATTGTTGCCCAGAATAAATTTAATGTCAGTCAAGAGTAATTCTTGATGCTGTTTCTCATGATGTATGCCTATTTCTAATAGGTCATATAATTCTTGTGTTTGCGTTGCGCTAAATAGATTTTTAATGGCTTGGGTTACATGCGTGCGGTATGCATAAACACTTTCTACCGAAGGTCTTGATAGATTGCCACGGTCAGAACGTACCACCCGTTTGCCTACGGTTTCATAATAGCTGTTGAACACAAAGGAGAAATCTTCGTCAAAAATCATATAGCCCTTAAAATGGGGCTTAAGAATAAATTCTTCAAAAAACCAAGTCGTATGCCCTAAGTGCCATTTTGGTGGAGAAACATCTACAATAGGTTGCACTACATAGTCTTCGATTTCTAGAGGTTCGCAAATGTTTTCAGTGTGTTTGCGGGTCTCTAAAAAAAAATCAACAAGGGAATCGGTCAAGGTCATAGCAATTCTAATATCCTATAAATATAAGGATTATAGAAAGTACGCAGTGGACTCAATACTAATTTTGGTGAACGCTATACGGCAACAGCTCCTTTAATATGTGGATGAGGGTTATAATCTTCTAAGCTGAAATCCTCAAAATTAAAATCGAAAATATCTTTTATTTCAGGGTTGATAACCATTTTGGGTAGCGGACGAGTTTCACGACTCAATTGCAATTCTACCTGTTCCATATGGTTATTATAGATGTGGGCATCACCAAAAGTGTGAATAAATTCACCAGCTTCGTAACCACATACTTGTGCCATCATCATAGTGAATAGAGCGTAGGAGGCAATGTTAAAAGGCACCCCTAGGAAGATGTCTGCACTACGTTGATACAGTTGACATGAGAGCTTACCATCAGAAACATAAAATTGAAAGAATGCGTGACATGGAGGAAGCGCTGCTTTACCATTGGCTACATTCTCAGAAAACGATTTTGAGGTGTCAGGAAGTACGCTTGGGTTCCAAGCGGAAACCAACATACGTCTACTGTTAGGGTTATTTTTTAAAGATTCAATAACATCTTTAATCTGATCAATTTCATCATTGTTCCAGTTACGCCATTGGTGGCCGTAAACAGGACCTAGGTCTCCATTCTCATCTGCCCAATCATTCCAGATACGCACGCCATTTTCTTGAAGGTATTTGATATTCGTATCACCTTTCAAGAACCAAAGTAATTCATAAACAATAGACTTCAGGTGTAACTTTTTGGTAGTTACCATAGGAAAACCTTTGCTTAGGTCAAAACGCATTTGATGTCCAAAAACGCTTAAAGTTCCTGTTCCTGTACGGTCTCCTTTTTGGTTACCGTTTTCTAGTACGTGCTTTAGTAAATCGTGGTATTGTTTCATAGTGGGGCAAAAATAGAAGTTTGTAGGTAAAAGCTCAAAGACTACTTGTTGTAGTTATTAGAGATTTATTAACCAAAATATTTTCTGTTGAAGTAAAGAGTATTAATTTACCCTAAAATCATACCTGCGATAGTAGCAGATAACAAGGAAGCTATAGAACCACCAAGAACAGCTTTAAGACCAAATTCTGAAAGGGTTTTACGTTGGCCTGGAGCTAATGAGCCTATGCCACCAATTTGTATCCCTATGGATGCAAAGTTTGCGAACCCACAAAGCATATACGTTGCCATAATCACAGATTTGTTATATGTAAAGCTAGCTCCTGTAGCCATGTTTTTAAGTTCGGCTAACTGGATGTAGCCTACGAATTCACTGGCTACCAGCTTAATTCCCAAGAGTTGCCCCATGAGCATAATATCTTCGTTAGCAACACCAATAAGCCACATTAATGGAGCAAAGATAGTCCCAAGAATGGCCTCCAATGAAAATTTATCGTAAGATGTGTTTAGAGCGACCCATTGGTTTAAGGAGGTCAAATCGCCAATCCAATCTAGAATTCCGTTTAACATGGCAATCATAGCCACGAAAACCAAAAGCATGGCCCCAACGTTGACGGCCAATCTTAAACCTTCTGTAGTACCGTTAGCAATAGCATCCAAAACATTAGAGCCAATCTTCTCAGAAGATACGGCCACATCTGTATTTACTGCTTCTGTTTGTGGGTATAATATTTTTGAAATTACAATGGCGCCTGGTGCGGCCATAACGGATGCCGCCAAAAGGTGTTTGGCAAATACCAACTGTAATACCTTATCTTCTCCTCCTAAGAATCCAATGTACGCAGCTAAAACAGCGCCGGCAACAGTAGCCATTCCGCCTATCATCACTAGAAGAATTTCAGACTTGGTCATTTTTTCCAAGTAAGCTTTAATCAATAATGGTGCTTCGGTCTGTCCTAAAAAGATGTTTCCAGCAACAGATAGACTTTCTGCTCCAGAAATACCTAGAGTTTTTGAAAGCATCCATGCTAGTACTCTCACTACCTTTTGGATGATGCCCAAATAAAATAGTAATGAGGTAAGTGCTGAAAAGAAAATAATGGTAGGTAATACCTGAAAAGCAAAAATATAACCGAATGTACCGGTGTCAACTACGAGCCCTTCAAAAAGAAATTTACTTCCCGCACGGGTAAAACCCAGAATACTAATGAAAACTTCGCCAATGGACTCAAATACTCTTTGAATAAATGGAATTTTAAGCACGCCTATGGCAATAACTAATTGCAATGTAAGGCCAATACCAACGGTCTTCCAATTGATGGCTCTGCGATTTGAACTGAATAAAAATGAAATGAGTAAAAGTACCGCCATACCCAATATGCCACGGCTTAAGCTATTGAAGCTAAAACCTGCATTAGGTTGGATGTGATTGGTATTTTGTGAAACTATATCATTTATAGCAGCCGTTTCTGCGGCTGGTACTGCAATCGTTTCTTGTGCTATGGATGGGAAAAAAATAAATAGGGCAAGTAGAACAATCCAAAGGTTGATTTTCATAGGGTACTTGCTTGTTTATCAGTTTCTTTTGGAAATCTCGTCACGTAGCTTAGCCGCTTTTTCGTAATCTTCATTGTTAACGGCTAGGTCTAGTTCTTTGTGGAGTTCGTCAATAGAAAGTTCTGTGTAACCATCTGTTGCTCCAGATTCTATTTCTACGGTTTCGCCTTCTTGCAAAATTTCATCTACCACAATACTATCGTCAGTCTCTTCCTTATCCTTGTCTTTTGACGAAAATTTAAGGAAGATTCCGGCTTTATCCAAAATGGTTTTATAAGTGAAGATAGGTGCATTAAAGCGGAGTGCCAAAGCAATGGCATCGCTAGTTCTGGCATCTATAATCTCTTCAATTTTATCGCGTTCGCAAATAATACTAGAGTAAAAAACACCATCTACCAACTTGTGGATAATGACCTGTTTGATTACAATATCAAAGCGATCCGAAAAGTTTTTGAACAAATCGTGAGTCAAAGGCCTTGGCGGCTTTATTTCTTTCTCAAGTGCAATAGCAATTGATTGCGCTTCAAAAGCACCAATGACAATGGGTAGTTTACGATCGCCTTCCACTTCGTTCAGAATAAGAGCGTATGCTCCATTCTGTGTTTGGCTATAGGATATTCCTTTTATTTTTAACCTGACTAAGCTCATAGAATCATTAAAATACAAAAGACTGTTTAAATACGGGCGAACCATGCATTTAAACAGCCCTTTAATAAGCGCAAATTAACGAAAATTAAGCGTTTTGTGCTTTAAATTCTTTTAATTTTTCAATGAGTTGAGGTACTACTTCAAAGGCATCACCTACAATTCCATAGTCTGCAGCCTTGAAAAATGGGGCTTCAGCGTCAGAGTTGATGACTACTTTTGTTTTGGAAGAGCTAACTCCGGCCAAATGCTGAATGGCACCTGAGATACCTATTGCGATATAAAGATTAGCCGCAACAGGCTTTCCTGTTTGGCCAACATGCTCTCCATGAGGTCTCCATCCCATATCGGAAACAGGCTTGGAACAAGCTGTAGCTGCACCAAGAACTTCTGCAAGTTCTTCTATCATTCCCCAGTTTTCAGGTCCTTTAAGGCCTCGTCCGCCAGAAACTACGATATCTGCATCTGCAATAGTAACTTGACCGGCAACTTTATCTATTTCAATGGACTTAACTGAAAAATCACCATCACTTAAATCGGCATTAAAAGCCTCAACTGCTGCAGTCGTTGCATTTTCTTTTAGGCCAAAAGAATTGTTGGAAACACCTATAATCTTAGTCTCTGTGGTAATTTCGGTATGTGCGAAACCTTTATTACTAAAAGTCGTACGCTTTACTGTAAATGGTGATGCGCTTTCAGGAGCCGCAACCACATTTGGTACGTAACCAGCTTTTAATTTAGCAGCTAGAATAGGGGCTAAAAATTTACTGTTGGTACTAGAACTTACTATGATTACTTGAATATTCTCATTTTTTGCAGCCTGTGCAATACTGTTAGCGTAAGCAAGAGCATTAAATGTAGCTAATTTGTCATCTGTTACATTTAATACTTTGGAAACACCATAAGTACCTAGTTCATCGTTACTAGTTGCATTAAAAGAAATTGCGGTAACTGATGAGCCTAATTGATCTGCTACTGCTTTGGCATATGATGCCACTTCAAAAGCACTCTTTTTAAGTTTTCCGTTTTCGGATTCTGTATATACTAATACTGACATTTGTGTATTGTTTTATTTTTTAGAGATAAAGCTTAACTGTATATGGTAGTTTCCAGTGTTTTGGTAAAAGAACCGGTATCTAGAAAATTGTAACCTATATATAGTGACTAAATTACTTTAGCTTCATTGTGAAGTAATTGTACTAATTCTTCAGTTGAATTAACCAATTTAACGCTTCCTTTAGCTACAGGCTTATCAAATTTAACGTCTTTGGTAGCAACTGTAGCGTCAACAGGCTCTATCACGGTAAGTGTCTTTTTTCTTGCCATCATAATACCACGCATGTTGGGTATTTTAAGGTCGCTCTCTTGTACAAGGCCTTTTTGTCCTCCAATAACTAGGGGAAGTGAAGTCTGTACCGTTTCTTTTCCGCCATCTATTTCTCTTATAGCGGTAGCTGTAGTGCCTTCAACCTCAAGACTAATACAAGTATTTACGAAATTCATTCCTAAAAGAGTAGCTAAAATCCCTGGAACCATACCTCCGTTATAATCAATACTTTCTCTACCGGCAATAATAAGGTCGTATGCTCCATCTTTAATTATGTTGGCCAATTGCTCGGCAACGAAAAAACCGTCTGTTGGAACAGCGTTAATTCTAATGGCTTCATCAGCGCCAATTGCAAGTGCCTTACGCATAGTTGGTTCTACGCTAGCTTCGCCAACTGTAGCAATATGTACTGTTGCTCCTTGCTTTTCTTTAAACCACATGGCGCGTGTTAAACCGAACTCATCGTTAGGGTTTATTACGAACTGTACACCATTGGTGTCAAACTTTGTATCACCATCCGTAAAGTTAATTTTGGAGGTTGTGTCAGGAACATTACTTATGCAAACTAATATTTTCATGTCTATAAAGCTATTTATAATCTAGACGAAGATATGTAATCTTTTTCAAAAATACTATGCATGCATAGTATTTTTTATAACTTATTTTGATTCTTAGAGCCTATTATTTGACATATATTTTCCTATTTTTGCTTGCGTTTTTAACGCACATAATAAAAAGATACTCCATATAATATGAAGACACTACAATTTAGGGAAGCCATCGTTGAGGCGATGTCGGAAGAAATGAGGAAAGACGAGTCAGTTTACCTGATGGGAGAAGAAGTAGCTGAATACAATGGCGCTTATAAAGCTTCTAAAGGAATGCTAGATGAGTTTGGTGCCAAGCGTGTTATAGATACGCCTATTGCAGAATTGGGTTTTGCAGGTATAGGTATAGGATCTACAATGACTGGTTGTCGTCCAATAATAGAGTTTATGACTTTTAACTTTGCTTTGGTGGGTATCGATCAGATCATCAACAACGCAGCTAAAATCCGTCAAATGTCGGGTGGGCAGTTTCCTTGTCCTATCGTTTTTAGAGGACCTACAGGTTCTGCTGGTCAATTGGGTGCTACGCATTCACAAGCTTTTGAAAGTTGGTATGCTAACTGTCCAGGACTAAAAGTTGTTGTTCCTTCTAATCCTGCAGATGCAAAAGGATTGTTGAAAGCGGCTATCCGAGATAACGATCCTGTTATTTTTATGGAGTCTGAGCAGATGTACGGCGATAAAGGAGAAGTTCCTGAAGGAGACTATACAATTCCATTAGGTGTTGCAGATATTCGTAGAGAAGGTAGTGATGTTACTATCGTTTCTTTTGGTAAAATAATAAAAGAGGCCGATAAAGCTGCTGATGAACTTCAAAAAGAAGGAATAAGCTGTGAGATCATTGACTTGCGTACTGTTAAGCCATTAGATTACGAAGCAATTTTAAAATCGGTTAAGAAAACAAATCGTTTGGTTATTTTAGAAGAGGCTTGGCCTTTTGGTAATGTTGCCTCTGAAATAACTTTTCATGTACAATCTCATGCGTTTGACTATTTAGACGCACCTATACAGAAGATAAACACTGCAGATACACCTGCACCGTATTCTCCTGTTCTGTTAGAGGAATGGTTGCCAAATCATACAGATGTGGTTAATGCAGTGAAGAAAGTGATGTACAAATAGGTATAACAAATTTGTAAAGGTACTTTTGCTTCGCCGACTTAATGTTGGCGAAGCATTTTTTTTAGGAATTCGGTTCAACGTTTTTGGCTTAAATTCAGGTTGTAGGCAAGAAAATAGAGGCGAACTTTAATTTTTATGTAAATACGAGCCAAGAATTATAATAAAATCTGTTCTGGTACATTATTTGTTTATAGAGTACAGAGAAAATTTCTTAGATGAAAAACCTTTTATTATTTGTTGTACTACTTTTTTCTTTGGTTGCCAGCGCGCAAACTAAAGTGGGTGGTATTGTTATTGACGAAGATAACCAGCCGGTAGCTTTTGCCAATGTACTTTTTAAAGGCTCTTATGAAGGTACTATTACCGATGATAATGGTAACTTTTATATGGAGTCCGATGATGACCATCCCATTCTTCTTATTTCTTTTATAGGGTATGAGAGTGTGGAAATTCCATTGACTTCTAAAGTAACCTATAAGATGAAGGTTGTAATGAAAGAGTCTTCCCAGCAGCTAGATGAGGTAGTTCTTGTTGGTGGAAAGCAGTCTAAGAAAAATAATCCTGCAGTAGATATACTGAGAAAAATATGGGCAAAAAAACGGGAGAACGGTCTACGGAAGTTTAATCAGTATGCTTTTGAGAAGTATGAAAAGGTAGAATTTGACCTGAATACTATTGACAGCGCCCTAATGAAGAAGAAGATATTCAAAGGTCTTGAGTTTGTCTTTAAAGATTTAGATACGTCACGTATTACGGGTAAAACCTATTTGCCAATATTTCTGAACGAGACCTTCTCTAAAGTCTATGGAGATAATCGTCTTGATGAAGAGAAAGAAGACATCTTGGGTAATAAAAACTCCGGTTTTGATAACAACCAGTCTATAATTGCTTTTGTTGCGGATCTGTATCAAGAGTATGATATCTACGATAATTACCTGAAATTTTTCGATAAAAGTTTTACCAGCCCATTGTCACGAACAGGTGTTGACGTTTATAACTATGCATTGCGCGATAGTGCATTTATAGAAGATAAGTGGTGTTATAATATTGTCTATTACCCAAGACGGAAGAACGAACTTACTTTTAAAGGTGATTTTTGGGTCAACGATACTACATACGCTGTAAAGAACATCAACTTGGAAGTGACCAAAAGTGCCAACATCAACTGGGTCAAAGAAATATATATTGAGCAAGATTTTGAGGTAATTAATGATTCTGTGTTTCTTTTGAAGCGGGATTATATGATGAGCGACTTTAGTTTTCAGAAGAAAGAAGAATCAAGAGGTATGTACGGTAAGCGTACTACTGTTTTTGATAATTATACTTTTGATCAAAAGAAGCCAAAAGAATTCTACAAGACAGAGAGTAACCCTTATGACACTGCGGTCTTAAATCGTGATAGTACGTTTTGGGAGAATAGTAGGTTGGAGAGTTTAAATAAGGATGAAAAAGGAATTTATCAGTTATTAGATACCTTAAAGACGGTCCCAAAATTTAGATCATACTATAATTTGGTCAGTATTTTGGGTAGTGGTTATGTTGAGATTGATAAGTGGAACATGGATATTGGTTCCGTTTATGATGTCTTTGGTTATAATCAAGCAGAAGGCCCACGTGTTCGTATTGGTGCCCGTTCTTATTTTGGGGAGAATGACCTTTGGCGTGTGGAAGGGTATACTGCTTATGGTTTCACCGATAAAAAGTTCAAGCACGGTATGTCCGGTAAAATATTGCTTGATAAAAAGAGCAGACTTATTGTTTCGGGTGGTAACAGGAGAGATATTGAACAGTTAGGAGTAAGTCTTACTGCCACGAATGATGTGCTTGGTAGAAGTATAGCTTCGTCTTCATTGGTGACTGTTGGTGCTAATAATAGGTTAACGAATATCAACCTGAGTAAATTCAATATAGAAATTGAACCAGTAACTAACCTTAGACTTGGGATAGGAGGAACGTTTAGAAAATTAAGTTCTGCTTTGCCAGATGATTTTAGTCTAGACTATGTAGATACAGATTCTCCAACCGGAATTTCATCAGAGATAAATCAGTTCGATTTTAATGCGTTGGTAGTCTATACGCCTGGCAAAAGAACCATTGGTTATGGCGTGGAACGTAAGGGAATGAACGAAGATTATAGTACGCTACTATTGAGCTATACTAAAGGCGTAGATGTGGTTTTTGATAGCGATTTTAGCTATAGTAAATTACAATTCTCTTATAGTCAGCCTTGGCAAATAGGTGGTTTTGGTAGGTTATTCTCAACTTTAGAAATGGGTAAGACCTTTAACACAGTGCCTTTGGGACTATTAAATGTAGTGCCAGGTAACCAGACATTCTTTTCGAACTACGGAACATTTCCTAACCTTGACTTCTATGAGTTTGTTACCGATACTTATGTAGCATTGCACTTACAACATAATTTTAATGGTCGTATTTTTTCACGCATTCCTTTGTTGAGGAAACTTAATCTGCGGGAGATTATTGGACTTAGAGGAGTCTGGGGAGATTTGTCTGATGAAAACAAAGCTTTAAGTTTGCCGGCAACTATAAATACACCATTACAGGCGCCATCTGATAAAATTTACTACGAGTATTCGCTAGGGATTGGTAACATTTTTAAGATTCTTAGAATAGATTTTAACTTTAGAGGTAATTATTTGGATGCTCCGGATGCTCGTCCTTTTAGTGTTACAGGAACGTTTGGATTTGACTTCTAACTAAATGCCTCAATTGGGGGAATAACTGTAGTCCGTTCATTTGTAGCGGTTTATATTTTTAGACTTTTAAATGTCTATCGCTGTAGTCGACTCCCTTATAATTTGTTGATTCTTATATTTTACAGCAAAACCAGATGTTTTTTTGTATTTCTGGGTTGACACGTATGCATTTTTGTACCTTAGCGGTTGTAAAATAAACCTAAAAAATGGGAAAGAAAGCTAACATAACTTTTGATGTTTTAATAGAGATTCCAAAAGGAAGTAGAAATAAATACGAATACGACTTTACATTACATAAAATACGTTTTGACCGTATGCTTTTTTCGTCAATGATGTATCCTGGTGATTATGGTTTTATTCCTGAGACTTTAGCATTGGATAAAGATCCATTAGATGTTTTGGTAATGGGTGCAGAACCAACGTATCCTATGGTAGTAATGGAAGTTAGGCCAATTGGTGTCTTTCATATGACCGATGAAAAAGGACCGGATGAAAAAATTATCTGTGTACCTGTTTCAGATCCAATATGGAGCAATAATCATGATATTAGTGATTTGAATCCTCACCGTTTAAAGGAAATTGAGCACTTCTTTAAAGTTTACAAAGACTTGGAAAAGAAGAAAGTTGATACCGGTGGATGGGGTGATGCTGAAGAAGCCGTTAAAATTTATCATGAATGTGTAGAGCGTTATGATAATAGCGATTTTAAAAAGAAACGCACTTTTACGATATAAATAATAAATACTCTTTTAAAAGCCTTTTTTAGCAATAAAAAAGGCTTTTTTTATAAGATCAATTTCATTACTTTAGTTGTCATTAGAAATCTTAAACAACAACTAGAATGGAATTAGTAGTGAAATTTTTGCCAGTATTTGGAATACTGGCTCTGGTATTCGTTTTCGTCAAGGACGTATGGGTAACCAAACAAGAAGTTGGTGACGAAAAAATGGCTAGGATAGCAAAGAATATTGCAGATGGTGCAATGTCTTTCTTAAAAGCCGAATACAAAATTCTTGCAATTTTTGTGGTAGCAGTAGCTATTCTTCTATTTTTTAAAGGAAGTAACGAAGAAGGTTCTCACGGAATGGTGGCCCTATCATTTATAGTAGGTGCAATCTGTTCAGCTTTAGCGGGTTTTATAGGAATGAAGGTTGCTACCAAAGCAAACGTTAGAACAACCCAAGCTGCTAAAACCTCTCTAGGTAAAGCCTTGGAAGTTGCCTTTGCGGGTGGTGCCGTAATGGGACTTGGTGTTGTTGGACTTGGAGTTTTAGGTCTTAGTCTTTTATTCATGCTCTACCAATCTATGTGGCCTGGTGCTGAAAATCTAAGTTTAGTACTTAATGTTCTTTCAGGTTTCTCTTTAGGAGCATCTTCAATTGCACTTTTTGCTAGAGTAGGTGGTGGTATTTATACCAAAGCGGCAGATGTTGGTGCGGATTTGGTTGGAAAGGTTGAAGCAGGTATTCCTGAAGATCACCCTTTAAACCCTGCAACTATTGCAGATAATGTTGGTGATAATGTTGGTGATGTTGCTGGTATGGGGGCGGATTTGTTTGAATCCTATGTCGGTTCTATTATAGGTACTATGGTTTTGGGTGCATTTATTATAACCCCGGATTTTGCAGGCTTAGGTGCTGTTTATCTTCCATTGGTGTTAGCTGCTGTGGGTATTTTAATGTCTATCATAGGTACATTCTTTGTGAAAGTTAAAGATGGCGGAAACCCGCAAACTGCATTGAATATTGGAGAATTTGGTTCTGCTGGTTTAATGGTTGTGGCTTCATATTTTATTATTACTTCTTTAATTCCAGAATCTATAGATGGTTTGCCAATGGGTGCAATGGGTATATTCTATGCAACTCTTGCTGGTCTTATTGCTGGTTTAGGTGTAGGTAAGATTACAGAATACTATACAGGTACAGGTTCAAAACCGGTCAACTCTATTGTTGCACAATCAGAAACTGGTGCGGCAACAAATATTATAGCAGGTTTGGGGGTGGGTATGATGTCTACGATGATTCCTATTTTATTAATTGCAGCTGCAATTATAGTATCGCATCATTTTGCAGGTTTATATGGTATTGCAATTGCAGCGGTTGGGATGTTGGCTAATACAGGTATTCAATTGGCAGTTGATGCTTACGGACCAATATCTGATAATGCGGGTGGTATTGCAGAGATGGCAGAACTTCCTAAAGAAGTTAGAGAGCGCACAGATAAATTAGATGCCGTAGGTAACACTACAGCAGCTATTGGTAAAGGTTTTGCTATTGCTTCTGCTGCGTTAACCGCTTTGGCTTTGTTCTCCGCTTTTATGAAGGTGGCCAATGTAACTTCTATTGATGTGTCACAACCTAAAATAATGGCGGGTCTTTTAGTAGGAGGGATGCTTCCTTTTGTATTCTCTGCGTTGTCAATGAATGCTGTAGGTCGTGCTGCAATGGCAATGATCGAAGAAGTAAGACGTCAATTTAGGGATATTCCTCAGTTGAAAGCCGCTTTACAGGTAATGCGAGAGGTAGATTCAGATATGTCAAAAGCGACACCAGAACAACGTGCTATTTTTGATGCAGCCGATGGTTATGCGGAATATGACAAGTGTGTGGATATTTCTACAAAAGCTTCTATTAGGGAAATGGTTTTGCCTGGTCTATTGGCAATAGTGGTTCCAGTTGCTGTTGGTTTTATAGGTGGTGCAGAAATGCTAGGTGGTCTTTTGGCTGGTGTAACAACTTGTGGTGTTCTAATGGCAATCTTCCAGTCTAATGCTGGTGGTGCTTGGGATAACGCTAAGAAGATGATTGAATCTGATGGACGCAAAGGTACGGATGCACATAAAGCAGCCGTTGTAGGTGATACTGTGGGTGATCCATTTAAAGATACTTCAGGGCCTTCTTTAAATATTCTTTTAAAATTGATGTCTGTTGTGGCTTTGGTTATTGCGCCAAGTATTGCAATGGAAGCTACTGGCATGGCCGGTGTAGATAATAACAAAGAGATTAGGATTGAAATGAATGACCTAGATTCTCAAATGGCCGAAGCAACAATTGCATATACTACTGTTGTAAACGGTGAAAAATTATCTCAGGAGAAAATTTTTAAAGGAACTCAATCAGATGTAAAAAGTCAATTGATGGCTTTTGAGGAAAGCGTTGAGTTAAACAAAGGAAAAGAAACCGAAATCACTATTGAAAAGGTTGATATTCGAAAATAACTTCATCTATTTATATTTAAAAAGGGACCATGAAATTGGTCCCTTTTTTTATTTACTGAAGTCTAAAGTTTATAGGGATGCTAAAAGGCACTTTCACTGGGGTTCCTCTCTGTTTTCCGGGTTGCATTTGGGGTAATTTGTCTATTATTCTTTTGGCTTCTTTTTCAAGGCTTTTGTCTGGTCCTCGCAATTGTACATTGCCAATGCTTCCGTCTTTTTGAATAACAAACATAATATTCACCCTGCCTTGTATGCCCATTTCTTGAGCAGATTCAGGATATCTAAAGTTTTTTGCAATGTGTTTGTTCATCATTGTTTGGAAACATGCTCTTTTGTTATGCTCCTTTTCGCATCCGGGAAATACCGGCACATCTTCAATAACCATAAATGACATCTCTTCTGGCTCATCTGTATCCATTACTTCAATATCTGAGACCTCTAAGATTTTTTCTTCTTGGTTTGTTTCGGAAGATTCAATTACGTCTTCTATTTCTTCGTCTTCATCATCAATTATCTCAATAATAGGTGGCGCCTGAATTTGTTTAGGAGGAGGTGGTGTTTTAAACTCTACCAAAATGAGTAGCTCTTCAGTTAGCTCATCCTCAATATTCATAGAAATATCATAGTCATAGGAATGATCATAGGTTTTCCATTCAAATGCTGCTAGGGTCAGCATAAGAACAAATAGTAGTCCAAATAGAAAGTAAATGGGTCGGTTGCGGTTCAGGTCCTTTTGTGGATTTTTCTTTGGCTTCATTTTTTTGATTTTTAGCGTCTATCTGCAGAATAGATTTGGTTAAACATACTTAAACTTACCACTGACCTCTTTTACAAAAAACCACCATTGAGGGAAACCTGTCTTTGGTTGCGTGAACGTTACTTTTGAGCGCTTGTAGTTTTTTATTAGGTCCACTCTAAGTGCTATATTTAAGTATATTTGATGCTATGGGTTTATTCGGGAAGAAAGACAAGTTGCAGATTATCGCTTTTCAGAGTTATGGTACGGATTCACATTTTTATGCACGCGGCCGAGCTTTGGAGGACGAAGAAATAGATTTGTCCCAAAAGGGTTTCTTTAATTTGATTTGGAACAGTTACAAGCGATTTGAAACCGATGAAATAAGAAACACCTCCGTGAGGATAAAACTCTCGGATGGTAGAACATTATCCGGTAAAACCGATAAGAGGGGATATTATATTTTTGATGAATCCCTAGAAGATTTAGGTCAGCTTACCAATCAAGAAGGATGGTTAAATTATGAAATTGCATATGATGATAGTGCTCTGCGTAGAGAAATACTTCATCAAAATCGCTTTCCGGGTGAGGTTTTAATTCCTTCCGAAAATGCGGAATTTGGAGTCATAAGCGATATAGATGATACCATTTTACATACTGGTGTGGTATCTTCTCTAAAGTGGCGCGTGGTGGTAAATACTATTTTTAAACGTGCAAGTAAGCGAACGCCACTTAAGGGTTCGGCAGAGTTTTATGGTTTGTTGCACAGAGGAAAATCCGGAGAAGCTGCCAATCCAATCTTTTACGTAAGTCACAGCCCATGGAACTTGTACCGTTATCTAGAACTTTTTCTTCAAGAAAACGATTTTCCAAAAGGACCTATTCTTTTGCGAAATTTCCCCAGATTGGGAAGTGGTAAATCAAGGGCGGAGAAACCTCAAAAACAAAAGGAAATACTCAATATCTTAAAAACCTATCCAAATCTAAAATTCATTTTGATAGGTGATAGTGGTGAGCATGACGCAGATATTTATAAGGAAATAGCAGAGCTTTACCCTAACCAAGTTAGCGCAATCTATCTAAGAAGTGTAGCTCATAAAAAAAGAATGGAACGCGTAAGCGGACTGTTCGAAACCTACAAAACAACACCGGTATTATTGGTGGAAAGTAGTGAACAGGCCATTGCCCATGCTAAACAAAATGGTTTTATAAAGTGATTTCTGCCTAGAATAAGCCGTTAATCTCTGCATCGATCTTATTGATAACTGTACCTAAATCTTCAGGTTCATCAACAAAATCTAAATTGTCTACATCAATTATAAGAAGGTTTCCTTTAGTGTAACCATGTATCCATGCTTCGTAACGTTCATTTAGTCTACTCAAGTAGTCTATTGAGATACTGTTCTCATATTCACGGCCTCTTTTATGAATTTGTTTTACTAAATTGGGAATAGAGCTACGTAAATAAATAAGCAGGTCAGGAGGTTGAACCAGGCTTTCCATCAACTCAAAAAGACTTTGGTAATTTTCAAAATCTCTATTGGTCATTAAACCCATAGCATGAAGGTTGGGCGCAAAAATATAGGCATCCTCATAAATGGTCCGATCCTGAATAATCTCTTTACCACTTTCCCTTATTTGGAGGATTTGGCGGTACCTTGTGTTCAGAAAGTAGATTTGAAGATTAAAACTCCAACGTTCCATTTGATTATAAAAATCATCTAGATACGGGTTGTCTACAACCTCTTCAAAATTGGCTTCCCAGTTGTAATGTTTTGCTAATAATCTAGTTAAGGTTGTTTTTCCCGCACCGATGTTTCCGGCAACTGCTATGTGCATAGAGCTAAATTAATTAATGGTTGTGTTGTTGTTTTCAGAACAATTAGAAGGTACAAGATACGAGATAACTGTATGAAGAAAAAAAATATTTCGGGCACGGAGGAAAAAATGTTTAAAGACGCATTTATTTTCTTTTGAAAGGTGGATTAAACCAAATGTAATTTTCACAGTCTTAAATTCAATCTAACAAACTATTATGATGAAAGATAAGTGGTCTATAGGTTTAATTCTTGTTTTGCTATGCGCTAGTTCGTTCGCACAAGATTTTCAGGGAAAAGCAACATACCAGAGCAAGACTCAGGTAAATATGGATTTTGGAGGTAGAAAGATACCGGAAGACCGTAAAAAGGAGATAATGGAGCGCATGAAAAAGGCCAATGAAAAAACCTTTGAACTCACTTTCAACAAGACGGAATCTATATACGAGGAAGAAGAACAGTTAGAGCAACCGGGAGGTAGAGAAGGTGGGAGAGGACCACGTTTTGGAGCTATGATGGCTTCGGGAGGAGACCTGTACAAGGATATTAAAAATCAAAGGTATTTAATCAAAAACGAGCTTTTGGGAAAATTTTTTCTAGTTGATGATGAATTGGAGAAACTAGATTGGAAATTAGAAAGTGATACCAAACAGATAGGGAATTATACGGCTTTTAAAGCTACAGCTGTAAAGACTATTAAACGTCCAAACATGAGAGCTGTTTTTCGTCGTCCAAATGATTTAGAGAAGAAAGAAGGAGAGAAAAAAGATGAGGAGTTCATCATAAAGGAAGTTGAAATTGTAGCGTGGTATACTCCAGAGATACCTATTAACCAAGGTCCAGCTTCCTATTGGGGGCTTCCGGGACTTATTCTTGCTGTAAGTGATGATATTACGACTATAGTGTGTTCTGAAATTACTTTAAATCCATCTGAGAAAATAGAAATCAAGGCACCGAGTAAAGGTAAAAAAGTCACTCAGACGGAATATGATGAGATATCACAGGAGAAGATGAAAGAGATGCGTGAAAATTTTAGGAATAGACGTGGACGAGGAGACGGCCGCCCACAATAATATTTCTATTCACAAACTATTACCCAGTTGCATCTAACAATTTCACAATGAGAAATGTTTTATTATTTGTCTTTTTCCTTTCCGTGGTAACCATGGGCGTGGCTCAAGAAATTTCATTGACCGGAACGGTTAAGGACAGTTTGGATGTGGGTGTGGATATGGCTAACGTTATAGCTATAAATACGGAAACCAAGGGGTTGGAATCGTATGGCATTACAAACCATGCCGGGCTATATAAATTAAAGCTAAAATCTGGATTTCAATACACGGTAAAAGTCAGTTATTTAGGTTTCAAGACTGAGTCATTTACGTTTACCGCAACAGATGCTGACGCTATTAAAGATATTGTCATGCAGGAACAAGCCAGTCAATTAGATGAGGTAGAGGTAACTTATGAAATGCCCGTGTCCGTAAAAGGCGATACTATTGTTTACGATACGGATGCTTTTGTTTCTGGAACCGAGAAAAAACTGAAAGACGTTCTGGAGAACCTTCCTGGTATTGAGATAAACGATGATGGTCAGATAGAGGTAGAAGGGAAGACCGTTAGCAAGGTTATGGTAGAAGGGAAAGATTTTTTTGATGGCGATACAAAATTGGCTGTTGAAAATATTCCCGCAAATGCATTAAGTAAGGTTGAAGTATTAAGAAATTTCAACGAGGTCTCTCAGATGAAAGGTCTTACTAATGACGATGATAACGTGGCCTTGAACATTAGGCTTAAAGAAGGGAAAAAGAATTTTTGGTTTGGTGAGTTAACTGCTGGTTATGGTCCTGATGACAGATACCTAGCACACCCTAAACTTTTCTATTACAGTCCTAAATACAGTATTAATATTATTACCGATTTAAACAATCTAGGCGAAGTTCCTTTTACTCGGAACGACTATAGAAACTTTACAGGTGGTTTTAGGAATATAAACTCAAGAGGAGGTAGTTCAATAGCAACCGGAGCTGATGGGTTGGGTCTTTCTACGGCACAGAACAATAGAGCTAATGATATAGACACTAAGTTTGCTGCCGCTAACTTTAGTTATGCTCCAACGGAGACTCTAGACTTAAGTGGTTTCGGGATTTACTCCTATACGGGAACCTTAATGAAATCTCAGAGGAATACCACCTATATAGCTAGTAACGATGTAGAAAATGCCACAACAAATACAGATCAGACAGTACATCTTGGGTTAGCAAAATTTAGTGCTAGATATAAACCCAATGCTAATTTTCAATTGGATTATGATGCGCTTTTAAAACAGTCTGATGATAATGAAGAGGTAGATGTGCTTTCCATATCTAATATTACCGACGAGATTTCTGAAGTTAAAAAGCAAAGGCCTTTAGTGGTGAATCAGAATCTTAACCTCTACTATACATTAAACGAAAAGAACATTTTTGCCGTAGAGGCACAGCATTTATATCAAGATGAAGACCCTTTTTACGAAGCAATTAGGAGTGAATTTGCTTTTGCCGATATTTTTCCAGTCGATGAAAATCAAAACCTATATAATATAAATCAATCTAAAAATGTAATCACTAATAAAGTGGATGCAAAAGTTGATTATTATCGAGTACTTGGTTCTAAAAGCAACTTGAATCTTACATTGGGAACCACCCAAAGTCATCAGAACTTTAGTTCGGACATCTTTCAGATTTTAGATAATGAAGATACGTTAGATATGACTGGAGATGAGTTTGGTAATGACGTTACTTTTAATGTTTCGGATTTGTATTTGGGACTTCATTATAAAGTCATCGCAGGAATTTTTACTTTTAATCCAGGAGTTACACTCCATCAATTCAATGTTAAGAATGAGCAATTAGCAACTGTAGTAGAGGATAATCTTACCTCTCTATTACCCGATTTATATATTAATGCTCAGTTGAAAAAATCAGAAAATATACGTTTCAATTACCGGGTAACAAGGTCCTTTACAGATGTTAGTAATTTTGCCCAAGGGTATGTTCTTAATAATTATAACTCGCTTTATAGTGGTAATAGAGATTTAGAAAGCGCCCTTAATCACAATCTATCGTTGAATTTCTTTAGTTTCAATATGTTCAATTTGACTAACATATTTGCGAACGTAGCCTATACCAAACGAATAGATGCGCTAAAAAGTAGTGCGGATATTGTAGGTATTAATAGGGTAAGTACAACTATCAATTCTAATTTTGAAGATGAGTCTTTATCCGCAAGCGGAAATTATGAACGCACTTTTGGCAAGATAAAAGGTTCTGTAAGAGGGAATGTGTCATGGTCTACAACCAATAACTTAATTGATAATCTGCAACGTACTTCCAATTCTTTTACGCAGAATTACACAGGGGCATTGTCCACTAACTTTAAAGATGCACCCAATTTAGAATTGGGGTACAGATATACCGTAAACAATTATGAAAACGGAAATTTAGAGACCACATATTTTACAAGTAGGCCTTATGCTAGGTTTGATGCTAATTTTCTAAAGAACTTCATTTTTAATATTGATTATGACTATTATAATTATACGGACAAGGAAGATACCATTGCCAATACATATAGTTTTTTGGAGTCCAGTATTACGTATCAGAAGAAAGATAGCCATTGGGAGTATGGTATAAAAGGCACCAACTTGTTAAATACCACTACATTGAACAGGGATAGTACCAATGATTTATTTTTTACCACCCAAGCCTATTTTGTACAGCCTCGCTACATGCTTTTTTCCGTAAAATATGACCTATAATTAATAATGAATAGAGGGTTTAATTATGTTATTTATTAATTGAGGCAATAAATAACACGATATTAATATATTGAACTAAACATTTTTTATACTTTTGCGTCCTAGTTATAAATAAGAGGAGGGATTTGACTGATTGCAACCTCTGTTTTAAGTCTGAGTTAGACTATGAAACAAAAAAAATGCTAAAGCAGTTGATGTTGAATATTTTCACGTCATCTTCTTCTGGCATTTCGTTCAAATCCTTTTATAAAAATAGAAGTTTGTTATGCCATATTTATTTACTTCCGAATCTGTTAGCGAAGGACACCCTGATAAAGTTGCCGATCAAATAAGCGATGCCTTATTAGATTACTTTTTGGCTTTTGATCCAGAAAGTAAGGTTGCTTGTGAAACTTTGGTTACTACAGGTCAGGTAGTTTTAGCCGGTGAGGTTAAGAGCGATACTTATTTAGATGTTCAAACCATTGCAAGAGATGTAATCAATGGAATTGGTTATACCAAAGGTGAATATCAGTTTAGTGGAGACTCTTGCGGGGTTATTTCACTTATTCATGAGCAGTCTCAAGACATTAGCCAAGGTGTAGATCGCGGTCAAAAAGAACAGCAAGGAGCAGGAGATCAAGGTATGATGTTCGGTTATGCTACTAAAGAGACAGAAAACTACATGCCTTTGGCTTTAGATATTTCGCATAAAATTCTTCAGAATTTAGCAGACTTACGTAGAGAAGGTAAAATCATAGATTACTTAAGACCAGATGCCAAATCTCAGGTTACTATTGAGTATTCTGATGATAATGTGCCTCAGCGAATAGATACTATTGTTATTTCTACACAACATGATGCTTTTGATGCAGATGATGATGTTATGTTAGCGAAAATCAAAAAGGACCTTGTAGAGATCTTAATACCAAGAGTTGTTGGGCAATTGCCTGAGGCGACTCAGAACTTATTTGACGATAAGATTAAATATCACATTAATCCAACCGGAAAGTTTGTGATTGGTGGGCCTCATGGTGATACCGGACTTACGGGAAGAAAAATAATTGTTGATACTTACGGTGGTAAAGGAGCTCACGGTGGTGGTGCTTTTAGTGGAAAAGACCCAAGTAAGGTAGATAGAAGTGCCGCTTATGCAGCACGCCATATAGCTAAGAATTTGGTAGCAGCAGGTGTTGCCAATGAAATTTTGGTGCAGGTTAGTTATGCTATTGGAGTGGTAGAGCCTACTTCTATATACGTTGATACATACGGTACATCTAACGTAAGCCTTTCTGATGGTGAAATTGCCAAGAAGGTAAAATCACTTTTTGATATGCGTCCACATGCAATTGAAGAACGTTTAAAGTTGCGTAATCCTATTTATTTAGAATCTGCAGCTTATGGCCATATGGGTAAAGAACCAAGAACAGTCACCAAGGTTTTTGAATCGCCATACAACGGTCGTATTGAGAAAGAAGTAGAATTGTTTACTTGGGAAAAGTTAGACATGGTAGATGAGGTGAAAAAAGCCTTTAATTTGTAAATTTTTCAAAAATGTTGGTGAATTTAAATTCACCGACTATATATTTGCATTCACAAAAGTTCAAACACGTATTGAATAGTTATCAAGAAAGGTGGAGGGAATAGACCCTTTGAAACCTTAGCAACCCTTTGCCTCTTTGTGCAGAGAAGGTGCTACATTCTATCTCTGTAATATTGGGACAGATAACAAAATAGATTACTCATACTAATCTTTTGCCTTCTTATAACTCTTTTGATATTTTACCTAATTGCGAGGCCGCAGTTAAGGTTGGGCTTTTAATTATTTTAAATAACAATTAAAAATCTAAGATTATGAGTGACCAGAAATTCTCAACCAACGCATTACATGCCGGACATGATCCTGCACAAACGGGAGGAACACGTGCTGTGCCTATTTATCAAACATCATCATACGTTTTTAATGATACGGACCATGCGGCTAATTTATTTTCGTTAGCAGAACTTGGTTTTATATATACGAGATTGAACAACCCTACCAATCAAATTCTTCAAGATAGATTGGCTGCCGTAGAAGGTGGGGTAGGAGCTGTAGTTTTTGCTTCGGGAACTGCTGCTATTTCTACAGGTTTATTGACACTTTTAAAAGCGGGAGACCATATTGTGGCTTCCAGCAGTTTATACGGTGGTACTTTCAATTTATTGAACGTTACCTTACCAAGATTAGGAATTACTACAACTTTTGTAGATGCATCTGATCCAGAAAGTTTTGGAAAAGTAGTACAAGATAATACTAGGGCTTTCTTCGTAGAATCACTAGGAAATCCAAAATTGGATGTACTTGATTTGAAAGCAATTTCAAAACAGGCTAAAGCGGCACAGGTTCCTTTTATCGTAGATAACACGGTAGCTTCGCCAGCACTTTTGAATCCTATTGAGCATGGTGCTAACCTGGTTATACATTCACTTACTAAATATATTGGCGGTCATGGTTCTTCTTTAGGTGGAGCTATAATTGACGCCGGAACTTTTGATTGGACTAACGGAAAATTCCCTGAATTTACTGAGCCATCTGCAGGTTACCACGGTTTGGTTTATAGCGAAGCTCTAGGTGCGGCTGCTTTTACTTTTAAATTGATATTAGAAGGATTGCGAGATTTTGGTGGAGCTTTGAGTCCGTTTAATGCATTCCAGATTATTCAAGGTTTGGAAACGTTGAATGTACGTATCAAGCAACACAGTGTAAACGCTCTAGAATTGGCCACTTGGTTAGAAGGAAGAGAAGAAGTGGCATGGGTAAATTACCCAGGTCTTAAGAGTAGTAAGTACTACGATTTAGCCAAAGAATATCTACCAAAAGGACAAAGTGGATTAGTTACTTTTGGAATAAAAGGAGGTTTTGAGGCGGCTAAAAAAGTTACCGATGCTACCAAGATTTTCTCTCTATTAGCTAACATTGGCGATACCAAATCATTGATTATTCACCCAGCTAGTACAACGCATCAGCAGTTAAATGCAGAGCAATTGGCAGCAGCAGGCGTAGGTCAGGATTTAATTCGTTTGTCAGTTGGTTTGGAAGATATTGAGGATTTAAAAGCAGATTTGGAAAACGCTTTCGCAGCGCTCTAATCAACATAAGTTTTTCTATTAGAAATTAATAAGACCTAACCTGGTATTGTGCCGTGTAGGTCTAATATAAGTCGTATGCTTCATCATTTAAAATTAGCAAACTATACCACAATTAGTGGGGTGACTCAAGATATTGAGTTGTCTTATCAGTTGTTTGGTCAAAAATTGCACACTGCGCCCATTGTACAGGTCAACCATGCTTTAACCGGTAACTCTAATGTTACGGGAAAAGGCGGCTGGTGGTCTGCACTTATTGGGGAGGGCAAGTGCATTGATACCAGAAAATATACGATACTATCGTTTAATATTCCCGGTAACGGAGAGGATAAATTTATTATCGATAATTATAAGGATTTCGTATCAGGAGATATTGCAAGAATTTTCTTGTTGGGTCTTCAAAAGCTTGAAATCACGAAATTGTTCGCTCTTTTGGGTGGCTCTTTAGGAGGAGGTATTGCCTGGGAAATGGCTGCACTCAACCCTAAAATCATGCAACATTTGATTCCCGTGGCATCTGATTGGAAATCTACGGATTGGTTGATAGGTAACTGTCAGATTCAAGAGCAATTTTTGGTAAATAGTAAGCAGCCTGTTCATGATGCACGTATGCATGCTATGCTTTGTTATCGTACACCGGAATCGTTTAAAGAACGTTTCAAAAGGAGTACTAATGAAGAGCTTCAGGTTTTTAATGTGGAGAGCTGGTTGAGACATCATGGAGAAAAACTGCAAGAACGTTTTCAGCTTTCGGCCTATAAACTCATGAACCAATTACTCAAGACTATAGATGTCATGAGAGATGGGGAGCAGAATTTTATCGACCTTCAAAATAGTGATGTAAACATTCATATAATTGGGGTAGATTCTGATTTGTTCTTTACGGCAAAAGAAAATAAAGAAACCTTTAAGCGTTTAGCTCAGGCTAATGGTAACGTTACTTATGGTGAGGTACATTCGCTACACGGGCACGATGCATTTTTAATTGAGTTTGAACAGATGGAAAGGCTACTGGAGCCAATTTTCAGTACCAACGGAAAGTCAAAACAAGCAAAGGTCTTAAAGTTTGGTGGAAAATCACTTGCCAATGGAGAAGGTTTGGAACGTGTCTTGGATATTATTTCTAACAAGGTAAAAGAAGGTGAAAATATTGCCGTAGTTCTGTCTGCTCGCGCAAAGGGAACGGATCAATTGGAAGCTATTTTAGAAAAGGCTGCCAATGGCGAAAACTATTATAAAGATTTTGAGGCTTTTGAAAAATATCAGAAGCATACATTTAAGAACGTTAATCTTTCGGCAGAGTTCAAAGATTTAGCAAAATTGCTAGAAGGAGTTTCTCTTTTGGGAGATTATAGTCTAAAGATAAAAGACCAGTTATTAGCTTTTGGTGAGCTTATTTCTGCGAAATTGGTTACTAAATTATTGATAGGGAAAGGCATAAAAGCTGTAATGCTAGATTCTAGAAAACTGATAAAAACCGATTCTAATTTTGGTGATGCTTCTGTTAATGAAGCTTTGTCAAAAGAGAATGTGCTAAGAAAGTTTGCTAAGTTAGAGGCAGATGAAGTGCCTATTATTACAGGTTTTATTTCTTCTGATGAAAAAGGAGAAACAACCACTTTGGGTAGGAACGGTAGTAACTATTCTGCAGCGTTGTTTGCCAATTTCTTGAACGCAGAAGAGCTTCAGAATTATACGCATGTAGATGGTATTTACACGGCTAATCCTGATTTGGTGTCAGATGCTAAACGTATCTCTCACCTTTCTTATGGGGAGGCTAATGAGCTAGCTAATTTTGGTGCAACTATTTTGCATGCCAAAACCATTATTCCACTACTAGAGAAAAATATTCCACTACGTATTTTAAATACGTTCAACAATGATAATGAAGGCACATTAATAAGTGCAAAGACCGAAGAGGGTGGTATTAAATCGCTATCTGTTATTGAAAATGTATCCTTAATTAATGTAGAGGGGAGAGGTCTTTTGGGTAAAGTAGGGGTGGATGCCCGTATTTTTAGCGCACTGCAAAAAAGTAATATAAGCGTTAGTATTATTTCGCAAGGTTCTTCTGAGCGAGGTATTGGATTGGTTGTAAATGCAGATCAAGCACTAGAAGCCAAACGCGCTTTAGATAGAGAGTTTGAAAGCGATTACCAGTCTAAGGATATTAATATGATTACCGTTTTGGATGAGGTTTCGGTCATATCAATTGTGGGTCAGGATTTGAGTACGTTCCATAGACCGTACAACTCCTTGATTAAAAACCAGATTGCACCGCTACTTTTTAATAACACGGTGTCTGGCAAGAACGTGAGTCTTGTGCTTAGAAAATCGGACTTGAATAAAGCATTGAATGTAATGCACGGTCAGATTTTTGGAATTAGCAAAAAAGTGAACTTGGTCATTTTTGGTCACGGAAATGTTGGTGGAACGCTTATCGACCAAATCTTAAAATCCACTAAAACCATTCAAAAACGAAAAGGTATAGACCTGAATGTTTTTGCTGTAGCCAATTCTAGAAAGATTTTATTGAATAAAAAGGGAATTCCTAAAAACTGGAAATCCGCTATTGAAGATAAAGGCATAGCTTATAAAGTTGAAGATGTTATTGCCTATACAAAAGAGCACCATTTAGAAAACTTGATTATTGTAGATAATACGGCAAACAGTGATTTTGTAGCGCATTATTTTGAATTCGTAGAAAATGGTTTTGATATTGTTTCGTCCAATAAAATAGCGAACACCCTAGGCTTTGATTATTATCAGTTATTACGAGAAGAGCTGGATAAACATCAGAAGCAATACTTGTATGAAACTAATGTAGGGGCAGGTCTCCCGTTAATAGATACCATACGTTTATTGCATCTTTCAGGTGAAAATATCACAGGAATTAAAGGTGTGTTCTCGGGCTCGCTAAGTTATATTTTCAATACTTTTTCTGAGAGCGAAGAGCCATTTTCGAACATATTAAGGGCGGCAATGAAAAGCGGCTTTACGGAGCCAGATCCACGTGAAGACCTTTCAGGTAATGACGTAGGCAGAAAGCTGTTAATTCTTGCAAGAGAATTGGATTTGAGCAATGAGTTTTCTGATATACATATTGAAAACCTAATACCGGAAGAATTGAGAGATGGCGATGTAAACCATTTTCTTGACAACCTAGATTTGGTAGATGCGAAGTTCAACGGAATTAAAAAGAATCAGAAACCAGGTCATGTATTACGATATGTGGGCGATTTACACGGAAACCTTCAAGAAGAGAAAGGTATATTAGACGTTAAACTTGTTTCTGTGCCAAAAGAAAGTGCATTAGGACAAGTAAAAGGTTCTGACTCTATAATTGAGATTTATACGGAATCTTATGGTGAGAATCCATTGGTGATTCAAGGGGCAGGAGCAGGTGCCGCGGTTACGGCAAGAGGTGTTTTTGGGGATATCCTCAGAATAGCCGAAAAAGGATAAATTATAAAATTGAAACAGTAGAGAAAGTTCTCTTTCTGTAAATTACATGATCATGGAAAAGAAATTTGAAACGAACGCCATTCGAACACAGTTAGAACGCACTAAAAACCTAGAGCACTCTGTACCAATGTACATGACTTCTAGTTTTGTGTTTGAAGATGCAGAAGATATGCGAGCTTCGTTTGCGGAAGAGAAAGAAAGAAATATCTACTCTCGTTATTCAAATCCGAATTCATCTGAATTCATAGAGAAGGTATGCCAGATGGAAGGTGCCGAAAATGGGTTTGCCTTTGCTTCAGGTATGGCTGCTGTATTTTCTACGTTGGCTGCACTTTTAGATAGTGGAGACCATGTACTATCTGCACGGAATATTTTTGGTTCAACGCATTCGTTGTTTACCAATTTTTTTCCGAAATGGAATATTGATCACACGTATTTTAAGATTGATGATTTAGAGGGAATTGAAGCATTGATTACACCAAAGACCAAAATTATATACGCAGAGTCTCCTACTAACCCAGGTGTAGATATACTGGATTTGGAAGCTCTAGGAAAGATTGCAAAAAAGCATAATCTAATTTTGGTGATAGACAATTGCTTTGCATCTCCTTACTTGCAACAGCCTATTAAATTTGGAGCAGACTTGGTAATCCACTCTGGAACCAAATTAATGGACGGACAAGGACGTGTACTTGCAGGTATTACCGTGGGGTCAAAAGAATTAATTGATAAAGTATATCGTTTCTCTCGTATTACTGGGCCGGCATTGTCTCCTTTTAATGCTTGGGTACTTTCTAAAAGTTTAGAGACACTTGCTGTTCGTGTTGACCGTCATTGTGAGAATGCATTGAAATTAGCGGAATTTTTAGAAGCTAATGATAAAGTAAATTGGGTTAAATATCCATTTTTAAAATCGCATCCTAAATATGAAATTGCTAAAAAGCAGATGAAAGCCGGTGGGTGTGTAGTAGCCTTTGAGATTAAGGGTGGACTACAAGCCGGACAAAAGTTTTTCGACTCTATAAAAATGTTATCGCTTTCGGCTAACTTGGGTGATGCACGTAGTATAGTAACGCATCCTGCCTCTACTACTCATAGTAAGCTTTCCGTAGAAGAAAGAGCGGAAACGGGCATTACAGACGGCATGGTACGTGTCTCCGTAGGTCTAGAACATATAGATGATATTATTGCCGACGTTAAACAGGCGTTAGGGTAGAGAAGTAATACTTTAAAACCTAATTTTATATTTTACTTAAACAAAAAAAGAGCTTCCTGATTGGGAAGCTTTTTTGTTTTAACTCAACCGCGTTTTTTATTTAGTCATGGCATCGGTAACCGTTTTACTGTCCACAATCTGTTCAAACCGGATAATTTTGCTGTCCTTTAAAGTCCATAAGTGCGCTACTCGTGCTTCAAATCCTTTACCTGTTTTTTTATAAACTCCGGTGTAATTGCCAATAGCAATGACGGTATCTCCATCAGCTACATATTGTTTTGGGGTAAACTGGTAGTGAATCCATTCAGTACCTAATCTAGAAAATACATTCTTAGTAATCTCTTCTAGTCCTGTATAGGTACCTGCATATGGAAAGCCCTTGGCTTCTGTCCATTGAATATCTTCCGCAACATGCTTGGCTAAATTCTTTCCGTTTTCTTCGGAAGATTTGCCTTCGTAGGTGCTTTTTACGATTTCTAAATTTGTCATTTCATTTTTATTAAAAGAGCAACTTGACAATACCATCAGTATCGCCAAGTAGACTATTCCTATTGATTTTACCATTTCATTTCGCCTGTATTCACTTTTGCACCAATTTGAAGTGCGGTTTCAAAAGTAGCATTTGGGTATTCCTTTTTCATCGTGCTGATTAAGTCCTCTGAAGTGGTATTGGTTTTTAAAGCTTCTTCATAGTACGTAATGTAGTTTTTAGTGTGAGCCACAGAGGTTAAGTTAAGTTGCGTATCCTTATTTCCGTGGGCAGGTATAACTACTTTAGGGTTTAGACTTTCAATTTTGTTTAGTATGGAAATCCAATCTTTTCTCGCTTCTTCAGTTTGGGCGTCTGCCATCCATACATGAAAAGTATTGGAGAAAATATTGATGCCACCAATAACCGCTTCGCTAGAAGGGATGTAAACAAAAGTTCGTTTTGGGAATTCGTCTAAACCAATAATTTCTAATTTTTCACCTTCTAGTTCTAATGCATCTTCTTTAATAACCTGAGGAAGGATAGCATTGGTGGTAATAGCGTTTCCTAATTTAGAACCCCAAACATCTAGTTTCTTTTGGGCGGTAGCTTTAATGTGCTCTACGGTTGCGGGAGTTGCAAATACGGTAACCTCTGGGAAGTATTTTTTAAATACTTGTAATCCAAAATAAAAGTCAGGATCACCATGAGATACATAAATAGTTTTCAAGTTTTTACCTGATTCTTTTATCTCTTGCGCTACAGTTTCAGCATCTGCCAAAGTAAACTGCGCATCTATTAAAATAGCATCCTGTTTTCCTGACACCAAAACTGATGCTACACCAAAGCTATTTTCTGATGCATTATAGACCTGTAAGTCAAAATTGTTGGTTTTAATTGTTCTTGTGTTCTGGGCTTGTACTTCCATATTAAATAAGATTATTGTTGTTAATACTAGTGTTGAAAAAATTGATTTCATTTTTACTTGTTTTAATTTGATGGTACAAAGGTGCGTACCAATGCCATCCAAAACATTGAACTAGTTCAATAAATGAAACACTAGGATTATTTTGAAGCGATTTTGCTTCTGATCTTACTTAAAAATTCATGGGAGATGCCCAAGTAGGAAGCCAATTGTAGGTTGGTAAGCTTCTGTGCAATTTCTGGATACTTTTCAATAAAGTTAAGGTAACGGTCGTCTGCGGTCTGGCTGAGATTGGCAATCATTCTTCTTTGTAACGAGACCAAAGTCTTTTGTGTCATGACCCTGAAAAGTTTCTCTACCTGTGGAATTTGTTCATATAGATGTTCCTTATCAGCGTGATTTATGAGTAATACCTCACTATCTTCTAAAGCCTGTATGGTCAAGAACGAAGGTTTTTGGTTTGTAAAACTATCTATATCGGTTATCCACCAGTCTTTAGTGGCAAAATAAAGCACATGTTCTTTACCATCCTCATCTAAAGTAAATACCCTAAAACAGCCTTTAGTTACAAAACCTTCAAATTTGCAAATCTCTCCTTGGGTTAAAAGGTATTGTTTTTTGGCAATGGATTTAGGGTGAAAAGCATCGCAAAAAGTTTGAAGCTCTTTGTTGTCCAATTGGGCATTTTTTAAAATATTATGCTTTAGGAGTTCTATAGACATTTTTAGTTATTACAGAATATTTATTCCCAATATCGTTTAAAAAGGAAAGCCCAGATCAAGTATAAACATAACGATAAAACTGCATTTTTAAAAATGAAACTTACAAAGAGAGGGTAGCGTATTCTTTATAGATTGATTATAGTTTTTTGGAAGCCACAGCTTTTGGGCTAACCTTTCTCTTCCAATATATAATATAGATAGTTCCAAGAACGGTAGGAAGTGTCCACGCCACAAGATTTCCAATATGGAGTCCGGCAATAATAAATGCGGTAAAAGAAGCTATCAAAGCACCAATCATTTTACCGATATGCGATATTAACCATGCATTTTTGGTCTTCTGGGGATTTCTATAAAACTGAAAATCTTTTAAAGTTAAGAGAAGTCCAAACCCTCCAAAGAATACATATAATATACCCATAGTATTCGTATTCAAAAAGGTATACAAACCAATGCCTAGCATTAGTATCGAAAAGAAAAGCATACTCCCTGAAATTACTTTGTCTACTACATCCGCTTCAGTTTTTATTTTAAAAGCCAACGCACGATTACCGATTAAAACAAGATATACAGTGAACAAGCCTATTAGCAGCAAGAATAGATTTTCATGATTTGGCATCATGGCTATTGGCATAGAAATTACTGAGCTGCCGATCATACCTATAGAAAATAACTTGCCTAATTTCTTATGTAATGAGCTGCCTTTTTTAATAATGATGCTTCCAATACCGGTAATCAATCCCAGTCCTCCTAAGAAAGCGTGAATGTAAATGAGGATTTTAATTGTTTGTTCCATGGTAGTTGTATTGGTTATTAGAGTAAAACTCGGACAATACCATGGTTTTTAAAAGAAGATGTTTCTGAACTGTAGTTATTAGGGGTTGAATTGAAAAATGTTTGGGCTATAATTTATTTTATTGCTCCAGTAGCGCGTTAAGCTTCTCAACAGTCTCTCCCGGTAAAACCTTAAGGGTTTGAATGTGCTTTGTATTTGTTTTCCAAAATGTTTTTGGTTCTTTAGCTAAATTGAAAATGGATTGTCCGCGCTCAAACGGCACAGCTCTATCTTCTTTACTATGGATGATCAGTTTTGGTGTGTTGTTGATATCCGAAATATCTCTAATGGCCAGATAATCTTGATTATATTCTGTGGAATCTTTAATGAAATTACGCATCAAGAATCCCTGAAAATTATCTTCAATAAAGCTGTGGGCAGATGCTAAAGAACCATCCAAAACCAAAGCGTCTACTTTATCAGGGTTGTCTTTGGTAAGCTTAATGGCAACTTGGCCGCCTAAAGACATGCCGTATACTACGGTTTTGATACTGTCATTTTTAACATGCTTCAAAAAATCCGTGAATGCTTCTTCGGTATCTTTCATAATACCCTTGTAACTGGGTTTTCCTGTAGATTTTCCATACCCTCGCCAATCCGTAGAATATACCCTGAACCCATTATTTACTAAGGGTTTAATTAAATCCTTGTAAGTGCTGGTATTACCACTATTTCCTCTAATCAAAAATATATTGGCTTTAGGTGCTGTTTTTGGATAGAAAAGATAGGTGTGAATGATAATAGAATCTTCTACTTTTAAGATACTCTCTGAATATTCTAAGTTGGTCATATTGCCAACTTCAGTATCAGGTCTGTAAAATAATGTTGATTCATCGTTAGTGATTAGAGCTTTTACATATCGGTCAGACTGATAAACATAAACCGTGTAAGCAGCTAATAGAATTAAAACGACAAGACCTATAATTTTTATTTTCTTCATTTAAATAAGTTTTGAATAATCCATGCTAATAAATTAACGACGACTATTAATAATAGAAACATTAAATATTAATATCTATAGGTCTTGTAAAAGGTGTTCTGTCTGCCGGTAATTCTAATTGTTCCAAAGCAGCATTTAAATCTACCAACGAATCTGCATCTATTATTTGTGTGGTTATGGTCAGTTCTTCTAGTTTCGATTTCAATATATAATCTCCTGCAAATTTTTTGATTTGGGTAATTTCATTCAAATTCATCTTTTTAGTCTGAAATAGAAGGTTTTTACTAATAGTGCCATTTTCAATAGTCAGATATTGTTTTTTGTTTTCATAAATATATTGGGCTAGGTGAAAAATGAGCATTATAAAATACATGTAATCAAACCATTGTCTTTTACTGCTAAAGAAAAGTGTCAATACTACCAGGACTCCCCAAGCAATTACAATAAAAAGGTTTACTCTTAATCTTTTCTTTTTGTACCGTATTTTCATTTTTCTGGTTTAATGCTGTACACGAATCTTATACGATCGGAACTAAAATAAGTAAAATCTTACACTTCTTTTAATTGTTAAATGTCATTACTGATTTATTTTAATTTTAATCCAGTAAATCCGCTACTAGTAAGTCAATTTTTTAGAGTAGCATAAAGTCGACTTAAGAATAGTCTTTTTTATTGTACAAGATGGAGTACGCCTGATATAGCAGCATTCCCGTCCCAATTTTTCCTATATTTACCCCATGCTTTCAAAAAAGACAAAATACGGGTTAAAGGCGCTAGCATACTTGGCTGCGCAGACAGATAAACAACCTGTACAGATTTCTGAAATTGCGAAGGCAGAGAATATCTCACAGAAATTCTTGGAGAGTATCTTGCTTTCTCTCCGTAAGAGCGGATTTTTAGGTTCTAAGAAAGGTAAAGGCGGTGGCTACTATCTAATTAAAGACCCAAAAGAGGTCTTAATGACAGATGTCATGCGTATTCTTGAAGGTCCAATAGCCATGGTTCCTTGTGTGAGTCTTAACTTCTACGAGAAATGTGCAGACTGCCCAGATGAGGCTACATGCTCTGTAAATAAGCTCATGCTTATGGTGCGAGATGCCAATTTAGAGGTGTACCGTAACAATACTTTGGCTGATTTAATAGCCTGATTTTCCAATCATTTCCAATATCCGGTAAAAAATCTTCAATATTTATTGCATTTTTTTAATAATCTACTAAATCTATAGGGTAAAAGTAAATTCTTTAGATTTCACCCGTCTAACACAATATAAATGTACTACATTTGTTTACTCTATTAGATTGATAGGGTAATTAGATTAACACGAAAATGATTGTAGATCAATTGATTTTAGATAAAGCAGCTTCCAAAAAGAATTTTTCAGAGGATCAGAAATCTGAAAGGCCTATCCGTAGCATCGCAAAAGCGGTGAGCTGGAGGGTAATTGGTACGTTAGATACGTTAATAGTTTCTTATTTGTTAACTAGCGAAGTGGCTATAGCCGCTTCTATTGCTTCCATAGATTTTGTGACTAAGATGTTTTTATACTTCTTCCACGAGCGTTTATGGAATAAAATTAATTGGGGTAAATAAATAGGATATGAGTTTTTCAGAAAAAGAAATCCAAAAGCTTAACGAGCGTTTTAAAGAAGCAAATCCTTCTGTAATTATTGATTGGGCTATTGAGAATGCTAAAAATGCGGTAGTTACTACCAATTTTAGACCTTACGAGGTGGCTATTCTAAATGCCGTTGCAGATGTAAAGAACGATATTCCTGTAATTTGGTGCGATACAGGTTACAATACGCCAAATACATATAAACATGCAGAAGAAATTATTGAGAAATTAGGTCTTAATATAGATTTGTATGTGCCTAAACAAACTAGTGCACACCGTGATAGTGTAATGGGAATCCCTCAAATAGATGACCCAAAGCATGCCGTTTTTACCGAGCAGGTTAAACTAGAACCTTTTAAAAGAGCAATGGCTGCACATAAGCCAGATGTTTGGTTTACTAACTTAAGAAAAGGGCAAACTGCATTAAGGGATTCATTAGATATTTTGAGTGTAAGCAGAGACGGTGTTCTTAAAGTGAGTCCGTTTTATCATTGGAGCGATGCTCAATTAGATGCATATCTAGAAGAAAAGCAATTGCCTAACGAACATAAATATTTTGACCCAACAAAGGTTCTTGAGAATCGCGAGTGTGGGTTACATACTTAAAAGACATTCCGCTTTAAGCGAAAAAATAATAATCGAAGCATAGCAGTAGCGAACAATATATTCAAAAAATTATGAGCCAAGATACATCACACATCAACGCCTTAGAAAACGAGGCCATCTACATCTTTAGAGAAGTAGCTGCTCAATTTGAGAGACCGGTACTTTTGTTTTCCGGAGGTAAAGATTCTATTACATTGGTACGTTTGGCACAAAAAGCATTTTGGCCGGCAAAAATTCCTTTCCCTTTAATGCATATTGATACAGGTCATAACTTTCCTGAGACTATTGAGTTTAGAGATAGATTGGTAGAGGAGTTAGGTTTGGAGCTTATAGTGCGTAATGTTCAGGATTCTATTGATCAAGGTAAGGTTAAAGAAGAGTCTGGTAGATACTCAAGTAGAAACTCGTTGCAGACCACTACATTGTTGGATGCCATTGAGGAATTCAAGTTTGATGCCTGTATAGGTGGAGCTCGTAGAGATGAGGAAAAGGCAAGGGCAAAGGAGCGTATTTTTTCGGTACGTGATGATTTTGGCCAGTGGGATGAGCGTAACCAGCGCCCAGAGCTTTTTGATATGTTGAACGGTCAGATAGAATTAGGACAGAACGTACGTGTGTTCCCTATTTCAAACTGGACGGAGTTAGATGTTTGGTCGTATATAAAAGATGAGGAAATTGAAATTCCTTCTATCTATTTCGCGCACAAACGTAAGGTGTTCTTGCGTGACGGTTTGATCTGGTCACACTCGGATTATGTGTACCAAGAAGAAGATGAGGAAGTTTTAGAGCGTATGGTGCGTTTCCGTACCGTAGGGGATATGAGCTGTACCGCAGCCGTTTTTTCCGATGCTACCGATATTGAATCTGTTGTTGAAGAGATTCGTGATTCCAGTATTTCTGAAAGAGGAGCCCGTATAGACGATAAAAGGTCTGAAGCGGCAATGGAGAAGAGAAAACAACAGGGATACTTTTAGGATTCTCGTTTAGGGAATTAGTTTAAAAAATTTGATTAAAAATTACAGCCAAAGAAGATGGACGTATTAAAGATAGCAACAGCAGGTAGTGTAGATGACGGAAAAAGTACCTTGATCGGTAGAATTCTGTACGATACAAAATCATTGACCAGCGATAAGTTGGAAGCCATAGAAAAGACCAGTAAAAGCAAAGGGTACGATTACCTAGATTTCTCATTGGCAACGGATGGTCTAGTGGCCGAGCGTGAGCAAGGTATTACCATAGATGTGGCACATATCTATTTTTCAACTGCAAAGAAAAGTTACATTATTGCCGATACTCCCGGTCACGTAGAATACACACGTAACATGGTTACCGGAGCTTCTACATCTCAAGCAGCGATTATTTTGATCGATGCTAGAAAAGGGGTTATTGAGCAGACCAACCGTCACTTTTTTATCAATAACCTATTGCGCATCAAAGATGTGGTGGTAGCTATTAATAAAATGGACTTGGTAGATTATTCTGAGGAAACTTATAATGCTATTAAAGCCGATTTTGAGGAATTGATGGCGAAGAGAGATTACCAAGATCAAAAGATTACTTTCATTCCCGTTAGTGCCCTTAAAGGTGATAACGTCGTGAACAAAACGGATAAGACGCCTTGGTATACCGGTCCTACTTTATTGGAGCATTTTGAGGCTTTAGATCGTAAGGATATTTTTAATGTGGGTACACCTCGTTTCCCGGTTCAATATGTAATTCGTCCTAAGACAGATGAGCACCATGATTTTAGAGGTTTTGCCGGTAAAGTTTACGGTGGTGAATTAAGTGTGGGTGATGAGGTTGTAGCACTTCCATCACAGACCAGATCTAAGATTAAGGATATTTACTTCTACGATAAAAAATTCCAGACGGCTTCAAGAAGGTCATCGGTAACGATAACTTTAGAAGATGAAATCAATATCAGTAGAGGAGATATGTTGGTAAGGGCAGAAGACCTACCTACAATAGACAAACAATTTACCGCTACTATTTCTTGGATGGATTCCAATAAATTGACTACAGGTAAAAAATATGTGGTACAACACGGTGTAAATAAAGTGTTGGCCAAGGTGGATAATATCCATCATAAAATCAACCCTGATTATTCAGGTATTGATACCAATGTAGATGGTTTGGGCATGAATGATATCGCTCAGGTAACTTTCAAGTTAAATAAACCAATTTTTTACGACAAATTTAAAGATCACCGTACCAATGGTTCGTTTATCTTAATAGATACGCAGACCAATAGTACGGTAGGGGCAGGCTTCATAAGCTAAGAAGTCCGTTTCTAACCCAAAGGGCAAGGATACTGGTTTAATTATCCCTATAAACCCTATAGGAAAAATATACAATTATTAATCTACCTATAAACGGTAAGAAGCTAGAAGAAATATAGTATGCAAAGTTTCAGAACAGAGATAGAAAACCCGGTTGTTGAGAAGGATATTTTGGCATTGGAGGCTAAAATACGCCAGTTCAAAGAAGGTAATTTAGATGAGGAAAAGTTCCGCAGTTTGCGTTTGGCCAGAGGTGTTTACGGTCAACGTCAACCAGGTGTGCAGATGATTCGTATCAAGTTGCCATACGGTAAGGTTACTTCTAAGCAGTTAAAGCGTATCAGTGATGTGTCTGATGAATATTCTAGAGGTAGATTGCATATTACAACACGTCAAGATATTCAAATACATTATGTAGATCTAGATCGTACGCCAGAGCTTTGGGCGGAGTTGGAGAAAGATGATGTTACTATTCGTGAAGCGTGTGGTAATACAGTGCGTAACGTAACGGCTAGTGAAACTGCCGGTATAGATGTAGATGAGCCGTTTGATGTTTCGCCTTACGCACATGCTCTTTTTGAGTATTTCTTGCGTAACCCGATCAGTCAGGAAATGGGCCGTAAGTTTAAGGTTTCTTTTTCTGCCAGTGATGCGGATACAGGTCTTTCGTACATGCACGATCTTGGTTTTATTGCTAAAATAAAAGACGGTGTAAAAGGTTTTAAAGTGATGTTGGCCGGTGGTCTAGGGTCACAACCCCGTCACGCCGAGCTACTTTTTGAATTCCTTGCAGCCGATAAAATTATTCCTTTAATGGAAGGTGTGGTTCGTGTTTTTGACCGTTATGGAGAAAGAAAAAGTAGGGCTAAGGCTAGAATGAAGTTTTTACTAAAAGACATAGGTCTTGACGGTTTTAAACAATTATTGGCCGAAGAGCAGAAAGCAATCCCTGTTCAAACTTATCCAATTGATGCGGAAGCATATCCAAAAGTTGAGATAGCTAAGGTTGATGCGCCACAAGTGGAAATTGAAGATAGTGAAGCTTTTGAAATCTGGAAATCTACAAACCTTATCCCTCAGAAACAGGAAGGATATTCGGCTATTGGTATTAAAGTACTTTTAGGTGATTTTTATACGGATAAAGCAAGGTTGTTGGCAGATTTGGTTGAGCAATATGCTGCAGGCGAATTAAGATTAAGCTTGCGTCAAAATATATTGATTCCTTACGTAGCCAATGATTTGGTTCCGTTTTTCTATAACGAATTGAAGAAATTAGGTTTCGTAGAAGCGGGATACAACAAGGCTATAGATATTACAGCTTGTCCCGGTACGGATACTTGTAACTTGGGTATTGCCAGTAGTACAGGTATTGCAGAGGAATTGGAAAGAATTATGAAGGTGGAATATCCACAGTACATAAGCAATCCTGATGTTGTGATTAAAATTAGTGGGTGTATGAATGCCTGCGGACAGCACAACATGGCCAATATTGGTTTTCAAGGAATGAGTGTAAGAACAAAAGATAAGTTGGTAGCACCTGCACTTCAAGTTTTGTTGGGTGGTGGTACTGATGGAAACGGTAACGGAAGATTTGCTGATAAAGTAGTAAAAGTGCCTTCTAAAAGAGGTCCGGAAGCATTGCGATTGATTTTGGATGATTATGACCAAAACGGAAACGGAAAGTCGTATGCCGATTATTACGAAGAAAAGGGTCAGATGTATTTCTATGATTTTCTTACGCCGTTATCGGATATTGAAAATCTTACTGCAGAAGACTTTATTGATTGGGGTAATACGGAGCGTTATGAAAAAGCGATCGGTATTGGTGAATGTGCCGGTGTGGTAATTGACCTTATCGCTACGTTGCTTTTTGAAAGCGAAGAGAAAATACAAACTGCACAAGAATCTTTTGACGAAAACAAATGGGCAGCTAGTATCTACCATTCGTATTCTTCAATGGTAAACTCTGCAAAAGCAATGTTAACTTCAGAAAAAGCAAAAGTGAACACGCATGCAAGTATCATTAAGGATTTTGATGCAAAATTTGTTGCCTCTGGTAGAATAGATTTAGGTCAAGGTTTTGAAGAACTTGTTTTAAAATTGAATAAGAACGAACCAACTGAAGCTTTTGCAAAAAGCTATTTAGAAGATGCCAAAGCATTTTTGAAAGCGGTTGAAAAGTTCAGACAACAAGAATTGGCAGAAGCGTAAGCATGAAATATTCCAACGAAAATAACAACACTTTGTCCAACGTAGGCGGTCGTTTTACGGTAATTGGTGCAGGTCCTGGTGATGTTGAGCTTATTACGCTCAAAGCCATCAAGGCATTGGCAAGTGCGGATGTGGTGTTATACGATGCGTTGGTGTCCGTAGAGTTGTTGGAGTATGCACCCAAAGCCGAACAGATTTTTGTAGGCAAAAGAAAAGGGTGTTATGCGTACCAACAAGAACAGATAAACGAATTGATTGTAAACCGAGCTAAAAGCAATGCCCATGTGGTACGTTTAAAAGGCGGAGATCCATTTGTATTTGGTCGTGGTGCCGAAGAAATGGAGTACGCTGCAGCTCACGGGTTGCAAGTAGCCATGGTTCCTGGTATATCCTCATGTTTGTCAGTTCCCGCATCACAGAACATTCCGGTTACCAAAAGAGGTGCCGCCGAAAGTTTTTGGGTAATTACAGGTACGACTAAAGAACATAAGCTTTCAGATGATGTAGCTCTGGCCGCTAAAAGTAACGCTACAGTCGTTATTTTAATGGGCATGTCCAAATTATCGCAAATAGCAGAATTGTTCAAAGCAGTAGGTAAATCTGAAACCCCAATTGCCATTGTGCAAAACGGGACCAGAAAAGATGAAAAAATTGCGGTAGGTACTATTGCTTCCATTGAAGATGAAGTGGAAAAGCAGCAATTAACGAATCCAGCAATAATTATAATAGGCGAAGTAGTAAAGCATAGAGAAAGTATCGAAAGCCTAAAAGAAGAATTTTTAGAAGTAATTAAATAAAAGTAATCGGTGCCAAGTAAGAAGTGCAACGCACTTCATACTCTATACTGACTACTCAATACAAATTAGAAATGATAAAAACAGATATTCTCATCATTGGCGCGGGCCCAACAGGTCTTTTTACAGTATTTGAAGCAGGCTTGTTAAAACTAAAATGCCATTTGATAGATGCTTTGCCTCAACCGGGTGGTCAGTGTTCGGAAATTTATCCAAAGAAACCAATATATGATATTCCGGCTTTCCCGGAAATCTTAGCAGGTGATTTAGTAACGAATCTTATGGAGCAAATCAAACCTTTTGAGGCTGGTTATACCATGGGTGAGCGTGCTGAAACTTTGGATAAGCAAGAAGATGGTTCTTTTATCGTAACAACTAATAAAGGTACAAAGCATCATGCTCCCGTAGTAGTTATTGCTGGTGGACTCGGTTCTTTTGAACCTAGAAAACCACCTATCGAAAACATTCTTGATTTTGAAGATAAGGGAGTTGCCTACATGATTAAAGACCCTGAGGTATATCGCGACAAAAAAGTGATTATAGCCGGAGGTGGAGATTCTGCTTTGGATTGGGCTATTTTCTTAGCAGACGTTGCTTCAGAAGTATCTTTGGTACACAGAAGAAATGAGTTTAGAGGAGCTTTGGATTCTGTTGAAAAAGCAGCAGAGTTGGCAAAAGCAGGAAAAATAAAATTGTTCACCGAAGCTGAGGTGAAGAAACTTTATGGCGATGATCATTTAGAGGCAGTTGTTGTTAAGCATAACGATCCAGAAAAAGGAGAGAGTTATGTTGAGGTAGATAGTTTTATTCCATTGTTTGGTCTTTCTCCAAAATTAGGTCCAATCGGTGATTGGGGTTTAGAAATCGAGAAAAATGCCATCAAGGTAAACAACGCTAAAGATTACCAAACAAACATACCAGGAGTTTTTGCTATCGGAGATGTCAATACCTATGAAGGTAAATTAAAACTGATTTTATCAGGTTTCCATGAAGCTGCAGTAATGTGTCAGTTTGCCTACAAATTGATAAATCCAGGTAAAAGATACGTTATGAAATACACCACTGTAGGTGGAGTAGAAGGATTTGACGGTACAAAGAAAGAGGCCAAAAAAGAGGTCGTTCAAAGTATTTCTTAATTAGCAATTAGTGCATATAATTGGTAAGAGCCTTCTGTTCTAATATTAGAACAGAAGGCTTTTAACTAAGGCAAAGTGCCAAAAACAGCTAGGTTTCTTTGGTTTTGAACCATATGTGGCGTTACTTTGCAAATCGTTCATTAAAATACGTGACTGTTATCAAGAAAGGCGGAGGGATTAGACCCTGTGAAACCTTGGCAACCCTTTTCTTATAAAGAAGGTGCTACATTCTATCCTACATATTTGTAGGACAGATAACAAAGAGAGGCAATTATAATTGTCCTTATTCCTTTGCTTGATAATTGTTTGTAGGTTGATTTTAAATAATGTTTTTGATATTTCAGATATCAAATTCAATTATAAATGGATGCTCAATTAGAAGGAGGAAAAAATGAAAGATATTCGAGAAATATTAAAGGAACGCATATTAGTGCTGGATGGTGCCATGGGTACTATGTTACAGCGCTATAAATTTACCGAGGAAGATTTTCGTGGGGAGCGTTTTAAGGATTGGGAGCATCCTTTGCAGGGTAATAATGATTTGTTGTCCTTGACCCAACCAGAAGCTATTGCAGAAGTACATCGCAAGTATTTTGCTGCTGGTGCAGATATCGTAGAAACAAATACTTTCTCTGGTACTACAATTGCTATGGCAGATTACTTTATGGAAGATTTAGTGTACGAGCTCAATTATGAGTCTGCACGGATTGCCAAAAAGGTTGCTGATGAGTTTACGGCCAAAGAGCCAAACAAGCCAAGATACGTTGCCGGAAGTATAGGTCCAACGAACAAAACAGCAAGCATGTCTCCAGATGTAAATGATCCAGGATATAGAGCAGTTTCTTTTGATGAGCTTCGTATTGCGTATAAGCAGCAGGTAGAAGCTTTATTGGATGGAGGTTCAGATTTGCTGTTGGTAGAAACTATTTTTGATACGCTAAATGCAAAAGCGGCACTTTTTGCCATAGAAGAAGTGAAAGAAGAACGTAATATAGATGTGCCCATAATGGTAAGCGGAACTATTACCGATGCCTCGGGAAGAACTTTATCCGGACAGACGGCAGAGGCATTTCTAATTTCTATTTCACACATTCCAATTTTTTCAGTTGGCTTTAATTGTGCGTTGGGTGCGGACCAATTGGTACCACACTTAGAAGTTTTGGCAAATAAAACAGGACATGCGGTTTCGGCTCATCCAAATGCTGGTTTACCTAATGCTTTTGGAGAGTATGATGAAACTCCTGAGCAAATGGCTGCACAGATAAAAGAATATGTAGAAAAAGGTTTGGTGAATATCGTTGGCGGATGCTGTGGTACCACGCCCGAGCATATTACCGCCATTGCAGAATTGGTAAGAAAGTATGACCCGCGTGCAGTATCTGTAGAGTAATACAATTGCCTTAAAAAGAATAAGAAACGAATTCATCAATTGTCACAAAAAGTGATGGAGATATTATGAGTAACAACTCAGACATACCAGTAACTGAAAATCAGAAGCCAGCTAGATATTTAAAATTATCAGGTCTAGAACCCTTGGTCATCACCCCCGAAAGTAATTTCGTGAACGTAGGTGAACGAACCAACGTGGCCGGTTCCAAACGATTTTTACGTCTCATTAAAGAACGCAAGTTTGAAGAGGCTTTAAGTGTTGCCAGAGACCAAGTAGAAGGTGGAGCCCAAATCATTGATATTAATATGGATGATGGTTTGATCGATGGTAAAGAGGCTATGGTCAAGTTTTTGAACTTGGTTATTGCTGAGCCAGATATTTCTAGAGTGCCTATCATGATAGATAGTTCCAAATGGGATATTATTGAAGCAGGTTTACAGGTTGTTCAAGGAAAATGTGTTGTAAACTCCATCAGTTTAAAAGAAGGCGAAAAAGAATTTATTAATCACGCTAAGTTAGTAAAGAGATACGGTGCAGCGGTGATTGTAATGGCTTTTGATGAGGTTGGTCAGGCTGATAATTATGATAGAAGAATAGAGATTTCTAAGAGGTCTTATGATATTTTGGTAGACCAAGTAGGTTTTGCACCAGAAGACATCATTTTTGACCTTAATATATTTCCCGTAGCTACGGGTATGGATGAGCACAAATTAAATGCGCTCGATTTCATAAAGGCCACCAAATGGGTACGAGAGAATTTACCTTATGCTAGTATTAGTGGAGGGGTAAGTAATGTTTCGTTTTCGTTTAGGGGGAATAATCCCGTGCGTGAAGCCATGCATTCTGTGTTTTTATACCATGCTATTAAAGCGGGTATGAACATGGGTATCGTAAACCCAACCATGTTGGAGATTTATGATGATATTCCAAAGGATCTGTTAGAGCGGGTAGAAGATGTAATTCTTAACCGTAGGGATGACGCCACAGAAAGACTGCTAGATTTTGCAGAATCAGTTGTTGGTAAGGCTAAAGAAAGTAAAGTAGACCTTTCATGGCGAGAAGAACCTTTACAGAATAGAATTACCAGAGCTTTAGTAAAAGGAATAGATCAATATATAATAGAAGATATAGAGGAGGCACGTATTGCTGCAGATAAACCTATTGAGGTTATTGAAGGGAATCTAATGGCCGGTATGAACGTGGTAGGTGACCTTTTTGGAAGCGGAAAAATGTTCTTGCCACAGGTGGTAAAATCGGCGCGTGTTATGAAAAAAGCAGTTGCTTATTTGCTACCTTATATTGAAGAAGAAAAATTAAAAAACCCTCAGATCGGAGACGATAAAGGGAACGGTAAAATTTTAATGGCTACCGTAAAAGGTGATGTTCATGATATTGGTAAAAATATTGTGAGTGTAGTTTTGGCCTGTAATAATTATGAAATTGTTGACTTAGGTGTCATGGTGCCGCCAGAAAAAATAATTGCTGCGGCAATAGAACATAATGTGGATGTCATTGGTCTTAGCGGACTTATTACACCTTCTCTTGATGAGATGGTGCATTTGGCCAAAGAGATGGAGCGCAAAAACTTTAAACTGCCTTTACTTATTGGTGGGGCAACTACCAGTAAGGCCCACACGGCAGTGAAAATAGATCCACAATATAGTGAGGCCGTTGTGCATGTAAACGATGCTTCAAGAGCGGTTACCGTTGTGGGTGATTTATTGAAAAAAGAAACTTCGGCTACGTACAAAAAAACAATCAAAGAAGACTATGATGTTTTCAGAGAGAAGTTCTTGAGCCGTACTCAGAAGAAAGAGTATAAAACTCTTGAAGCCTCTAGAGAGAATAGGTTTAAAATAGATTGGGATGCTACCGAAATAGTGAAACCTAAGCAATTAGGTATTCAAGTTATTGAAGAGGTAGACCTTGAAAAATTGGTTCCCTTTATAGATTGGACTCCCTTTTTTAGAAGTTGGGAGCTGCACGGTAAATATCCAGATATCCTAACGGATGAGATAGTTGGCGAACAGGCTACCGAGCTTTTTGCAGATGCAAAGCAAATGTTGAATGATATTCTAAAGAGCAAGAAATTAACGGGTAAAGGAGTTTTTGGACTCTTTCCTGCCAATACCTTAGCCAATCATGATGACATTGAAGTAGATGTTGAAGATGGTCAAGAGACTAAGAAATATACGTTTAGAACTTTACGACAGCAATTAAAAAGACGTGAAGGCGTACCAGATTATGCTTTGTCAGATTTTATTGCTCCAAAAGAATCGGGAAAAGAAGATTACGTAGGTTGTTTTTGTGTAACCACTGGTTTTGGAACCGATGAATTGGCAGATAAGTACAGAGAGAATTTAGATGATTACAATTCCATTTTAGTAAAAGCTTTGAGTGACCGTTTGGCAGAAGCTTTTGCCGAATATTTACATAAAGAGGTTAGGATGAAACATTGGGGTTACGCATCTAACGAACATCTTAAAAATGACGAATTAATTGATGAAAAATACAAAGGTATTCGTCCTGCACCAGGATATCCTGCTTGTCCCGATCACTTAGAAAAGGTAACGCTTTGGGATATGCTTAAGGTAGAGGAGCGAATAGGGGTAAAACTCACCGATAGTTTGGCCATGTGGCCAGCATCGTCGGTTTCGGGGTATTATTTTGGGAATGAACAAGCTAGATATTTTGGTTTAGGTAAAATTAAGGAAGATCAAGTTTCTGATTTTGCCGAACGAAAAGGCATTACCCTAGAAAAGGCTACCAAGTGGTTAGCTCCCAATATTGCAGATGACTGATATGAAGAAATACATAGAAGTAAGCATGGGTAGTTTTATGATCACCCATGGGTATGACCAGAACAATAAGGAAATAGAGGAGAGGGTTGTTGTAGACGGTTTTTCCAAAAAGGTGGTAGCGGTGGATCGCATAAAATCGGTAAGTGAAAAGTACATTTTGACCGATTATTTAGATGGTAGGTGGATCTATTGGGAATACCTAGAAAGTTACGAAGAGGTGAAGCAAATGCTCACGGACGTATAATTAGTTTAAAGTAAAAAGAAGCGTTAGGGATAGCAGCGATATCTTTTTAAAGTCCATTTGGCTTTAAAAAATTTAGCGAATAGCCCGCTCGAACGCCATAAAATAGAACAAACACTAAATTTCCCATTTTAAAGGGCAGCATACATGAAAATAACGGACCACATAAAAAATGCAAAGGGTAAAACTTTATTTTCCTTTGAAATTATACCACCGGTTAAAGGGCACCAGATACAACAGCTTTACGATAACATTGATCCTTTAATGGAATTTAACCCTCCGTTTATTGATGTAACTACTTCTCGTGAGGAGTATGTTTACTTGGAACGAGACGGACTGTTAGATAAAAAGCTGACCCGTATGCGACCTGGTACCGTGGGGATTTGTGCGTCTATAAAACATAAGTATGACGTAGATACCGTACCACATGTGCTTTGTGGTGGGTTTACAAAAGAGGAAACAGAATATCTATTGGTGGATTGCCATTATTTAGGTATTGATAATATTATGGCGTTGCGAGGTGATGCCATGAAAGATGAAAAATATTTTCAGCCAACTAAAGGTGGGCATGCTTTTGCTGTAGATTTGGTAAAACAGGTGCATGAATTGAACTGTGGTAACTATTTACATGATACGGTAGATAGTGATAATTGTGCCGATTTTTGTATTGGTGTGGCAGGATACCCAGAAAAACATTTGGAGTCACCTTCTTTACAATCAGATTTAAGAAGACTAAAGGAAAAAGTAGATGCCGGTGCTGATTATGTAGTAACTCAAATGTTTTTTGATAACCAGAAGTATTTTGAGTTTGTGGATGCGGCAAAGCAAATAGGTATTACCATTCCTATTATACCGGGTATTAAGCCAATTGCCGTTAAAAGGCACTTGCAATTGCTGCCACAGGTCTTTAGAATAGATTTACCGCAAGATCTTATTGATGCCGTTGATAATTGCTCTTCTAATAAAGATGTGCGTAAGGTTGGAGTTGAGTGGGCTATTCAGCAATCTAAAGAGTTAAAAGCTGCGGGTGTACCCGTATTACACTACTACTCAATGGGTAAATCTGATAATATTAAGGCGATTGCCGAGCAACTTTTTTAGAAACACAAGCATTGTAAGAAAATATGGGCGAACCTTGGGTTTAAAATAACGAATAGTATTATTTTTGCGCTCCATGAACCCAAGGGTGTTTTTATTTTTTCTAATGTGTGTTGGATATTGCTTTTCGCAAGAGACCGACAGACTTAGCAGTTATACGTTTGAAGCGGACCAGTTTTATGGTTCCGTTATTCTGCATAATCCGGATATTTCTCATTTAATTAAGGGTCACCCTGCTGGTGTTATTTTGGCCTACAATAGAAAGACCTATGGTCTTGAAGAATGGCAGCAGCTATACAATTACCCAGATTTGGGAGGTTCCTTTATCTATCAAAACACCAACAGCTCTGTTTTAGGAGAAGCCTATGCTGTATATGCTCATTTTAATTTTTACTTTCTAAAACGGAATCTTCAATTTAGAGTGGCTCAAGGTTTGGCATATATGACTAACCCTTATGATAGGGAGACCAATTTTAGGAACAATGCCTATGGTACTAGAATATTGAGTTCTAACTATGTGATGCTAAATTATCACAAAGAGAATGTTTATAAGGGCTTAGGTTTTAAGGCAGGTATTTCTATCATGCATTTCTCAAATGCAAACGTAAAGGCACCTAATACCTCTACCAATACTTTTGCTTTTACTGCAGGGTTGACGTATACTTTAGAAGGTAAAGACACAGAATATATACGGCGAGAGAAGTTGAGGGTTACCGAGCCTATAAAGTATAATCTTATTTTTAGGGCAGGAATAAACCAAAGCGATAATATAGGTCATGGCCAGTATCCTTTCTATATTTTCTCTGGTTATGCAGATAAGCGGTTAGGTCGTAGAAGTGCCATTCAGTTAGGTGCGGATGTATTTTTTAGTAATTTTTTAAAGGAGCTGATAAATTACCAGTCCATTGCATTTCCAGAAAATAATATTGACCCAGATACCGATTTTAAAAGGGTGGGCGTCTTTATAGGTCATGAACTTTTTATAAATAGACTTTCTATAGGAACCCAATTGGGTTACTATGTGTATTACCCTTTTGATTTTGAAGGAAAGGTATACAACCGTGTTAGTTTGAAACGTTATTTTGGAGAGAAAGTGTTTGGGGTAGTCAGCCTTAAGTCACATGGAGCTGCAGCGGAAGCGGTTGAGTTTGGAATAGGCGTTAGATTATAAAGAGGTGCGAATATGGTAAGAGAATTAAAAAACAGAGAAAGCAAAACCACACCTTTAGGTGTTGGTGCAGTTATTTGTGTCTCTCGTTTTTTTGTGATGCTGTGTTGTGTTGTTTTATTCTTTTCGTGCAACGGAGAAAATGCTTCGGACTGTTTTCAGAATACGGGTGATATTGTTCGTGAAGAGGTAACTGTTGATGATTTTGCCAAGATTACTGTTTTTGAAAACGTTACGTTAATTGTAAAACAGGGAGTAGAACAGAAGGTTGAAATTGAGACGGGAAGCGTATTGCGAAACGAAGTTACTGCTGAGGTTGTAGATGGACGTTTGCTTTTGCGGGATACCAATGATTGCAATTACTTTAGAGATTATGATGTTACAAAAATTTATGTAACCTCACCTAATATTACCGAGATACGCAGTAGTACAGGCTGGCCAATTACTAGTGATGGTGTCTTGGGGTATTCACGGTTAACACTCTTGTCAGAAAGTTTTGCCGACCCAGAAGCGCAAACTACTGATGGAGAATTTGATTTAGAAGTAGACACTGAAACTTTGAGCGTTGTGGTGAATGGTATAGCTTATTTTAAATTGAAAGGTGCCAGCGATAATTTAAATTTGACTGTAGCAGCGGGAGATTCGCGAATTGATGCCGCAGACTTAATAGCTCAAAATGTGACACTAAATCACAGAGGCTCAAATGATATGTTCGTTAACCCACAACAGTCTATAAAAGGCGTAATTCGTGGTGTTGGCGATGTTTTTAGTTTAAGCCAACCTGCAGAAGTTGATGTGGAAGTGTTGTACAAAGGGCGTTTGGTGTTTAAATAATTTCTTCTCTTAAGCCAAAAGTTCTGTAAGTGAAATTGGTATGGGCACAGATGCAATCTGTAACTTTGCGTTGACCAAAAACCGATATGAATCCGATTCTAAAATATATCAAAAACCTACTCGCAAAAAAGCGTGTTCTGGGTGATGAACCATCGCTGAACGGATTGGTTGCTGCCGATGTGCTTTTAACGGACTTGGTCAAAGATGAAAAAATTCCGGGTTTGGCAATTACCGTTCTAAAAAACGGAAAGCCTTTCTTCCAAAAGGGATATGGTTTTGCAGATTTAGAAAATAAGATTTCCATAAATCCTCAAACTTCAGTTTTTAGAATAGCCAGTGTTTCAAAACCTATTTCGGCTACTGCCTTGGCACATATGGTAGCAGAAGGATTAATAGATTTAGATGCTTCTTTTTATACGTATGTACCGTATTACCCTAAGAAGAAGTATGACTTTACAATTCGTCAGTTGGCAAGTCATACCGCGGGTATAAGAGGGTATAGAGGTACAGAGTATGGGTTGAATAAACCATATTCTATTAGGGAGAGCATTGAGCTTTTTAAGGATGATGAACTCCTTTTTGAACCGGGAACGGACTATCTTTACAATAGTTTTGATTGGGTTTTGATTTCCTTGGCAATGCAAGAGGTAAGCGGAGTGCCATTTCAGGAATATGTGGAAAAGAAAGTTTTACAGCCATTGGGAATGGACCATACGTTTTGGCCTGACTTCGACTACGCTGGGTCAAACTTCGACTGCGCTCAGTCAGACCCAGTAAATACTGTGCCAGAAGAAGTTGACCCTGCTGGTCAAATAGAGTTTAATTTTGATGAATTAAAGGAGCCAGCTCCCGATTCTTATGATAAAAATGTAGCGCCAGCTCGAGCACAGTCGAGAGCAAGCGATGTGGTTACTTTCTATTCCAAAAACAGATTAGGATTTAGGGAAGCTATCCCCGTAGATAATTTTTATAAATTGGCGGGTGGTGGTTTTCTTTCTACAACAGAGAATATAGCCAAATTTGGGCAAGCTTATCTTGATGGTCAAGTTTTAAATAATGAACTGCAGTATGAATTTCTTACGGCTCAAAAAGTTAATGGCGCTTCGGTTCATTATGGTTTAGGATGGCAGGTGAGTGAAGATTCAAAAGGAAGGCTATTTTACGGCCATGTGGGTAATGGTGTTGGGGGTTACTCTAATTTCTTTGTTTATCCTAAGGAGCAAATGGTATTCTCCATTTTAACCAACTGCACTGATCCTAAAATTCAACCTGAACTAGATGAAATTATAGATCATCTTATCTCTTCTGATGGTCCTATTCAGTAGTTTTTGGACTAGATTTTAATTCTAATACTTAAATAATTGATTCATCTGGTTTTCTGAGGGTTAAAGGGTTGACTACTGTGTTCAAATGATTTAGCTTTATAAAAAAAAGCTATGAAAAATTTAAAAGTAATCTTCTTAACTCTTGGTTGCGGGCTTTTTGCCTTGACTATGACAGCACAGGAAATAACTTCTTTCTCAGGAATGTGGGGGCCTGAATTTTATCAAGACAAAGATAAACTCACCTGGAAAGAAATTGACAAAATAATGTCCGAAAGCCAAGTTGCACAGGTTAACTGGGAAAAATCCAAAAAACAAATGTTTGGAGGTATGATTGCTGGAGCCGCCAATTTTGGAACAGCAATTTGGTTCTTAGTAAATGAGAACGACCATAAGAGTGTAGCCGCACCTGCAATTGCTTTTGGAGGAACGGCAATCATTGGTTCTATTTTCTTTCACCATGCCATGAAAAACAAAAAAGAAGCAATACTCAACTATAATGAAAGTGTTGGTAATGGAACTTCGTTCCGTATGGTGCCTGCTGTTAATGAAAATGGAGTAGGACTGGCATTGAAGTTTTAATTGAGTCCATAATTTAAAAAAAGTCCGGAAGTCAAAAGTTGACTTTTCGGACTTTTTGTCTTTAGTTAGATGTAAGTTTTGCGAACAAGCTTCTAATATTTTTGGAGATAATGGTAGCGCTTATAGATATAATAAAACAAATTAAATGTTAGATTTTTCTCTTGAGTATGGCGTTCTGTAAGGAGGTTTTTAAGAGCGTAACGTAGTGCTTCAACAAAAACAAGGAATAAAGTAATATTGTATTTTTTTCAAAAGAGCATGTGAACTATGGAATTCAAAATTAGAGCACACCCTGATTGCGAGTTATATATAAAATTGAAAAAAATGTGCTCTATCAGTTTATTTTTAAATTTAATTGTTACTTTAGCCGAAGTTTAAGTGTGTTATGACAAAGCAATTCTTTTTTAGCGGTTTTTATTTTTACTTCTTTTTTAAGAGAGGTATGGGACTGTTGTAAAATATTGCATGATATAAACAAATTAAAGTCCCGTGTAAAACGGGACTTTTTTTGTTCAATACCTATTCGGAATTTCAGTTAGAAAATTTGTCATCACCAGGAAGAAAGCCAGTTATGAAATTAAAAGTAGCCATTCAGGGAATTAAGGGATCCAACCACCACCAAGTGGCCCGTGAGTATTTTGACGATAATGTGGATATGGTTGAATGCATGTCATTTGATTTCTTGGTGGATCAACTACTGAAAAAAACAGCGGATATTGGAGTAATGGCTATTGAGAACTCTATAGCGGGCTCAATCATTCCAAATTATGCATTGGTTTACCATAAAGACTTGCATATTGTAGGTGAGCATTACTTGAACATACATCATAACTTGATGGTCTTAAAGGGACAAAAAATATCTGATATAGAAGAGGTTCGTTCACACCCAATGGCTTTGTTGCAATGCAAGGAATTTTTTGGCGATTATCCGCAGATTAAAATGGTGGAAGATGTAGATACAGCTGAAACGGCAAAGCGTATTCAGGACCAACAATTAACCCATATTGCAGCAATAGCACCGGCAGTCGCAGCCAGTTTATATGATTTGGACATCGTAGCGGACAACATACAGACCATTCAAAATAATGCAACCCGTTTTATCATTGTAAAAACAAAAAATAAGGAGCTTCCAAAAGAGGAAATTAACAAAGCTTCGTTACGCTTTGTTACAGACCATAAACGCGGGAGTCTTGCTGCTGTGCTTAACGTAATGAGCGATTGCAGATTGAATTTAACAAAAATACAGTCGTTACCCATAATAGAGACACCTTGGAAGTATGCCTTTTTTGTAGACGTAACTTTTGACGAATATGACAATTTTGACAAGGCAAAAGCACTGTTGAACATCATGGCCGAAGACTTTAAAGTGTTGGGTGAATATAAAAATGCTAGAATATGATACGGACGGCAAATCGTTTACATACAGTTGAAGAATATTACTTCTCTAAGAAGCTTAGAGAAGTACGTGGTTTGATTGCCGAAGGAAGACCTGTTATCAATATGGGTATTGGTAGTCCTGACTTGGCGCCATCCGAAGCAATAATCAAAAGTATTCAAGATGCCGTTTTAGAAAGTGGCGCGCATCAGTACCAAAGTTATCAAGGTTTGCCTGAATTAAGGGAGGCTGTAGCTGACTTTTATAGTTTAAAATTTGGCGTTACGTTAGATGCGTCTACGGAGATTTTACCTTTAATGGGCTCCAAAGAAGGCATTATGCATATAAGCATGGCTTTCTTGAACGAAGGCGATGTAGCTTTAATTCCTAATCCAGGATATCCAACATATACGTCGGTTACTAAATTGGTGGGAGCAGAGGCTAAATATTATAACCTGACTGCGGAAAGCGGATGGTTTCCAGATTTGGAAGAATTACAAGAGCATGATTTAACCAAGGTTAAAATTATGTGGACCAGTTACCCGCACATGCCAACTGGAGCAACGGCCACAGAGGCCCAGTTTAAAAAGTTGGTTGCTTTTGCCAAAAAGAACGATATTCTTTTGGTGAACGATAACCCGTACAGTTTTGTGCTAAATGATTCACCAGCCAGTATTTTGGCTATTGATGGTGCAAAGGATGTAGCGTTAGAGCTCAATTCATTAAGTAAGACCTTTAATATGGCCGGATGGCGTGTAGGTATGGTCTTAGGAAGTGCCGAGCATATTAATGCGGTATTAAAGGTGAAAAGTAATATGGATTCCGGTATGTTTTACGGAATACAAAAAGGAGCCATTGAGGCGCTGAAAAGCGGTCAAGAATGGTTTGATAAGTTGAATGAGGTATATAGCTCTAGAAGAGCCTTAATGTATCAATTAGCGGACAAATTAAATTGTACGTACGATACTGATGCTGTTGGGATGTTTATTTGGGCAAGATTGCCGGAAGGAAGCAAATCTGCCGAGGAATTTATAGACGAGGTGCTGTATGAAAAGAATCTTTTCATAACCCCGGGAACTATTTTCGGAAGCAATGGCGAAGGTTATATTCGTTTCTCATTATGCGTGACGGAAGATAAAATTAAAGAAGCAATTAGTCGGTTTTAGACAGACGAATTAGAGTTAATAAAATGAAAGTTTTCATAGTTGGTGTTGGGTTAATAGGAGGTTCTTTCGCAAAAGACATTAAACGCCTGCGCCCAAACAGCAAAATTTACGGAGTAGATACAAGTGCTTCACATATAAAGGAAGCCTTAGATTTAGGTGTTATAGATGTAGAATCTAGCTATGCAGATTTAGGTCTTGCGGATATGGTCATTGTGAGCATTCCCGTAGATGTCATGATAACAGAGCTTCCTAAGATATTGGATGCTGTAAATGACAATTGTGTAGTTTTTGATGGAGGTTCAACAAAAAGTCTAATCTGTAAAACACTGGACAAGCATCCAAAGAGAAGAAATTATTTAGCGGCACACCCTATTGCGGGTACGGAGCATTCAGGTCCATCAGCAGCTATTGAAAATTTATACGCTGGTAAAACGAATATTATCTGCGAGGTTGAGAAAACAGCTTTCAAACTTCAAGAAAGGGCTTTAGAGCTTTTTCAAGAGATTGGAATGCGTATTAGGTATATGAATCCAGATGCACATGATAAACACATTGCATACGTGTCGCATTTGTCACATATCAGCTCTTTTATGTTGGGAAAGACCGTAATCGATAAAGAGAAGAATGAACGTGATATTTTTGACATGGCGGGCAGTGGTTTTGAAAGTACGGTTAGACTAGCAAAGAGTTCCCCGGCCATGTGGACACCAATATTTGAGCAGAATAAAGAGAATGTGGTCGAAACATTGACCGAATATATACAGAACCTTCAGGAGTTTAAACAACTGTTGGAAAAAGGAGATTACAAGGGCATTTTTAACGAAATGAACGACACTAATAAAATAAAGGAAATTTTAAACGGAATACCACTAAACAAGAAGTAATGGAGAATTCAAAAGAAATGAGAACATGGTTGGATGATATGGGTTTAGACCATCCACTAGTAATAGCAGGGCCATGTAGTGCTGAAACCGAAGAACAAGTGTTGCGTATTGCTCACGAGTTAAAAGATACCGATGTAAATTATTACAGAGCGGGTATCTGGAAACCAAGAACGCGCCCTGGAAACTTTGAAGGTGTTGGCGCACTTGGTTTGAAGTGGTTACAGAAGGTTAAGGCAGAAACGGGATTAAAAACTGCAACAGAGGTAGCAAACCGTGCACACGTTGAATTGGCATTAGAACATGATGTAGATTTATTGTGGATTGGAGCACGTTCAACGGTTAGTCCGTTTATCATGCAAGAATTGGCAGATGCCTTAGAAGGTACTGACAAAATTGTATTGGTAAAAAATCCGGTAAACCCAGATTTAGCTTTATGGCTAGGTGGTATTGAGCGTTTGCATACTGCAGGTATCAGAAAATTGGGAGCTATTCACAGAGGTTTCTCTACCTACGAGAAAACAAAATACAGAAACATTCCAGAATGGCAATTAGCTATTGAGTTTCAGAACAAGTTTCCAGATTTACCACTAATCAACGATCCATCTCACATTACAGGTAAGCGTGATATGATTTTTGATGTTTCGCAAACTGCACTTGATTTAAACTTTGATGGTTTAATGATTGAGACTCATTTTGACCCAGATAACGCTTGGAGTGATGCTGCTCAGCAGGTAACACCGGCTAAATTGGTACAAATCATGAGAGATTTGCGCATTAGAAAAGAGACTGATAGTGAAGCGGATTACAATGCTAAGTTGAGCAATTTAAGAGCTCAAATAGATATTCTTGATAACCAGTTGATCGAGGCTATGGGCAAGCGTATGAAAGTATCTGATGGTATTGGTGAGTTGAAAAAACAAAAGAACGTAGCAGTGCTACAATCTAACCGATGGAACCAAATTCTTGGGGCTATGATTCTTGAAGGAGAATCAAAAGGATTGAGCGAAGAATTTATTCTTAAGATGTTCAAAGCTATTCACCAAGAGTCAATCAATCATCAAGAGAAGATTGTAAACGGATAGTATTAGTTATATGTACATTTATAAGAACACGGCTTGCCTTTTGGTGAGCCGTGTTTTTTTATGGTGTTTTTTTAGGAGGGATATGAGATTTTCATTTTAAACAAACACCGTTTAAACTCTTCTTACGGATGTTACGGTGAGTGAAAGGGAACTAGATGAAATCAGCAAAACCTTTTAACGATCTAATAAAGGCTATGTTTAGCGTAAAAAAGCGTTATTTTGCACTCTACTTGAAAACCAAGTAAATGCATGAAAGGAATCGTATATAAATCTACTGGAAGTTGGTATACCGTAAAAGCACAAGATGGTGAATATTACGAATGCCGTATTAAGGGTAAATTCAGGATTCAGGGTATTAAAAGCACGAATCCTATAGCGGTAGGAGATACAGTGCGGTTTGAGATTGAACAATTGGGTGATGCCACTGTAGGAACCATTCATAGTATTGATGACCGTAAGAACTACATCATCCGGAAATCTGTAAATCTTTCAAAGCAAACGCATATTATTGCGGCCAACCTAGATCAGGTGTTTTTACTTGTTACGTTAAATAATCCAACAACACATACTGTTTTTATTGACCGTTTTTTGGCTACTGCAGAAGCTTATGATATTCCTGCGGTTTTACTTTTCAACAAAGTAGATAGTTACGCTATTGAAGAATTGGGAGAGATTAAGTACCTAGCGGAATTGTACAGAAAAATAGGTTATACCTGTGTTGGAATTTCGGCCAAGTCCGGTAAAAATGTGGATAAGGTAAAAGAAATGATGCTAGATAAAACGAGCATGTTCGCAGGTCATTCGGGTGCAGGTAAATCTACATTAGTGAACACTCTAGAGCCTAAACTCGATATAAAAACTAAAGAAATTTCCGGACAACATCTACAAGGGCAACATACCACAACGTTTGCTGAAATGTTTGATTTAGATTTTGGGGCACGTATAATAGATACTCCTGGTATAAAAGGTTTTGGTATCGTCGATATGAAAAAGGAGGAAATAGGAGATTACTTTCCTGAGTTCTTCAAACTTAAAGGAAATTGTAAGTTCAATAATTGCTTACATATAGACGAACCTAAATGTGCCGTAAAAGACGCATTGGAAAATGATGAAGTAGCCTGGAGCCGTTACAGAAGTTATGTACAAATGGTAAATGGCGATGATGAGAATTATAGGGTTGATATTCATGACGTTAAAAAGTAGCGTTTAGAAGAATAAGAAATATCAGATTAGGAGCAATGCGAGCCATCATTCAGAGAGTTTCAAGAGCCAGTGTAACAGTAGACGGCAAAATAATTTCAGAAATACAAAACGGACTTCTAATATTACTGGGCATTGAAGATGAAGACGGTCAAGAAGATATTGAATGGCTATCTCGCAAAATCACAAATCTTAGAATATTTAATGATGCTAATGGTGTCATGAACGAATCGCTTATAAATAGTGGAGGAGATGCTATTGTCGTAAGTCAGTTTACCTTGCATGCCGCTGTTAAAAAAGGCAATAGACCCTCTTATATAAGAGCATCAAAACCTGATATTGCTATTCCGTTATATGAAAAGTTTATAGCTCAGGTAGAAATGGATTTGGGCAAGAAAATCGGCACAGGTATTTTTGGTGCAGATATGAAGGTAGATTTGTTAAATGATGGCCCGGTAACAATAGCTATAGATACTAAAAACAGGGAATAATGAGTATTAAGAAATCGCAAGAACAGGTAGATAACTGGATCAAAGAGCACGGTGTTCGTTATTTTAACGAACTTACTAATATGGCGCAACTTACGGAAGAAGTAGGTGAGGTGGCTCGTATAATAGCTCGTAGGTATGGAGAGCAGAGTGAAAAAGAGTCGGACAAGAACAAGGATCTTGGAGAAGAGCTAGCCGATGTTCTTTTTGTAACACTCTGTTTAGCGAATCAAACAGGTGTTGACCTTCAAGATGCTTTTGATAAAAAACTCGATTTGAAAACAAAACGAGATCATGACCGTCATCACAATAATGAAAAGCTTAAATAGTGCTATATTTGGCAACTTGAATTTTACCCTGTGTACACCAGGGTAGAGAGGTAGATTTGGAAGCAAATCTATCTATTTTAAGAATCTATTAAAGAGAACAGCTTTTGAAACTACACCTATCCGCTCCGTCAAACAAATTACTGCATAATAACATTCAGATTACCGGCTCTAAAAGTGAATCTAACCGGTCTTTGTTGTTGCAGGCGTTATACCCAAATATTAGCATAAAAAACCTTTCAAATTCAGATGATGCTGAGGTTATGCAAAAGGGACTTAAGATAGAGAACGGCGTAGTAGATATTCATCATGCTGGTACCGCAATGCGTTTCCTTACTGGGTATTTTGCTTCGCAAGAAGGAAAAGAAGTAACCCTTACTGGATCGCAACGTATGACCGAAAGACCTGTAAAGGTGTTGGTAGAGGCGTTGCAGAATTTAGGTGCGGAAATTTCGTATGAAAAAAATGATGGATACCCACCAATTCGTATCAAAGGAAAAAAGTTGATAAAAAGCCAGGTAAGTCTACCTGCTAATATTAGTAGCCAATATATTTCTTCTCTTTTATTAATTGCTCCCAGTCTTCAAAACGGACTGGAACTAGATTTAGTGGGCAAAATTACATCGGTTCCTTACATAAAAATGACATTGGCTCTTTTGTCTCAAATTGGGATAGAAAATTCTTTTGAAGGGAACACAATAAAGGTGTCACCAAAAGCAAGTGTTGATGACGTTAGTTTAGTTGTAGAGTCCGATTGGAGTTCTGCTTCTTACTATTACAGTATTGTAGCTTTGAGTGAGGTAGGTAGTGAAATTACCTTATCTGCATATAAAAATAATAGCCTCCAAGGAGATAGTGCACTTCAGGAGTTGTATACTAAATTTGGTGTAGAAACTCAATTCGAAGGGAATAGTGTGGTTCTTAGAAAAATTGAAAACCCGAAAGAACAAAAGGTTCAATTTGATCTAAGCAATGCTCCTGATATTGCCCAAACCATAGCTGTTACTTGTTTTGGTTTAGGAATGGAGTGTCATTTAACAGGCTTGCATACCCTTAAAATTAAAGAAACTGATCGCTTGGAAGCATTACATACAGAGCTTTCAAAACTTGGGGCGAACATTATGGTGACGGATAAAGAGTTGACATTAAGTTTGTCTGATACAATGCATGTAGACATTGCTATAGATACTTATAATGACCATAGAATGGCCATGGCATTTGCTCCTTTGGCATTAAAAGTGCCGTTGTATATTAACGATGCAGGAGTAGTTTCAAAATCATACCCAGATTTTTGGAAAGATTTAGAGAAATTGGGATTTATCTCAAAAACTATATAAGTATTTCATATTCAAGTTCTTGTGGGTGTATTTATGTTTTTTTGCAATAAGTTGGATAATTAATTGATGATTGTAAAAAGGTATGTGTCAATATAATCCGTGTTTTACTTGACAACGCCTATTCGCACATCGTATATTTGCAACCGCAAAACACTTAACTAAATTTCATAGATGAAACTATCGCACTTCCATTTTGAATTACCTGATAATTTATTGGCTGAGTATCCTGCAGAAAATAGGGATGAGTCCAAACTAATGGTTATTCACCGTGAAACCGGAAAAATAGAGCATAAAATGTTCAAAGACCTTATCAATTATTTTGATGAAGGCGATGTAATGGTTTTGAATAACACCAAAGTTTTTCCTGCTCGTTTATACGGGAATAAAGAGAAAACTGGTGCAAGAATTGAAGTGTTTTTATTGCGTGAGTTAAACGAAGAACAACGTCTTTGGGATGTTCTTGTTGATCCAGCTCGTAAAATACGTATTGGTAACAAGTTATACTTTGGAGAAGATGAGACGTTAGTAGCTGAGGTTATTGATAACACAACATCAAGAGGTAGAACATTGCGTTTTCTTTATGATGGTTCGTATATCGATTTCAGAAGAAAACTTCGTGAATTAGGTCAAACTCCGTTGCCAAAATATATAAAGAGAGATGTAGAGCCGGAAGATGAGGATCGTTACCAAACTATATATGCAAAGCATGAAGGAGCTGTTGCAGCACCAACTGCAGGTCTTCACTTCTCAAAGCACTTATTAAAGCGTCTTGAGATAAAAGGAGTTGATTTTGCAGAAGTAACGCTTCATGTTGGTTTAGGTACTTTCAACCCAGTCGAGGTTGAAGATTTGTCTAAGCACAAAATGGATAGCGAAGAACTTTTTATTGATGAGAAAGCTACTGAGATAGTTAACAATGCTCAGAAAAAGAAAAAACGTATTTGTGCTGTAGGTACTACAGTAATGCGTGGACTTGAAAGTGCAGTTTCTTCTCAACATACATTGAATACATTTGATGGTTGGACAAATAAGTTTGTCTTCCCTCCATATGAATTCAGTATCGCTAACTGTATGGTAACTAACTTTCACCTGCCTAAATCAACATTGTTGATGATGGTATCTGCTTTCATAGGTCATGATTTAATGAAGAAAGCTTACAAGGAAGCCATTTTAGAGCAATACAAGTTCTATTCTTATGGTGATGCAATGCTAATTATCTAGTTTTACCAAACTGGTAAAAACATAAATTTTAAAACCCTTCTTTATATTTTATTGAAAAGTATAGAAGGGTTTTTAGTTTTTAAAATGTGAAGGCACAAAAAAAAGACATACGAGCACTTACCAAAGAGCAATTACGGGATTTCTTTGTCTCTAATGGAGACAAGGCCTTTCGTGGTAATCAGGTGTATGAATGGCTGTGGCAGAAAGCGGCTCATTCTTTTGAGGGGATGACTAATCTCTCAAAAGAAACTAGAGATATGCTAGAAGCTAATTTTGTAATCAATCACATTAAGGTAGATTTAATGCAGCGTAGTAATGATGGCACTATAAAAAATGCCGTTCGTTTGCATGATGATTTAGTGGTAGAATCGGTTCTTATTCCAACTAAAACAAGAACTACGGCTTGTGTATCTAGTCAAGTTGGTTGTAGTCTTGATTGCCGGTTTTGTGCAACATCTCGTTTAAAACGTATGCGTAATCTAAATCCTGATGAAATTTACGATCAGGTGGTTGCCATAGATAATGAGAGTCGCCTGTATTTTGATAAACCTTTGAGCAATATTGTTTTTATGGGTATGGGTGAGCCGCTCATGAACTACAACAATGTATTGAAAGCCATAGACAAGATAACTTCTCCGGAAGGCCTAGGTATGTCTCCTAAGCGTATTACCGTCTCTACATCTGGTGTGCCCAAGATGATTCGTAAGATGGCGGATGATGAGGTGAAGTTTAAATTGGCGGTTTCATTGCATTCTGCTATTGATGAAATCCGTACTTCAATAATGCCTTTCAACGCTACTTTTACTTTGGCAGATTTACGAGAAGCATTGGAATATTGGTATTCCAAAACAAAAAGTAGGATTACCTATGAGTATGTTGTTTGGGAGGGAATTAATGATTCTCAGTCTGATGTGGATGCCTTGGTAAGCTTCTGTAAATTTGCTCCATCAAAAGTAAATCTTATAGAGTATAATCCTATAGATGATGGAGAGTTTCAGCAAGCATCGAATGGCGCTATAGATATGTACGTGAATACCTTGGAAAGAAATGGTATAGTGGTAACTGTAAGACGTTCTCGAGGTAAGGACATTGATGCAGCTTGTGGTCAATTGGCCAATAAACAATAGGGAGTCAAATCTCTGTACTTGTATTTTTACTTCAAATTGTAAGTATTTCTCACTTTGAAATTTATATTGGAAGTAACTGATGCGCTTTTTGTGATTACTGCTGCAAGCATACGATCTACTCTTTTCTTTTTGCCTAAATTTATGCGCTCAAAATAGGTAGCAAACAAAATTCGATTTTTTGAAAATAGTATCGCAAATTAAGGAACCTGTAAACCACGAAATGGAAATTTTCGAGGAAAAGTTCCGTGAGGCGATGTCTTCAAAAGTTGCGCTACTGAATCGCATAACCTACTACATTGTTAATCGAAAAGGGAAGCAAATGCGACCTATGTTCGTATTTCTTACGGCCAAAATGCTCAACAATGGTGAAGTTAACGAGCGCACCTATCGTGGCGCATCGGTAATTGAACTCATTCATACCGCTACTTTAGTCCATGATGACGTAGTTGACGAAAGCAATAAACGCCGAGGCTTTTTCTCTATAAATGCCCTTTGGAAAAATAAAATTGCTGTTTTGGTGGGTGATTACCTACTGTCAAAAGGACTTTTGCTGTCTATAGATAATGAAGATTTTGATCTTCTTAAAATTATATCCGTTGCAGTACGTGAAATGAGTGAGGGCGAATTGTTGCAAATTGAAAAAGCAAGACGTTTAGATATTACCGAAGATGTATATTATAATATCATCCGTCAAAAAACGGCAACCTTAATTGCTGCGTGCTGTAGTTTAGGAGCTTGCTCGGTTCAGCCACAATCATTAGATGTGGAAACTTTTAGAAAGTTTGGAGAACTTTGTGGCATGGCTTTTCAGATAAAAGATGATCTCTTTGATTATGGAGATGAGAAAATAGGGAAACCTACGGGAATAGATATTAAAGAGCAAAAAATGACCTTGCCTTTAATACATACGCTTAATATTTGTTCAAAATCGGACAAGAAGTGGCTTATCAATTCGGTGAAAAATCATAATAAAGATAAGAAGCGGGTCAAAGAAGTAATTGCTTTTGTAAAGGATAGCGGAGGCTTAGATTATGCTGTTCAAAAAATGCTACATTTTAAAGAAGAAGCATTAAAAATATTATCTACTTACCCAGAATCAACCTATAGAGATTCACTTGAATTGATGGTGAATTATGTGGTAGACCGAAAAAAGTAGTTTCATAATCTACTTGGTTTTATTTGACTTCAAAAATATCAGCAAAAAAAAACCTTCGTAAAAACACCGTGATTATGGGAGTTTTACGAAGGCTTTATTTTTTAATAAATAATTACACTTTATAACAACTCAAAGGAAACAGATAAGTAATACATTTTCTTCTGTTCTGAGTTCCCATAATACATAGATTCTACTATTTTCTGTGAGTTTGTATCATTAATATAGATTGCTTTTCCAATTTTTCTTCCAATTTTTTGAGCAATAGCTGTGGCTTTAACCTTGGCATCGTCAAAAGCGAGTTTTGCATACTCTGCCATTTGTTTGTCGCTCAATTGAGCTTTGAGGTTGGTATCTGAGCGCGTAACACCAATAGCTTTTACGTTAAGAAACTTCTGCATTTCTTCTAAGGATTTCGTTTTGAACTCGTACACGGTGCCTTCTTTTTCATAACCCAAAAGCGCATAATAAAGAGGTACTTCTTTAAGCTGCTCCTTCTTTATGCCTGCTTTGGTCAAATTTTCCATATACCTAGTTTTTACTTCTTCAAGGTTCATGGTCTGTGTATCGTAATACACGTTATTAAGACTTACGATCATCTTGCTAGAATATTCTGGGGCAATACTAAATTCGTAAGCGCCATTAACGTTAATGTTGTTTTGTAAATTATTTTGAGCGAAAGCCATAAATGAGAAGACCATTAATGCAATGCTTGTTATTACTTTTTTCATGATGTTATTTTTATGAAGTTGTTGATTTAAATATTTAACGGTTTTTGTAGATAGAAACTTATGCAACAGAGAATAAAAAAGAAGCAATAATCATCCAGCTTCCCACGGCTATGCCTAAAAGTCCAAGTTTTCCCTGTTTAGGAGCAATTCGTTCGCGTAGCTCTTCCGCTTTAACACGCGCCGCTGCATTATTGGATAAGAAAAATTTGTTGATAAGACCTGAGCCCAACATGAAACCTAATCCTGTTGAAACTATATTGCCTGCTAAAAAAGTAACCCACCAAACAGGAGATATGCTTAGCCATCCTAGGTTTAAAATAGCCGTAATAATGCCCCAGATTCCCCAAAAGCAGAATATAATGCCAATCCACCCTTGGTAGGGTTCTACCTTTTCCAGGAGTTCTTTTGCGTTTGGTTTTTTTGATAATAATAAAGATGGTACAGCTACGATACTTAATAATACTAATGCAATTCCCCAGATCATAATTTTGTTTTTTAAGTTTGTAATAGGGTTAAAAATCTATAGTACAAAGTTGAGGTAATGGGGTCTGGTAAAATTCCCTTTTGCTAGCGAAAATGATATCCCTGAAAATAGGGTGTAGCTCTTTTCTGTTTATCTTTGTTGGATTCGTTTCCACATAAAAATCTCAAAATTTGATTTCAAAAAATACAATTGATAAAGTTTACGAGACCTCCCGTTTAGAAGAGGTTATTGGCGATTTTGTACAATTGAAAAAATCAGGGTCTAACTTTAAAGGACTTAGTCCTTTTTCAGATGAAAGATCACCAAGTTTTATGGTGTCTCCCGTGAAGCAAATTTGGAAGGATTTTAGTAGTGGAAAAGGGGGTAACGTGGTGGCCTTTTTAATGGAACATGAGCATTTTACTTATCCGGAAGCCATAAAGTACTTGGCTAAAAAGTATAATATTGAAATAGAGGAAACCGAGCGTACTGATGAGCAAAAGCAAGAGGCAGATGAGCGAGAAAGTATGTATCTCGTTTCGGAATTCGCCCAGAAGCACTTTGCTCAAATGCTATGGGATACAGAATTAGGGAAGGCCATTGGTCTTAGCTATTTTAAGGAAAGAGGTTTTACGGAAGAGATTATAAAGCAATTTAATTTAGGTTATTGTCTTGATCAATGGGATGGTTTTACAAAGGCAGCTTTTGATAAAGGGTATAAATTAAAGTACCTGGAACAAACGGGTTTAACCATCGTCAAAGAAGACGCACAGAACCCAAACAACCCTAAGACGTTTGATAGGTTTAAAGGGCGGGTAATGTTTCCTATACACTCCATGAGCGGTAGAGTATTGGGTTTTGGAGGCCGTATTCTTGGAAATGATAAAAAGGCAGCCAAATATCTCAATTCACCGGAGAGTGATATCTATCATAAAAGTAAGGTGCTTTACGGGATTTATCATGCCAAGCAGTCCATCGCTAAAGAGGATAATTGTTATTTGGTAGAAGGGTATACAGATGTTATTCAGTTTTATCAAAGGGGAATCCATAATGTGGTTTCGTCCAGTGGTACGGCATTGACACCTGATCAGATTCGCTTGATAAATAGGTTGACCAAAAACATCACGGTTCTTTTTGATGGTGATGCTGCCGGTCTACGGGCATCCTTGCGTGGTATAGATTTGATTTTGGAACAGGGAATGAACGTTAAGGTTTGCACTTTTCCGGAAGGAGAAGATCCAGATAGTTTTTCCAAGAACAATGCGCTAGAGGATGTTCAACTTTACTTAGAAGAAAAATCTCAGGATTTTATACAGTTCAAAGCGGGACTTTTGGCTCAAGAAGCCGCCAATGACCCTATAAAGCGTGCGGATACGGTTAGGGATATCATACAGAGTATTTCAAAAATACCCGATGCCATAAAGCGCGAAATCTATATTCAGGAGTGTGCCAATATCATGAAGGTATCGGAAGGTGTGCTATTTAGTACATTGGCCCAGATGGGTAAAAAAGACTCATCGGATGCTTCTAAAAATAAAAAACCAGAGCAGAAAGCCTTTGATGTAGTTAAGAACGAAGCTCCACAAGAAAAGGTAGATGTACAATATTTGTTAGAGCGAAAGATCATTGAGCTATTGTTGCTGTACGGAGGTGAAAAGGAAGAGTTTGAAGATTTAGTGCTGAAAGAAAGTGAATCTGGTGATTTGGTATTGGAGCCTGAATCTATTGAAGCTAAAGTTTACGAAAAGATTTATTTAGATCTTCAGGATGATGAAATAGAACTGGCCAATGAACAGTTTAGGCAGATTTATTCTAAACTTATTGAAGCATTGAACCAAGAGGCGGATTTTACTATAAGCAAATTTCTGAGCGGCCTTGACCAGAAGTTAGTGTCTGAAATTTCATCTATTTTAATGGAGGAAGAAAAATATACATTACATAGTTGGGAGCGGAAAGATATCTATCCTAAAAAAAAGGAAGTAGGGGTGGCGCAGCTGGTAAGCGAGACTATTTTGACCTTACGTTGTTTTCTTATAAAGAAGCGCATGATCGCTTTGCAGGATAATACCAAGGAAAGTGTAGAGGACCATAGGGAAACTCTAGAGGAAATCATGAACTATTTACAGCTTAATAAGCTGCTAAACAAGAAATTGAATAGAGTGTTTTCTTAATTGTAACTTCGTAAACCTTAAAAATTAGGCATAAAAAAACCCTAACGGAAATCATCAGGGTTTGTACGTGTTACGAATGTAAACTTTCTAATAAAGTTCTAGTGCTTTTGCTTGTTGCAAAAGATCTACCATATTGTCTACGTTCAATTTCTTCATCAAACGAGCCTTGTAGGTGCTCACTGTTTTTTCGTTTAAGTTCAAACCGATGGCAACATCTTTGTTACGCTTTCCGCTGGCCAATAACTTAAGTACTTCAACCTCACGAGTAGAAAGTTTTCTAAAGAACCTTCTTGGTTTCTGAGTACCTTCATCAAAAGCTAAACGTTGCGCTAGTTCATTTGTAATGAACATATTGCCTTCGCTTACTTTTTTAACTGCCGTTATGATGTAGTCTATGTCTGAAGCTTTTGAAAGATATCCAAAGGCACCTGCGCGAATTGTACTTAGTGCATATACGTCTTCAGATTGACCGCTATACATTAATACTCTAACACTTGGGTACTCTTTTTTGATTTTTCGCAGCGTGGCGATTCCGTTAATTTCCGGAATGTCCATCTCCAGCATTACTACGTCAGGATTTACACTCTCCAATTTTTCGAAGAGCTCAGAAGTAGTGGCTACCGCACCCACCATTTCAAATCCATTAGCAGATTCAAGAACATTTGTCACTCCCATTCTAATAATAGGATGGTTGTCTGCAATCAATACTTTAATCATGTTGATAGTTTTAATCTAGATTATAAACGTTCATCGTACGTCTAAAATACTGACATGCAATGTAAGGTTTAAAAATCTAATTCTTTAAACAAAACTGGTGTTTTTTTCACCAAATAGGCATGTTTTATGAATATATTCGATTACTTTACCATATTTACGGATAAATTGCTAAAAAAGTGTGTGCGGAATTTCGCAAACGGGTATAGGATTCATCTTGTGCTTATTAGCTGTATTTAGTTTTGTATAAATAAGAAAGACTTCCTTCTCTCTGTCAGTAAAATCGTCTTCAGTTTTGCCTTTATCTTGCATTTCCATAGCCCATTCCAGCTCTGGGTAGCTTGCTCCTATCTGATCTTCATCTGTTCTGTCATCGCCCCAAAGACCATCTGTAGGAGCTGCCTTTTGAATATCCATGTTGATATTCAAATAGTTGGCAATTTCATAAACTTGTGTCTTCAAAAGGTCTGCAATAGGACTTAAATCTACTCCGCCATCACCATATTTGGTGTAAAATCCTACACCAAAATCTTCTACTTTATTTCCTGTCCCAGCAACTAAATAGCCTTCTAAAGCGGCAAAATAATAGAGAGTAGTCATTCGTAAGCGTGCTCTGGTGTTGGCCAACGACATGAAACGGTCTTCCTCATTCTCTACGGCTGGAAGGGTAGCTATAAGACTGTCAAATACGGGAGTAAGGTTAACTGGTTGTCTTTTTACCTTGTCAAAATTGGTTTGAAGCCAGTCAATATGTTTTGAGGCACGAGACGCTTGGTTCTCTGCTTGGTGTATGGGCATCTCTAAACACATAAGCTCAAGACCGGTTTTTGCGCATAGGGTAGAGGTGACCGCAGAGTCTATTCCTCCGGATATTCCTATAACAAAACCTTTCATATTTGCATTTACTGCATATTCCTTTAACCAGTTTACTATGTAATCTACTACCTTTTCTGTCTGCATAGGATTGTCATTATGTCTAGATCGACTAACTTTGTGAGCTTAAAAATAATGCCTTGCAGTTAAATATTGAAATGTATCGGAAATTACTTTACAATTATATCCCTGTTTTTGCCATTTTTATAATTTCAGTCCTGTTTTTAGGCTGTAATGAGAGTCCAAAGGTCTCTGAAGATGTCAAGAAAATTAATGTAGAACTAAAAGTAGATAGGTTTGATTCTGAATTTGCCGCAGCAACTCCAGAGGGTCTGCCTGCCTTAAAGGGAAAATATCCTTATCTGTTTCCAGCACAGTATGCAGATAGTGTTTGGGTGGCTAAGATGAAAGATACCATTCAGATAGAACTCTTTTCTGAGGTAGAAAAAAAGTTTTCAGATTTTTCGCAGGAAGAAGAATCCTTGGAGCTTTTGTTCAAACATATTAAATATTACTTTCCACAGTTTGATGCTCCAAAGGTGGTTACGGTAATTTCAGATGTGGATTATAGCAATCGTATTATCTTAACGGATACCTTACTACTTATTGGGTTGGATAATTATTTGGGTCCAGAACATCGTTTTTATCATGAAATCCAAAATTATATAAGTGCAGATTTGGATAGCCAATATCTGGCTGTTGATGTGGCAAGCGCTTTTGCTAAAAAAGTTGTGCCAAGACCTCAAGAACGCACATTTCTTGCTCAGCTTATTTATTATGGAAAAGAGCTGTACTTGAAAGATGAATTACTTCCTTTAGCAACCGATGCTCAAAAAATAAACTATTCAGAAGATCAGTTCTTATGGGCAGAAGCCAATGAGCAAGCTATTTGGCGAAATTTTATAGAGAGTGAGTATTTATACAGTACAGAGAATACTTTGGCTAGACGATTTTTGGATCCGGCACCATTTTCCAAATTTGGATTGGAGTTGGATAATGAATCACCGGGACGTATAGGTCGTTACGTAGGATGGCAGATTGTTCGCTCTTTTATGGATAAGAATGAGGTAACGTTACAACAAATGTTGAACTTGCCAGCAGAAGAAATATTTAAAAAATCAAATTACAAACCAAGAAAATAATATGTCAAAACTTCATACTTCAGAAATAACGTTAAGGGTAGGTTTAGATGAGAATCAAGTTCCTGAAGAGCTTAGTTGGTCTGCACAAGATGGCGGTATAGAGAATGAAAAGGCAAAAGCTATGCTTTTATCTGTTTGGGATAGTAAGAATCAAGAGTCGCTTAAGATTGACCTTTGGACAAAAGATATGCCTGTTGATGAAATGAAATTGTTTTTTCATCAGACTTTGGTTTCGTTGTCAGATACATTCATGAAAGCCACTCAAGATGAAAAAATGACGGCTACTATGAAAGATTTCTGTGCATACTTTGCTGAAAAACTAGATTTAAAGTAATACCTGTTGTTAGTTGGCCATAGGTACTTCTATCAGTAGAATTTTTGAGTTTTCGTTGTAAGTGATGTCAATTTTATCTGTCTCTTCAATACCAAGGCCATCTCTTTTTTCTAATGTAACGCCGTTCACGGTGCATTTTCCTTCTAATAGAAAAATGTAAACTCCGTTGGCGGTATCCTTTAGAATATAAGTATTTGTTTCATCTTTATCAAACTCTCCTAAGCTGAACCAGGCGTTTTGATGAATCCGAATACCTTCATCATTTGTATTGGGAGATACAATTTGCTTTAAGTTATTTTTTAAACTGCCCTGAGCTAGAGTAATCTGATCATAACGAGGGGTAACATTAACCTTGTTAGGAAGAATCCAAATCTGCAAGAACTTCACCTGTTGGTCATGGCTTTTGTTCTTTTCGCTATGTTGTATCCCTTTTCCTGCGCTCATGGCTTGTATATCGCCTTGGCGAATAACTGTTGTGTTTCCCATGTCATCTTTGTGCTCTAGGTCACCTTCTAAGGGAATGGAGATGATTTCCATATTGCTATGTCCGTGGGTGCCAAACCCCATGCCTGCAGCTACCTCGTCATCATTTAAAACTCGTAATACACCAAAACTCATTCGGTCTGGATTGTGATAATTACCAAAGCTGAAAGTATGATAACTATTCAGCCAGCCATGGTTGGCATGGCCTCTGGTGTCTGCTTTGTGGAGTGTAGTGCGCATAAGAGTTTAAGAGTTGAGTTATAAATGTTTTATTTTGGGGATTGCTCTGTTTTGAATAGAGTAATAGTATAATCCAGTAATTCTATACCACCGTAATCCCCGTGTCCAGGAATAACGGTTTTAAGGTCTGGATAGGCTGTTTTTATTTTTGAAATAGTCTCGCTCCATTTCTCAACATTCGCATCGCCAAGATAGCCTTTGGTAGCGTTCAGCGATTTAACGGGGCAACCTCCAAAAAGTAATTGCTCGCTGGGTATATAGCTTACAATATTGTCTTTCGTGTGTGCTTCTCCAAAATGCCTATTAATTATTTTTTTATTTCCAAGAGTCAGTTCCTTTTCTGTGTCAAAACTAATTTGTGGGACTGGATTACCTTCTTTTTTGGCGAGCTCTATGGTTGCATTATTTGCATAAGATGGAATGCTCAGTTCGTGAAAAGCTTCTATGCCCCCTAGGCAATCGTCATGAAAATGATTCACGACCACTGCTTTTATGTTATGCTGCTTAGTTTTTGTAATCCACTGTATCAGTTCGTTTGATGTTTCGGTGTCGGTTGGGGTATCAAAAACAACAGCTTCACCGTCATTCATATAAACAAGTCCATTGCAAGCTACCTTTCCATAGTCGTCCGTGGATAAATAGGAGATGTGAATAAAGCTATTTTTGGAAACAGGAATTATTTTTAGGGTTTCGCTGCTGTAAGTTGTGTGGGTTTTAGGTGACTTACAGCTCAGCAGCGTGAAAGCGATGAACAAAATTAATATGGGCAATTTGTAGGTCATATTTCATGTTCTTTTTAGTTATATAAATATATAGTTTTACCTTACAATAATGAAAGATTCAGATATTCAAAAACTCATTTTTATTTATAATGCAGATTCAGGTTTAAAAAATGCATTGTTAGATAGTGCTCATAAAATATTGAGCCCTAGTACCTATGATTGTAATCTGTGCGATATAACTTTTGGAGTTTTTACGGAAGATAAGGTTTGGAAGAAATTTAGAGAGCAAACCAATCTAGAAATGGAGTTTCTTCATAAAGATGAGTATAAGAAACAGTACGCATCTAAATTTGGAAACAAGTATACTTTTCCTATTATACTGGCTCAGGTAAATGAAGACTTGCAAGTCTTTGTAAGCACAGAGGAAATGAATACTCTTGAAAATGCCGAATCGCTAACGAAAATTATTCAAGAAAGAACAAAAGCTTAAATCTTAGTGGCTTTAAAAAAGTCGTTATTGATATTGTCTATAAAGTTTAATACATCATCACGGCCATAGCCTTTGGATGAGGATGTGATAAAGTAAGAAGGAGCTTCCTCCCAAACGCCGTTCAATAATTCGGCGATATATTTATTTACATTTTCTTCTATTATTGCAGGCTTCAATTTATCGGCCTTGGTAAAAATAATAGAGAATGGAATATTGTTTTCGCCCATCCACTCCATAAACTCCATGTCTATTTTCTGTGGTTCATGACGGATATCTACTAAAACGAATGCACATACCAATTGCTCACGTTTTACAAAATAATCGGTTATATATTTTTGAAAAGTACTCTTGCTCTTTTTGGAAACACGGGCATAGCCATAACCGGGTAAATCTACTAAAAACCAATTTTCATTAATTTTAAAGTGATTTATCAGCTGTGTTTTTCCAGGACGGCCAGAGGTCTTTGCTAGGCTTTTTCTTTCAGTAAGACTATTGATCAATGAAGACTTACCTACATTAGAACGACCAATAAAGGCATATTCTGGTAGGGGCTCGTTGGGGCATCTTGCCACATCGGTATTACTAATTATAAACTTTGCCGATTTAATGTGCACCTTGTAAATTTATTTTAAGAAGCTTGTAGTAGCGGTGGTTAAAATCCTCGTTTGGTTAACCAGCCGTCTAAAATTTCGTTGAACTTATCTGGGTTTTCCATCATTGGAGCGTGTCCACATTTATCGATCCAGAACAAGTCAGAATCAGGTAGTAGCTCATGAAAAAGGTCTGCTACATCAGGAGGTGTGACAGTGTCATTCTTTCCCCAAATAATACATATAGGCGTATTCATTTTAGGAAGGTCACTAGCCATATTATGACGGATGGCACTTTTTGCAATGGCCAAAGTCTTTAAGGTTTTTACGCGATTATTTACAGTTGCAAATACCTCGTCTACAATTTCTTTTGTAGCTATAGAGGGGTCATAAAAAACATCCTGTGCTTTTTTCTTTATAAACTCATAGTCGCCACGTCTTGGATAACCATCTCCCATAGCGCTTTCATACAATCCTGAACTTCCGGTGATGATTAGTGCCTTTACAAATTTAGGGTAGAGTTTGGTGTGCAAAAGACCTATATGTCCTCCAAGAGAATTACCTAATAATATAACATCTTTTAGCCCTTTGAACTCAATGAATTTAGCTAAGAATTTAGCAAATTGCTTAACGTTCGTCTTAAGCATTGGCATGTCATAAATAGGTAGTTCTGGTATGAGAATTTTATAACCTTTGCTAGGAAAGTATTCGGAAACACCTTGAAAATTGCTAAGCCCTCCCATAAGACCGTGTAAAATAATGATAGGTGTTCCTTCACCTATTTCTATATACCGGAATTTTCCTTCTGTAATTAAATTTTCTTCCATTCAAGATACTTCTTGGTCTGTTTGTCAAAGATAGGCATTATCCTATTATGACTTTAATACAAGTATAGACCAATAAAGCGAGAATTGACTATAATTTTTCATTCTAGACCTAAAAACACACTTTTTTAGGGTAAAATTTTGAGTAGAATTTATGCCCAAAACCCACTAGTTATTAACAAAGTGGTAATTAGTGGTAAAATGTGGTAATAAAATGTGTAGTTTTGAGTTATAGTATTGTAAAACAGCTTTTTTAAGTGATAAATTTCATTGGAACATACGATTGTAAGGCCGATACCAAAGGTAGGGTAATGATCCCGGTTGCCCTAAAAAATCAGATGTCTCCTATTTTAAATCAAAGTTTTGTCATCAAAAGGTCTGTTTTTCAGCCATGTCTAGAATTGTACCCTATGGAGGAGTGGAATCTACTTATGGAGAAGATGAACAAGAAGAACCGTTTCAAGAAAAAGAACAACGATTTTATCCGTCGTTTTTCTGCCGGTGTAAAGGTTATTGAAATAGACGGTACAGGTAGAATGTTGATTCCTAAAAACCTTGTTGAGATTGCTAATATCTCTAAAGAGGTTGTTTTGAGTTCAGCAATCAACATTATTGAAATTTGGGACAAGGATAGTTACGAAAAAGTATTAGAAGAAACCGCAGAGGATTTTGCCGAATTAGCAGAAGAGGTAATGGGCGATGACGGAGATGACGAAAGCTATGTATCATAATCCAGTTTTATTAGAGGAGTCGGTAAACGGGCTCAATATTAAGGAAGACGGAGTCTACGTTGATGTCACTTTTGGTGGCGGTGGGCACTCTAAAGAGATATTAAAGCAATTGGGGAGCAAAGGGAAACTATTTGCTTTTGACCAAGATGAAGATGCGCTAGCGAATACTTTGGGTGATGAGCGATTTACGTTAATCAACGAGAATTTCAGGTTTGTCAAGCAGTTTTTGAAGTTCTATGGAATTCGGAAAGTAGATGGAATTTTAGCCGATTACGGTGTTTCATCGCATCAGTTCGATAAAGCGGAACGTGGGTTCTCAACTAGGTTTGATGCGGATTTGGATATGCGAATGAGCAAAAGAAATCTTTTGTCGGCCTACGATGTGGTTAATACTTATGATTATGATGATTTAAGAAAGGTTCTTTTTCAATATGGCGATTTGCGAAATGCAAATGCTATGGCAAAGACCATTCTGGCGAAAAGAGAAGAGGAGCCCATCAAAACAACTGAAAAATTAAAAGAGGTGTTGCGGGCATTTTTGCCCAATGCAAAGGAACATAAAATATTGGCTCAGATATATCAGGCCATTCGTATTGAGGTTAACCAGGAGATAGCGGTAATTGAAGAGTTTTTGCTTCAAACACCGGAATTGTTAGATGTAGGTGGGCGGTTAAGCATTATCAGTTATCATTCTTTAGAAGATAGGCTGGTGAAGCGCTTTATACGAGAAGGACAGTTTCAAGGAGAGGCTCCAAAAGATTTTTATGGAAATATAGATGTTCCGTTTAAAAAAGTTGGGCCATTAATAGTTCCGTCCAGAGAAGAAATATCAAAGAATAATCGCGCTCGTAGTGCTAAGTTAAGAATTGCGGAACGCATATAGGAATTGAAGTAAAAAAATAAAAAGAGAGAAGAAAGACATGAAAAAAGGTTTGTTGAACATATTAAAAGGTAGGTTTTTGGTGAGCGATGATGCTCCTAAGAACTGGCTGTTCATCATTTTCACTTCTTTTCTTGCAACTATAATGATTGGTAGCTCGCACAGTGCAGATAAAAAGGTGCATCAAATAGCTGCGTTGAACGAAGAGGTAAAAGAGCTTCGTAATGAGTTCGTAGATGCGCGCTCAGATGTACAGCAGTTAAAACTGGAGTCTACTGTAATGAATATAGTTTCAGAGAAAGGGTTGTTTCCTTCACAGGTGCCACCCAAACAAATAAGAGTTAAGTCTAATAAGTTAGAAGAGTAGTGGCAGTAACGGAAAAAAGCATATTAACCCGGGTGTACGTCGTAACGGCGTTCATGTTCTTGTTCGCTATCGCGGTGCTATTCAAATTGGTGAATATCCAGTTTGCACAGGGCGATAAGTACAAGGCCTTGGCTATGGAGCGAACCGAGAAGATGTTTACCATTGCTCCCAACCGTGGTAATCTGTATTCTGATGATGGAAGCCTTTTGGCAACTTCCGTTTCTCGCTATACCATCCGTTTTGATGCGGTTACGGTAAGCGATGAGGATTTTAGACAAAATATAGTGCCTTTGTCCAATGCGCTTTCAAAAATGTTAGGTAAGCCGTCTTCTCATTATCAGAAGTTATTGAGAAAGGCTAAAGTGAATAAAAACAGATACGCCCTTATCGCTAGAAATCTAGATTATTCAGAATATATAACCGTAAAGGATTTTCCTCTATTCAATAAAGGTCCGTACAAAGGAGGATTGATTATTGATCAGAAAACGGTAAGAGAACACCCGTTAGGAAAAATTGCCGAACGTAGTGTTGGCTATGAGAATGTAGATGATGAAGGGTATTATTCAGGTGTTGGCTTGGAAAGGGCTTATGGAGAGTATTTAAGAGGTGTACAAGGAAAAAGATTAAAACAGAAAATTGCCAAAGGCCAGTGGAAGCCAATTGGGTGGGAGAATATTGTTGAGCCTAAAGATGGGTATGATTTGGTGTCTACCATCGATATTAATATTCAGGATATCGCCCACCACGCTTTGCTGGGGCAATTAGAGCATTATAAGGCGGATCACGGTTGTGTTATTGTAATGGAAACAGAAACCGGAGAGGTAAAAGCTATTTCTAATTTGGGTAGAACGGAAGCTGGTAAATATTACGAGCGTTTGAACTATGCTGTTGGGGAGTCTAGTGAGCCAGGGTCTACCTTTAAATTAATGTCGCTTGTTGCTGCTCTTGAGGATAAGGTAATTGATACCAGTACGGTAATCGATACAGAAAAGGGTAGATGGAAAATCTATGACAGAATCGTAAAAGATTCTAAGTGGGGTGGTTATGGAAAAATATCTGTTGGTCATGCTTTTGAAGTTTCTTCAAACACGGCTTTTGCAAAGATGATTCATAACAATTACAAGAGCGACCCAGAAAAATATGTGAATCGCTTAATGAGTATGAACCTTAATAAAAAGCTTGATTTGCCTATTAAAGGTGAAGGTGAGCCTGTTATTAGATTCCCTGGAGATAAAGGTTGGTCAGGTATTTCTTTGGCTTGGATGTCTCATGGGTATGAAGTTTCTATGACCCCTTTACAAGTGTTGACTTTTTACAATGCCATTGCCAATGATGGTGAGATGGTAAAGCCAAGGTTGATCAAAGAAGTGAAGGAATGGGATCAGACTATTAGAAAGTTCGATAAGGAAGTTATAAATGAAGCGGTTTGTTCAAAAGAAACGGCAGCTAAGGTTCAGAAGCTTTTGAAAAACGTAGTCGAAAAGAAATACGGTACAGGCCATGGTTTGTATTCGCCTAATTTTTCTATGGCGGGTAAAACGGGTACGGCGCAAAAGAACTATGTATCTAAGGACCCAGATAAACTAAAGTATATATCATCTTTTGCAGGTTATTTTCCGGCAGAAAACCCAAAATATTCTTGCATAGTGGTAATTCATGAGCCAGACAAGAGTGTAGGGTACTACGGTGCTGATGTTTCCGGACCTGTTTTTAAATCTGTAGCTCAAAAAGTATATGCGACTTCACCATTGGTTGATGAGGTGGATATGGAAAAGATGAAAGATGAACGATTGGATAAATCGTATCAAAGATATTATGCCGAAGCACAAAAGAATTATAAGCAAGTGCCTAATGTAAAAGGTATGAGCGGTATGGATGCTATTTCAATTCTTGAGAATCTTGGGATAGAGGTAGAAGTAAGAGGTAACGGAAAAGTAAAAAGACAATCTGTATCTCAAGGGGAAAATATTAAGAATACTAAGAAAATTACACTAGAGCTATCGTGAAGTTGTTAAAAGACATATTGTTCGGGGCAAGCCTGACCGATGTAATCGGTTCTACCAATGTATTGGTGAATAACATCTGTTTTGATTCTAGAAAGGTTAAAATGGACGATGTTTTTGTGGCTATTAAAGGCACATTGACCGATGGTCATTTATATATAGCTAAAGCAATTGACCTTGGAGCAAAAGCTATTGTTTGTGAGCAATTGCCTGATCAGATAGTAGAAGGGGTTACTTATGTAGAGGTTAAAGATGGTAACACGGCATTGGCTATGATGGCATCTAATTTCTACGGAAATCCTTCCAAAAATTTAAAACTGGTTGGTGTTACGGGAACTAATGGTAAGACTACCATTTCCAGTCTATTGTACCAGTTGTTTAAAAAGGCAGGCTATAAAGTGGGGCTTTTGTCTACTATTAAAATAATGGTAGATGAAGAAGTTTACGCTACAAGTCATACTACTCCAGATGCATTAACAATTAACGAGCATTTGTACCTCATGAATGAGGCGGGTGTAGAGTTTTGTTTTATGGAAGTGAGCTCGCATGGTATTCATCAAAAAAGGACACAAGGGTTGGTTTTTGAGGGAGCTATTTTTACAAATCTTTCTCATGATCATTTAGATTATCATAAAACGTTTGCCGAGTATAGAGATACTAAGAAAATTCTTTTTGATCAATTGCCGAAAAATGCTTTTGCTATTTCAAATATTGATGATAAGAATGGGGCTATTATGCTTCAGAATACAAAGGCAAAGAAATATACATACGCTCTTAGAACTTATGCTGATTATAGAGCACAGGTTTTGGAGAGTCAGTTTGACGGGACGCTGTTAAAAATAAATGACCATGAATTATGGTCAAGGCTAATTGGGCATTTTAATGCTTATAACATGTTGGCCATTTTCGCTACAGCGGATTTGTTGGGAATGGAAACGTTGGAAACATTAAGATTGCTCAGTGAGCTTGAAAATGTAGACGGTCGCTTCCAATATTTTATATCAGGTAAAAAAATTACTGCCATAGTCGACTATGCCCATACGCCGGACGCGTTAAAAAATGTGTTGGAAACAATCAGCACTTTGAGAACTGGAAATGAAAACGTCATCACCGTTGTGGGGTGTGGTGGCGATAGAGACAGATCAAAGCGTCCGGTAATGGGTCATATCGCTTCAGAAATGAGCAATCAGGCCATTTTTACCTCGGATAATCCAAGAAGCGAATCGCCATCTGTCATAATTGAAGCAATGGAAGAGGGTGTGGAACCACAGAATTTAAAGAAAATCCTATCCATAGAAAATAGGGAACAGGCTATAAAAACAGCATGCCAATTGGCTAATGCTGAAGATATCATACTCATTGCCGGTAAAGGCCATGAGACGTATCAAGAAACCAACGGAAAACGAATTCACTTTGACGATTTTGAAATGGTCAAAGAGATTTTGAAGAGTTTGGATAAATAACAAAGACCAAATAAATAAAAGACTAGAAGCTTAAAAGATGCTATACTACCTATTCGAATATTTAGAGAAACAATACCAGTTGCCAGGGGCGAGCTTATTTCAGTTCACCACCTTTAGGGCTGCTATGGCTATTCTATCTTCGCTAGTAATCGCTACGGTATACGGTAAGCGTGTTATTCTTTTTCTTCAAAAGAAACAAATAGGAGAAAGTGTTCGGGACCTTGGTCTTGATGGTCAGAAGCAAAAAGCAGGTACGCCAACTATGGGTGGGCTTATCATTATCATGTCAACCCTAATACCGGTGTTGTTGTTTGCTAAATTAGATAACATTTACATCATCTTATTAATCGTTACCACACTTTGGATGGGTTTCATTGGCTTTACTGATGATTATATTAAAGTATTCAAAAAAGACAAAGACGGGCTTAAAGGTAGGTTCAAAGTTTTGGGTCAAGTAGTGTTGGGTCTTGGTGTAGGGGCAACATTATATTTTCATCCTGGGGTTACCATGAGAGAAGATTCTAGTACAATGATTACGGAACAACTTCAGGTTCGTGATGTCATGGGGTTAGAGATTAAATCAGTAAAAACTACAGTTCCTTTCTTCAAGAATAATGAATTGGATTATAGTGATTTCATTGGTTGGGCAGGAGAAAATGCTAAAGATTACGCTTGGTTAATATTCATTCCTATTGTAATACTAATTGTTACTGCGGTTTCTAACGGAGCTAACCTTACTGATGGTATTGATGGCCTGGCAGCAGGTACATCTGCGATCATTGTTTTTACACTCGGCATTTTTGCATGGGTGTCCGGTAACGTTATATTTTCAAATTATCTAGACATTATGTTCATACCCAATTCGGGAGAGCTGGTGGTCTTTATTACGGCATTTGTGGGTGCGTTGATTGGTTTTCTTTGGTACAATGCTTTCCCTGCACAGGTTTTTATGGGAGATACGGGTAGTTTAACTATTGGAGGAATCATTGCTGTAATCGCCATAATAATTAGAAAAGAATTATTGATTCCCATTTTATGTGGAATCTTCTTTGCTGAATCATTATCGGTTATGATACAAGTAGGTTATTTCAAGTATACCAAAAAGAAATTTGGAGAAGGAAAACGTGTTTTTCTGATGTCTCCTATCCATCACCACTACCAAGTAAAGGGGTATCACGAAAGTAAGATCGTAACTCGGTTTTGGATTGTAGGTATTCTTTTAGCAATTATTACGGTCGTCACTTTGAAAGTAAGATAAGATGAAGAGGCTAGTAATTTTAGGAGGAGGCGAAAGTGGAGTAGGCACGGCCATCTTGGGTAAAAAACAAGGGTACGAGGTTTTTGTATCCGATAGAGGAAAAATTAAAGAGAAATATAGAAAAGTTCTTGAACATTTTGATATTGATTGGGAAGCTGAAAAGCACACGGAAGCAAAGATTCTGAATGCCGATTTGGTAATGAAGAGTCCTGGTATACCAGATACTGTTCCGTTGGTAAAGGCTTTGCACGAAAAGGCAATTCCTGTTGTTTCCGAGATTGAGTTTGCATCAAAATATACGGATGCTACTTTAATCGGAATAACCGGAAGCAATGGAAAGACTACCACGACCATGTTGGCTAATCACCTTTTAAAAGAAGGCGGTCTTAATGTGGGTATGGCCGGTAACATTGGTGATAGTTACGCTAAAATGGTAGCGGAAAACAATTTTGATTTCTACGTTTTGGAAATCAGCAGTTTTCAATTGGATGGTATTGTGGATTTTAAACCGCATATCGCCATTCTAACAAATATTACTCCGGACCATTTGGACCGGTATGATTACAAATTTGAAAATTATGTCGCTTCAAAATTCCGAATTGCGGAGAACCAAACCGAAGAAGACTATTTAATATACGACGCAGATGATCCCGTAATTATTGCATGGCTTCAAAAGCACCCCGTTAAATCAAAACTGCTCCCTTTTTCCATTAAGCGAGAACTGGAAGAAGGCGCATATTTACAGAACAACAACATTATACTGAACACAAATAACGAGACATTGAAAATGACAAAAGAGACATTAGCACTAGAAGGAAAACACAATTTAAAAAATAGTATGGCGGCAATGACTGCGGCAAAGTTAGTAGGCATTAGAAAAGCATCAATACGTGAGAGTATTGCTAATTTCCAAGGAGCGCCCCACCGTCTAGAAAATGTATTAAAAATACACCATGTACAGTATATAAACGATTCTAAGGCAACTAACGTAAACTCTGTGTTCTATGCGTTGGATAGTGTTAAAACACCTATTGTGTGGATTGTTGGTGGACAGGATAAAGGCAATGATTACAAAGAATTGATGCCGTTAGTACGTGAAAAAGTAAAAGCTATAGTTTGCTTGGGCTTGGATAACGAGAAGATCAAAGATGCCTTTGGCAATGTAGTTGATCTTATGGTAGAGACTTTCGCTATGGAAGAAGCTGTAAAAGTCGCTTATAAAATTGCTGAACGTGGAGATACCGTTTTGTTGTCACCTGCATGTGCCAGTTTTGATTTGTTCCAGAACTATGAAGACCGTGGAGATCAGTTTAAAGCAGCAGTAAAAACATTATAAAGAAGAGTAAACAGTGAACGCATTTTTTGACAATATCAAAGGAGATAGAGCTATTTGGGCCATTGCGGCCCTCTTGGGCTTGTTTTCGTTTTTACCGGTATATAGCGCCAGTAGTAATCTGGTTTATGTAGTGGGGAACGGAACTACTTTTGGGTATTTGGTAAAGCATGCATTGCTATTGTCTCTAGGGTTTGGTATAATTTACGGAATACACCGTATTCCTTCGCATTTCTTTAAAGGGCTATCGCTAATTGCGATGCCTTTAGTTTTAGTTTTGTTAGTGTTTACCCTGGCTCAAGGAACAACAATAGGCGGGGCTAATGCTAGCCGGTGGATCAGTGTTCCCTTGGTTGGTATTTCGTTTCAGACATCCAATTTGGCTGCGGTGGTGCTAATGATATATGTAGCTCGCTATTTAAGCAAGGTGCGCCATAAAGATGTTACATTTAAAGAAAGTATTTTGCCTTTGTGGATTCCCGTTTTTTTAACGGTAGCCCTCATTTTACCGGCAAACTTTTCAACAGCGGCCATCATTTTTTCAATGGTGCTTTTGCTTTGTTTTTTAGGAGGATATCCCGTAAAATATTTAATGGGAATAATTGGGGCCAGTGTATTGAGTCTTGCCTTTTTTATATTGACAGCCAAGGCAATTCCCGGGTTGTTTCCCAACCGTGTAGATACGTGGATTAGTAGAGTTGAAAATTTTGCAGATTCAGAAGATACTGAAGCGGATTATCAAATTGAACGAGCCAAGATAGCTATTGCCACTGGTGGTATAGTTGGTAAAGGTGCTGGTAAAAGTGTTCAGAAGAACTTTTTGCCACAGAGTTCATCAGATTTTATATATGCTATAATCGTAGAGGAATATGGTTTGGTGGGCGGTTTTGCATTAATGTTCTTTTACATGTTTTTGCTGTTCCGTATAGTGGTAGTAGCTAATAGTAGTACTTATATTTTTGGAAAGCTAGTGGTTCTTGGTGTGGGGCTTCCCATTGTTTTTCAGGCTCTAATAAATATGGCCGTAGCGGTAGAACTTTTCCCGGTTACGGGGCAAACCTTGCCGTTAATCAGTAGTGGTGGTACCAGTAGCTGGATGACCTGTTTGGCCATTGGTATTATTTTAAGTGTGAGTAATAAAAATTTAAGTGTGGAGAAACCATCCGCAGATATAGATGAAACGAATCCTTTAGAAGTACTCAGTGGGCAATTATAAATTCATACTCTCCGGTGGTGGAACAGGTGGGCATATTTACCCAGCAATCGCTATTGCGAACGAATTGAAAAGAAGGCATCCTGATGCGCAATTTTTATTTGTAGGCGCTCAAGATAGAATGGAGATGGAAAAAGTGCCTCAAGCGGGTTACGAGATCGAGGGATTATGGATTAGTGGGTTACAAAGGAAACTGACCCTTAAAAATTTAATGTTTCCTTTTAAAGTGATAAGTAGTTTGATTAAAGCTGGTAAAATAGTACGAAGATTTAAGCCTGATGCCGTAATTGGTACGGGTGGCTTTGCTAGTGGTCCTATGTTAAGGGTTGCTGCTGGTAAAGGTGTGCCTTGCGTTTTGCAAGAGCAGAATTCGTATGCAGGTATTACCAACAAATTATTGAAGGATAAAGTGGCCAAGATTTGTGTGGCCTATGATGAGATGGAACGATTTTTTCCAAAGGATAAAATTGTAAAGACGGGAAATCCCGTTCGTGGGGATTTGGTTGAAATGGCCGCGGATAAAAATGAAGCGTTGAATTTTTTTGGATTAAAAAATGGAGTGCCTACACTTCTTATTTTAGGAGGTAGCCTTGGCGCAAGACGGATCAATCAGTTGGTAGCTCAGAATCTTGATTTTTTTAAGAAAACCGGGGTGCAATTAATATGGCAGTGCGGTAAACTTTACATAGAGGAGTATGCTAAATATAATTCAGATACGGTTAAAGTGCTGGATTTTATGAACCGTATGGATTATGCCTATGCCGCTTCCGATATGATTATATCACGAGCAGGTGCAGGATCGGTTTCGGAGTTATGTATTGTGGGCAAGCCTGTAATATTTGTGCCTTCGCCTAATGTGTCCGAAGATCATCAGACAAAAAATGCACGAGCGCTTGTTAATGAGAATGCAGCCATACTGTTGAGAGAAAATGAGCTGGATGAAAAGTTTCAAAACGTTTTTTCTGAGCTTTTTCAAGATAAAGCAGAGCAAAAGAACTTGGGCGATAACATTAAGAAATTAGCGTTACCAAATGCAACAAAAGATATTGTTGACGAAATAGAAAAATTAATTGGGAATGCCACCGGTAAATAAAGGCATGAGAATTGGTAGAAATGGACTTAAAACGCTTACATAACGTATATTTTATTGGCATCGGAGGCATAGGTATGTCTGCCTTGGCACGTTATTTTAAGTTTATAGGTAAGAACGTTGCTGGTTACGATAAAACGCAAACACCACTTACAGAAGAGCTTTCTGGTTTAGGTATAGATATTCATTATCAAGATGATATTACCGTGGTTGCTGACGGTTTCAAGAATAAAGAAAACACACTTATAGTATATACGCCTGCAGTTTCTGTAGAGCATGAGGAGTATCAATATTTCTTGACCAATGGTTTTGAAATTAAAAAACGTTCCGAAGTTCTCGGAATCATTACCAAAGACAGCTTTTGTTTAGCGGTAGCAGGTACTCATGGTAAAACCACCACCACAAGTATATTGGCACATTTGCTAAAAGAGACGGGAGTAAGTTTTACTGGTTTTTTAGGTGGGATATCAGAAGATTTTAATAGTAATTTTGTTTTTGAAGGTACGGACTATTCTGTAGTAGAAGCAGATGAGTTTGATAGATCTTTTTTAAGGTTGTTCCCTAATGTGGCCTGTATTACTTCTATGGATGCGGATCATTTGGATATTTACGGTAACTCAGAAGAGTTGCAAAAATCATTCATAGAATTTACTAATAGAGTAGCGCCAGATGGGGCACTTTTTGTGCGTAAGGGTTTGCCTTTGGAAGGTATTACTTATGGTATTGATGACTATGCGGACTACTGTATTACTAATCTTAAAATTGAAAACGGAAGTTATATTTTTGACTTGGTAACCCCAGAGGTTACGTTAGTTAACGTAAAATTCAACAAGCCAGGGAGACATAATTTACTAAATGGACTGGTAGCTTTTGCTATGGCTTTGCACACAGGTGTGTCTGCGGATAAATTAGCAAATGCATTGGCAACTTTTAAAGGTGTTCAAAGACGGTTTTCATATAAAATAAAAATAGAAAATTTTATTTTTATAGATGATTATGCACATCATCCTACGGAGATAAATGCAGTTTATGATGCAGTAGCAGAAATGCACCCCAATAAAAAAACATTGGCCGTTTTTCAGCCTCATCTCTTTTCAAGAACTAGAGACTTTGCAGATGAATTTGCTAAAAGTCTTTCAAGATTTGACAGTGTATTATTATTAGATATCTATCCGGCAAGAGAAAAACCGTTGGAAGGGATAACTTCGGAATGGTTGTTGGAGAAAATGAGTAATGCCAAAGTAAAAACAATTCAGAAATCCAAATTAATAAACGAGATAAAAGAGCAAAACCCACAAGTACTTATCACCATGGGTGCTGGAGACATAGGTTTAGAGGTTAGTAAGATCACAAAAGAATTGCAAGATGCGCATTAATTATAACTATATAAAGCTATTAGCCTTAATCGTTGTAATAACGGGGCTTTACGCATTTTCTAATCAAAGAAGTGCAGATAGGAATGTAAAGGGAATTGTGATTGAATTCGTGGAAAATCAGCATTTATTCATCACTGAAGGCGCGGTTAATAAATTGTTAATACAAAAATTCGGTAGTCTGGAAAACATGCCTAAAGAAAAATTAGCTTTGAATACCATCGAGAAGGCCATTGAGGCCAATAAAATGGTAAAAAGTGCCCAAGTTTTTCTTACAGTAAGCGGTGAACTAGCGTCGAAAATCATTCAACGTACACCAATCGGACGTGTAGAAGGGGATTCAAAATATTATCTTGACGAGGATGGAAAGAAAATGCCATTGTCAAATAGCTACTCAGCACGTGTGCCTATGATTACAGGTAACACAACAGATGAAGGCTTAGCAGATGTCTATAAAATTTTGAATTATATCAATACGGACGAGTTTCTAAAGAAGAACATCATTGGGTTGCATATCGTAAACGAGGAGAAGTATCAACTTCGTTTTCGAACCGAAGAGTTTGTTGTCAATTTGGGAGATGTAGAAAGGTTGAAAGAAAAGTTTAGCAATTTCAAGGCATTTTACGCTAAGGCAAATAAAGACAAAACTCTGCAAGACTATGATGTTGTTAATTTAGAGTTTGACAATCAAGTAGTATGCACCAAAAATTAAGTTATGGAAGTAGGTAATTATTCGGTAGGATTAGACATTGGAACAACCAAAATCGTAGCTATAATCGGTAAGAAAAACGAGTATGGTAAGATTGAGGTTCTTGGTATCGGTAAATCTAAAAGTTTAGGTGTACACCGTGGTGTTGTGAATAACATTACGCAAACCATCCAATCCATACAACAAGCAGTAGAAGAAGCTGAAGTTAATTCAGGTTTGAAGATTGGATCTGTTGTTGTGGGCATTGCCGGGCAGCATATAAGAAGTCTGCACCATAGCGATTATATCACCAGGGCAGATTCTGAAGAAGTTATCAATGATGAGGATTTGGATAAGCTTTGTAACCAAGTTTATAAGTTGGTAATGCTTCCGGGAGAAGAAATCATTCACGTACTTCCGCAAGAATATAAAGTGGACGGACAGGCAGAGATCAAGGAACCGATAGGTATGTATGGTGGCCGTCTTGAAGCTAACTTTCATGTGGTAGTAGGTCAGGTTTCCTCTATCAAGAATGTGGGAAGGTGTATCAAAAGTGCCGGTCTAGATTTAGGAAATATTACATTAGAGCCTTTAGCTTCTTCTGATGCCGTTTTGAGCAAAGAAGAAAAAGAAGCCGGTGTAGCATTGATTGATATAGGAGGTGGTACTACGGATTTAGCCATTTTTAAAGATGGTATTATCCGTCATACGGCAGTAATTCCTTTTGGTGGCGGTGTAATTACCGAAGATATCAAGGAAGGATGTTCAATCATTGAAAAGCAAGCAGAACTTTTAAAGGTAAGGTTCGGTTCCGCTTGGCCAGGAGAAAATAAGGATAATGAAATAGTTTCTATACCCGGTTTACGTGGTAGGGAGCCAAAAGAGATTACCCTTAAAAACCTATCAAAAATAATTCATGCACGTGTTGTTGAAATCGTTGAGCAAGTTTATGCTGAAATCAAGAATTACGGTCATGATGAACAAAAAAAGAAACTAATTGCAGGTATAGTACTTACAGGTGGTGGAAGCCAGTTGAAGCATTTAAAGCAATTGGTAGAATACATTACGGGTATGGATACACGTATTGGATACCCTAATGAACATTTGGCAGGCGATTCAGATGCCGAAATCGCTAGTCCGCTATACGCTACCGCTGTTGGTCTATTAATGAACGCAGTAGAGAGTGAGAATAAAGGTAAAGCTGAAGTTAAAGTAAAAGAAGAGCCTGTAGACGAGGGAGAACTTGTTATGGCAGGCCATGAAGAAGAAGAGCATCAGCAGCAAAATTCGGCAAAAGTTCAACAAGAGCGAAAATCGGTATTTGATAAATGGTCCGAGAAGTTGAAAGACTTTTTAGATAATGCCGAGTAAAAAAAAACGACACACACATTAACCAGTAATAAAGACACTATGAGCAACAACACGGAATTTGATGGGATATCTTTCGATCTTCCAAAGAATCAGAGCAATGTAATTAAAGTAATTGGCGTAGGAGGCGGTGGTAGTAACGCAATTAACCACATGTTTCAGTCAGGCATCAATGGCGTAGATTTTGTAATCTGTAATACAGATTCGCAAGCCTTGAACAATAGTTCTGTGCCTACTAAAATACAACTTGGTGTTTCATTAACAGAAGGTTTGGGTGCTGGTGCCAATCCTGAGGTTGGTGAACAGGCCGCTTTGGAAAGTATGGAAGAGATCAAAGAGATGTTGGCCACTACTACCAAAATGATATTTATTACCGCTGGTATGGGTGGTGGTACCGGAACGGGTGCTGCTCCTGTTATAGCCAAACAAGCAAAAGAATTGGACGTGCTTACCGTGGGTATCGTTACCATGCCTTTTGAGTTTGAAGGTAAAATGCGTTGCGAACAAGCACGTATTGGTATTGAAAAATTACGTGCCAATGTAGATTCATTGATTGTTATAAACAACAACAAGCTTCGTGAAGTATATGGTAACCTAGGCTTTAAAGCAGGTTTCTCTAAAGCGGATGAAGTATTATCTACTGCAGCTAGAGGTATAGCCGAAGTAATTACACATCACTACACTCAGAATATTGACCTTAGGGATGCCAAGACGGTTCTTTCTAATAGCGGTACCGCTATTATGGGTTCTGCTCAAGCAACTGGTTCAGCAAGGGCTAATGAAGCTATTACAAAAGCTTTGGATTCTCCGTTGTTGAACGATAACAAAATTAGTGGCGCCAAAAATGTATTGTTACTTATCGTTTCTGGTTCACAAGAAATCACCATTGATGAAATTGGTGAGATCAACGATTATATTCAAGTTGAAGCAGGTCATGGAGCCAACATCATTATGGGTGTAGGTGAGGATGAAGATTTAGGCGAATCTATAGCGGTAACTATTATTGCTACGGGTTTTGATGTAGACCAACAAGACGAGATAGTAAATACCGAGACAAAAAAAATTATCCACACGTTGGAAGATGAGCAACGTGCTCAGCATGATTTAACGGCTAGAAAGAATATCGTTCACCAATTACCTATCGAAAAAGTAAAGGAAGTAGCACCGGTAATTAAGCATACACTTGAAGAAGAAGATGTGCGAGAAGAGCCGGGAATGGATTTAATCGAAACGACTAGCTACATTAAAAACTTCAATGTTTTTTATGAAGAAGTTATAGAAGAAGTTGCTGAAGTAAATACTTCTGAAGATGATTTCGTAATCGTAAACGCTCAAGATTCTATCAACGATATAGAAGTTGTAGACCCTATGACTGTATCTTACGATAAGTTGCAAGAAGAGCAGATTACAATGAGTTTTGATTTGCCTTTCGCTAAGAAGGAAGAAGTTGAAGAAGAGGAGCAAGACAACGTAATTACTTTTAGTCTTGATGAGGATGTAAAGGATATTGAGGTTGAAAGCCATATAGAAGTTGTCCCAGTTCTAGAATATAACGAGCAAGGCGAAAAACGCTATAGTTTGGATGATTATATGGAAATGGAAGATAAATTGAGCAACGCTAAGCCTACTCCGGCTCCAACTCCAAAGCCACAACGTGTGGTTAGGCAAGAGCCTACTATGGAAGTAAAGTCTGTTGAGGTTAAGGAAACAGCTCCACAGAATCATGCATCTTCTCAGGTAGATCCAATGGATAGTCCAATTGATGAACTGTTAAGAGAAAGAGCGGACGAGAGAAGAAGAAAACTAAAGGATTTCAATTATAAGTTTCAGAACAGCGTAAGCAGTATTGACGAGATTGAAAAAGAGCCAGCATACAAGCGTCAAGGCATTGATTTAAGCGATTCAAGAAGAGAAGAAAGCAAGGTTTCAAGAACTACGCTAGGTGAGGATAGCAACGATGAAATTCGTTTGCGTTCTAACAATTCTTTCCTTCATGATAACGTAGATTAAAGATTTTAGAGTAAACTTAACTAACTCAAGCTTAAACCCGAAAAAAGTAATTTTTTTCGGGTTTATTTTTTATCTTCGCAATCCTAAATAAAAATGTCATGGGCTTACAACAAAAGGTAATGGAGCAGATGAAAGCGGCAATGAAAGCAAAGGATGCTGTTGCTTTGGAATCGCTTCGCGCCATTAAGTCTGCCTTGCTTATGGCACAGACAAGTGGTACTGAAAAAGAATTGACGGAAGATGACGAGATTCAACTTGTTCAAAAGCTTGTAAAACAGCGTAAGGACAGTGCTACTATTTTTGCGGAACAAGGTAGAGAAGACTTAGCTGAACCAGAATTGGCACAGATAGCGGTATTGGAAAAGTTTTTACCAGAGCAGCTTACAGAAGAAGAAATAGAAAAAGTAGTAGTACAAACTATAGATGCAACAGGAGCATCAGGAATGAAAGATATGGGTAAGGTTATGGGCATGGTGTCCAAAGAACTGGCCGGTCAGGCCGATGGTAAAACCATTTCTGCCATCGTAAAACAAAAATTAGCATAAAATTGGCCTCGTGGCGCAACTGAATAGCGCATCAGATTTCGGCTCTGAGGGTTGCAGGTTTGAATCCTGCCGGGGTCACAATTTTATCTAGAGCTCTTTAAACAATTTGTTTAAAGAGCTTTTTTGCTTTTCAGAAGTATGTCGTTTTTTTAAGAAACGTCCCCAAACACATTTATTAAAGTAGATTAGTGCAGAATACACCATACAACTGTTCTAAGTGCTTTAAGGGGACTCTGAGCAAAGTTCTTTGATTAGTGTAGTTGGATATAGAATAACGCTACAAAAGAGCTCATTTGATTGTGCTTAGTTTCGTTTATAGAAATATGAAGAACATCTAGCAAATCTAAAAGCCGATAGAAAAAAGCAAGATGGATTATCTGATAGAATTCCGTTTTTGTGCAGCTATAATTTCTCCAACAGCTTGTTTATATTTAAAGGGGTTGCCTGCCTTTTTAATCGCTTTATAGACTTTTTGCGGATTGTGTGTAGATTGGGAAAAGAATTCCCAAAAACCAAGCATCTTCATTTTTATAGGCGTTGGCCCAGAAAGCATGGCATCATACTGTTGGTAAATGGTATCGTGAAATTCTCTAAAAATATTCCATCGGTCAGCAGGATATTCCGTAGTATTTGCGCGAATCATACTTGGTAAAAACGGATCTGCAATAAGACCACGACCTATCATAAAATGTTCAATGGACGGGAACCGTTCTTGCATTGCTTTAAATTGAGCAACAGTAGTAATATCGCCATTATAGTATAAAGTGTGCTTAGCGACGTCTACGCACTTCTGGAAGGCTTCAAGGTCAACACCTCCTTTGTATAACTGTTTTCCAAGCCGGGCATGAATGGCCACGTTTTTAAGAGGGTACTTTTCTAGAATGGGAAAAGCATTTAATATTTCATTACTATTTTCGTACCCAAGACGCATTTTCATAGAGATGGTAACATCTGTTTCGCTATGTGCGCGATCTAAAATGTGGTCTATTTTTTCAGTATTACAAATAAGGCCGGAGCCCATGCCACTATTGGTAACCATAGGGTAGGGGCAACCCAAATTCCAATTAAGTTCTGTGTACCCTAAAGACTGGATGTACTTTATTACAAATATGAAATGATCAACATCTGCTGTCATTACCTGCGGAATAAGCTCTAAAGTGGTATTTGCTTCAGGATTTAAATCTCGTTGATACGAACCTTTTATAATCATCTTTCTATTAAACCGAATATACGGTGCATAATAGGTGTCTATTCCTCCAAAGAATTTTTGTTGTGCATTACGGAAAGTAGCATCTGTAAAACCTTGTAATGGGGAGGATAGCAGTGTATAGGGCATTCATTTAATTTAAAGGTGTAAAGATAGCTTTTTACCAAAGATTACCATTTAAGAATTGGCTTTAAGGATATTGCTGTATTGGTTTTATGAAGTGAATTTTTGTTGAATATAGTTCTGTAATTTACCTTGATTTGTTTGTAATGAATTAAAATAAGGAATTTGTTAACCTAAGTTTATGGAAATGAGTAATTTCTGTGTTACTTTTATATAAGAAACAAATTCTAGAGATATGGCATTAATAAAAAAGGCAAAAGGTAAGAGTTCACATGCTTTGGTAACATTCAAGGTGGGAAAAAATGAAGCTCCAAGCGCATCTGATGTTTTGTTGTTGGGTGACTTTAATAATTGGCAGACTAACGACAGTGCTTATCAAATGGATAAAAAGAACGGCTCTTATTCCAAGACTATAGAACTTGAGATTGGAAAACGTTACGAGTTTAGATATTTGAGTACGGATAAAGGTTGGTTCAATGACCATGATGCAGATGCTTATGTACCTTCGCCTTACGATGGTGTAGATAACAGTGTGGTTGATTTGAGCTCAATGCCCGAGCAAAAGAAACCAGTTAAGAAAACGGTGAAAAAAGTCGCAAAAGAACCGGCAAAGAAAGTCGTTAAAAAACCTGTGGCAAAGAAGCCAGTTGCAAAGAAACCGGTAGCTAAAAAAGCCGTAGCGAAGAAACCTGCTGCGAAGGCAAAAAAAGATGATTTAAAGAAGATAGAAGGAATAGGACCTAAAATAGCTTCTATTTTAACAGAGAAAGGTATTGGAACTTTTGAAAAACTAAGTAAAACAACCACAAAGGTTTTAGAAGGTATTCTAAAAGAAGCCGGGCCTCGTTATACCATGCATAAACCAGGTTCTTGGCCAAAACAGGCTAAATTAGCTAGTGCCGATAAATGGGATGAATTGAAAAAATTACAGGATAAATTAAACGGGGGCAAATAAGTTCTTGATTGATAAAAAGCAAAAAGCCGTAAGTAAATCTTACGGCTTTTTTTTTACTTTAAATCAAAGTTTTTTTACCCATGAATCTATTCCAAAAGCAGCATTCAGGTCGTTTAAAAGCTTTTGCTTTCCTGGTTCATCATTGCAGGCAGTAGGCACTCCAACATAATTCATACCTTCTCGTAAAATACCTTCTGAGTGATTATAACCTAATAATTTTAGTTTTTGTATAATGGCATTTTTGTTGTTTTGCTCTCTGAACACACCAACTATTATAACACAGTTATACGTTAGGTTAGTTGTTTGCGATTGCGTTTTAGTTTCAGCTTCAATTTGAACTTTTTCGGTTATTGGTTCTATTTTTACTTCTGCTTCTGTTGGCGGTTCTGGCGTTGCAATAGTTTCTTTAACAATCAATTGGTTTGTAGAAGATTTAGAGATTTCGGAGCCTTCTTTTTGCTCTTCAATTGGTGTTGTTATTTTATTATCAGAAGTTTTAGTTTCTAAAATAGTATCAATGACTTCAGGTTTGCCTTTTGTAATATCCGAAATAACTAGCGCACTATCTATCTGGCTTTCGTATGCATCTTCGGCCTTTATTTTCTTAAGTTCATAGGTTGTAGAATTTGCATAGAAATATTTATTTTCCTCATCTTTAGTCTTGGAATATGAAGTGGATTCTATTTGAGATTCATCCAAATCAGTTGGTGTTTCAGCGACTAGGTTTTCTTCAGTTTTGAAGAAATATTGATAGATGAATATGGAGAAAATGGCAATGACAATTATCGCAATTATAAAATTCCATTTTTCTTCTGAGTTTTCAAAAACATCCTTTTGAGGATTCATAGTTGTGGTTTATAGTTAAAACTGGTTAGGTTATCTAGATATGTAAATATAAGGTATAATGTTACTTTCTGTTGATTTATACCAAGTTGCCTCTATCATCCTAATTAAGACTAATGCGTAATGTATTGGCGAATTTTTTATAGAATTCTCCCAATTTTCACTTCATTTTGCAATATTTAAATAAGCGATATTTTATGCTGAAATAAGTTGTAGAATTTGAAAGGAGACGTGCGGGTCAACTTCTCTAGACTGCAAAACACTAGTGATGTGTGGTTTTTAATTCAAACTTTATGGGTGGGGATTTTTGGTTTTTTAGCGATATAACAATTACCAAATAAGGATAGTCCGGACTCTGGCATTTTAAATAAAAAAAGAGGTAAAGACATTGTCATTTACCTCTTTGAAATTAATTTAAGAATTAGAGTTTTTCTGTTTATTAAAACTACTCTTTATTATTTATTATCCAGATTCTGAATGAAATTATTACATGCCACTACAGCCAGGCTTAGCATCAATGTCCGATTCTAAGCGAATTTGACTAAGTCCAATATCAGTACCTTCACCAGCGGTTATCATAAATGCACTGCTAATTTTACTCATATCAACACCAAGACTAGCAAAGCAGCTTAAGCTTATTCTATATTCTTGCCATTCATTGGCTACTATATTTATATCCAGTGTTTTATCGCAAGTGGTACCTTCGCTACACATTCCAATTTTGACGGTGGCATCGTTGGTTTTAAAAGATTTAGCGAAGAAGGTCAGTTCCATTGCGCCATTTGTTTGACGACTCATATTACTGGGGGAAGCTGCACTTATAAGAAGTTGGTCATAATCTGGTAATGTCCAATTCATACGTAAAGCATCTTCTTGTGCGGTATGGTCAGTTTTACTGACTAGCAAACCTCCAACAGATGTTGGGAAACTGCCGATTTGTTTGTCTAAATCGCCCGTTTTTAATCCTAAATTCCATGGTGCGACAGCTGCACCTTTATTGAAAAACACACCAGTTGAAACCACTTTGGTATTTTCTAGACCAGAATCTTCAGAAAGCTGATCGATGATCACCTCGTTTTCATAAGTGAGGCCATAACCTAACTCAAATAATTTTGTAGATTCTCGTGTAGCCAAGTCAGGGGAAACCACTGCGTTGTTGGGCCATGCAAAAGACAGGCTGCCCGTAAATTCATAGGAAGGGTCTCTTTTAAATAATAAGTCTGATATACCACCACCTTCGCTACCCGGTAACCATGCAGCAACAAATGCATCTGATTTGTTTATTTCTGGATTAACCCACAGAGGCCGTCCCGATAGAAATACGGACACTACAGGAATACCTTTACTACGAAATTTGTCTAGTGTGTTGGTGTCAAAGCCGTTTGGAGCAAAGTCCAAATTCTCAAGGTCTCCTTGGAACTCGGCATAAGGGTCTTCACCGTATATTGCAATCACCACATCAGCTGCTTCATTAGAATCACCATTTGCTGAAAAAATTACTTTTCCGCCAGCTGTATTCACAGCTTCTTTTATACCGTCTAATACAGTTTGGCTGTTAGGAAATTCATCATTAGTGTGGCCTGTACCTTGCCAAGAAAGCGTCCAGCCTCCACTAATTTTAGCAATATTATCTGCCCCGTCACCAATTACCATAATAGTTTTTGATGCATCTAGTGGTAATACACCACCGTTATTCTTTAGTAAAACCATAGACTCTCTTACGGCTTGGCGTGCAATAGCTCTGTTTTTAGGAAGACCCAATAAATTTTCGTCACCTGCATTTTTACGGGTACTTGGTGCTCCTTTGGTAAATATTCCAGAGGCAATTTTCACTCTCAGGATACGGCGTACTGCATCATCTAAACGGGTCATTGGGATGGTTCCGTCCTTAACATGTTGCAAGGTGCTTTCATATAATCCTTTCCAACTATCAGGAGCCATATACATGTCTAAACCTGAATTTAAAGATGCTGCGCAATCTGTATTTGTACATCCGGGAACTTGACCATGACCATTCCAATCTCCAACAACAAAGCCATTAAAGCCCATTCTGCCTTTTAGGACATCTGTTAACAGTTCTTTATCGCCGTGCAATTTTCTGCCTTCCCAACTAGAGAATGAGGCCATTACGGTTTGTACTCCTGCTGGTATAGCGCTGTAGTATCCAGCGGCATGAACATCTCTTAATTCTTTTTCGCTAATCTTAGCATCACCTTGATCAACGCCATTTTCTGTAGCTCCATCACCTAGAAAGTGTTTGGCACTAGATATAACATGACCATCACCCATAAAATCAGAGCTTCCAACATGCCCTTGTAGTCCATATACAATCCGGTCTGCGTAGGATTTAACGATTGCTGGGTCTTCAGAAAAACCTTCATAACTTCTTCCCCAACGCAAATCTTGCGGTACGGCCAACGTTGGTGCAAAGGTCCAATCGTGACCAGAGACCGTAAGTTCGTGAGCAGTTACAGATGCTATTTTTTCGATTAAATCTGGGTTGTGCATGGCGCCAAGTCCAATGTTATGCGGGAAGACAATTGCACCGCGTAGGTTAGTGTGACCATGTACTGCATCAATTCCCCATATGTACGGGATGGCAACTTCTACGCCTTCGGGGTCAATGGAGGCGTTGTAATATTCATCGGCCTTTGCCAACCATGTTTTGCTGTCCGCATAGGGTAGTGGTCCCGGTGCTGAATTACCGCCACTCAGTATAGATCCCAAACGATATTTTTTTAGTTCTTCTGGAGTAATAGATCCATTGTCTGCTTGAATAACCTGACCTACTTTTTGTTCCAAAGTTAATTTAGGCAATAGTTCATCTATTTGTGCTTCAATAGCTGGGTCCAATGGTAACGGTTTAATGATAGCCCAATCTTCTGGGTGAACCATAGTTTTAGTAGTTATTTCAGCTTCGTCCATTTTTTTATCGGTATTTATTACTTTGGGTGACTCTACAGGTGTTTTTAATTGCGTGCAGCCCACAAATAGAATGGGGATAACGAATAAGAGCGAAATGTACAAGAGTGAAGACTTGTTAGTGTGCATAGTGTAGTTTTTTTGTGGTATTTATATTATAGTCGGTGGTTGTTAGGATGTTGGTATAAGGTACTATATTTTTAAAACCTAAACTTAACTAGCTGGCTTATAATCTATTTTCATATTCTTCCAACTTGACCCAGATATCAATAAATTCTTTTATTCCATCTTTTTCTAAATCGGTATTAACTAGGAGTATTTTACCTATTCTTGTTGCGGTATTAAAGAACGTATATCTTATTTAAACTTTCCTACTAGTTTTGTTTTTACACTAAACTAATTGAATATTGGGCTTAAACCAAAAAAGCCTCATTATGAGGCTTTTTTGGTTGTATGTGTGTTTTTTGAAGTAAATAGTTTGTGTTGGGATTACTCCTAGGATTTATTCATTTTATTCTTCAGTTTAGTTATTAAGATTACAGCAAGGCTCCCTCCTAAAAATGAAACAATAGAATTTATAATAAATAAGCTAAGATGAAAAATACCCGATTGCATTATCAATTGAGGGGTGAAACCTAACCTGCCAAATAATTTAATTAAAAGGATACTACCAAATACACCGGCAATGGTATTCCCTATAATACCAAAGGAGTATTTTTTGAAAATGGAAGCTGTAATATTAGCGCCAACTATGCCAATGAAAATACTTATTAGAGAAATTAAAGTATCTGTCATATCAATTCACTTTTTAGTGACCGTAATCCATCTTATCTACTTTCCCGCCCATTAATCTTTTTTGTATAATCATGTAAACAAAAAGAAGGATAAAGCCAATAATACCCCAATTTAATGCTACAGATAAACCATACTCGGAAGAAGCAGTATTGTAAATCGTTAAAGGTCCGTTTATGGAATTCACAGAAGGCAATATCACAGGGAACAATGATGCTAAGGAAGAAGTAATTCCGCCTAATATTAATAAGCTGGATAATACAAAACCATGGATATCTTTTTTCAATTTTTTAATAAAAAACAAACCGACTAACCCTGTTAAGTAAATAATAGGGAAGATGAGCAAATAGGGCTTATGAGCAAAGTTATCTAAGGAGTTAGGACTTACAGTTTTCCATACCGCTAATGAAAATAAGGTTAGGGCAGCAAGCGCTATATTCATCTTAAAAATGACATTTTTAAGATTGCCGTTTATAGATGAATTGGTTTTTAGAATAATCCAATTAGCACCATGAATAGCCAAAGTAACCACAGATATTAAACCTATAATAATTGTAAACCAATCTATAATTCCAGGTGTTTCGCTTAGCGGACTAAAACTACTATCCCATAGGGGAAGGAAAAAATAATGCCCTTCATAAATAGATACGCCATTTTCAACACCACCTAGATTTACACCTCTTACGATGTTGCCCAAGGCAATCCCAAAAAATAGGGCTAATAATAAACTAGAAACACCAAAAGACTTGTCCCAAATATCTTTCCACATTTGAAAGTGGAATTGACCTCTGAATTCCAAGCCAATGGCTCTAAAAATAATTAACCATAAAACAATAATCAATGGTAAATAGAAACCACTAAAAACGGATGCGTAAAAGGTTGGAAAAGCCATGAAAAGCATGCCTCCGGCTGCCACTAACCAAACCTCGTTCGAGTCCCAAAACAAGCCTGCAGATTTTGCAATCAGTTCTTTGTCGTTTTCAGTTTTTGCTAAAAATAAATGAATGATTCCTGCACCAAAATCATAACCATCTAAAATAAAAAATACAGCTAAAACAATAGCTATTATGATGAACCAAAATGTTTCCATAATTTAATGTGTTTGAGGTTTTGGACCTTGGTTTATAGTTTTGCCAACTAAGACTAAGAATAACAAGCCTAGCAGCATATATAGTGCAACAAAACCTAGTAAAGTAAACAAGGTGTTACCAGATGAAACTGTGGGGGAAATACCATCTACTGTTCTTAATAAGCCGTATACCAAATATGGTTGTCTTCCTAATTCTGCTACATACCAACCGGTAAGGTTAGCTATGTAAGGAAACGGTACTAGAAACATGATTGTCCAAAGTAATGCTTTTGCTTGATACAATTTTTTACGCCACAAAAAGAAAACGGCCAAAGCCATAATACCCATAAAAACGGTCCCTAAACCAACCATGATATGGTAAGAATAATACAGTGCGGGAATATTATCTGGCAACTCTTCCTTTTTGAATTTATCCATTCCAGGAATTTGCTTGTGCCATTCTTGATAGGTCAAGAAACTAAGTATGTTGGGAACAGCAATCTTATTGTCTAGCTTTTTTTCGACCATATTGGGCTGACCAATGAGTACAATTTCAGCTCCTGCATGTTCTGTTTCAAAAATACCTTCCATAGCGGCAAAAGCGGCCGGTTGATACTGGGCAACATTTTTAGCATTCCAATCACCTGTTGGGAAAGCTACCAAAACACTAGAAACCAAACCAAAAATAACTCCGGTTTTTAGAAACAGTTTTCCGTATTCAGTTTGTTTTTCTCTCAAAATATAAAAGGCACCTATGCTAGCTACAACAAAAGAAGAGGTAACAACAGATGCTAATTGATTATGTAAAAAAGCGGGTAGGAGCCAAGGGTTGCCAAAAAGCGCAGAGAAGTTTTCTAATACAAATTTGCCGTTATCCAAAATTTCATATCCTACTGGGTGTTGCATCCAAGCATTGGTGGCTAAAATAAACCAACCGCTTGCCCAAGATCCTAAGAACACTAAAAAGCCAGTTAAGAGGTGTAGTTTTTGACCCATTAACTTTTCACCAAAAATAAATAGTGCCAAGAAAGAAGATTCTAGGAAGAAGGAGAACATACCTTCCATGGCCAAGGTCTGGCCAATTATACCACCTGTTAGCTCAGAAAACTTTGCCCAATTGGTGCCAAATTGAAATTCCATTGGAATCCCGGTAACGACACCCATCGTAAAATTGATGGCAAAAATTTTCATAAAAAATTTTGCGGCATCGTTATATTTTTCAATTTTATTTCTAAGATATCTCCATTTAAAATAGACAATCAATAATGACAATCCCATTGTCAATTGAGGAAATATGTAGTGGAATGTGATAGTGAATGCAAACTGCAGTCTATCATAAAAAATCATGTCTTCCATAAGATGAAATTATGTCAACAAAAATACTCTATATAGCTAAGTATGAGGGTAACATTGATTACACATTTAGTTATAAAATTTAGGAAGAGGTTTTGTAATTGAGAGTAATGTATGGGCATGTTGTAAGTTATAGGCATTTTAATTTCAACATGAATATAAAATTGCGCTATACTTACCTTTAAAGTTGTGGTAACCTTAGTTTTTTGCAAATGAGGGAATATGAAAAAGGCTAGCTTCTATGCACTGATATTCTTTCTTTTTTTAACTACATAGAATAACAAAAGGACTATTGCGGGAATAGCTGCGTATTCTAAGTATTTAAAATAAGAATCAGTGTTTTCTATTTCCAATTCGTTCCACTTTCCGTCTTTAAGTTCTATTGCGATTTGATGGGTATTGGTCTTGTTTAGCGTATATTTTTTCTTAGGAAAATTATCTAACAAAAAGATAATTACAGATTGGTTGTTATGAACGTCTTTGAATAGTTCATTTTTTAAGTGGATAGCGGTAACCGTTTCTGGTAATCCAATAATTTCGGCAACTAATTTAGTCTCATGACCTAAGAAAACCTTTGGGTTCTTAAACTGCAGGGTGTCTCGTTCATTTACAATAATGGAAAAAGTGGCATTGAAATGATTGAGAACAAGGTTTTGAAAATCTTCGGGTGATTGGTAAGCACCTTCTCCGTTTAAGTAAATAACCTCTTGTTGAAAAGCGGTTAATGAGCTGTTGATTTGTAAAATTATTTGCCCACTATCAGTTTTAGAGATAATAATATTAGATAAATCGGGGTTATGAGCAAATAGAATTTTGCTCGTTAACATCAAACAAAAAATGAATAGTTGCAGTATAGGTTTTCTATAGTGCATATTCACCTCGTAAACCGTCTATAAAGTTATTATTACCTGCTTTGTCTACGTGGTAATGATACCCACGTATCTCGTCATAATGACCTCTTGACTCATCTAAATCTGTGTATTCTTTTCCATTTGCATCTGCATTTTCAAAGATTCCGTATCCGTCAAAGGCATAACCAATCATGGCGGAATGATTATCTGTTTGTTCTATTTTTTTGGAAACCCCTGTAGCTGCATGGTAATGATAACCTGCGTTTAAATTTATATGTCCGCCAGCATCATCAAATGGTGCTAAAGTATATGCACCTAAGATATTATCTACAGGTGCAGGAGCATTAAAAGCTACGCCATTAAATGCCAAGCCTCTATCAGAAGGTAAGGTTGAATTTCCTTCCGGACCTCTATGTCCTTCAGGTGGGCCTTCTGGTCTTTCATGTCCGTCGGCTCGTGGAGGAGGTCCGCCACCTGGATGGCTTGAAAATTTGTATGGAGTAACCGCTTTTTTAGGGGTGACAGGAATATAATAAGTGTGCTGTATATCTGCTACATAAGAAGGCAGACATTCAACACAATAATTTTGATATTCTACTCCTACATTTGGATTTGCGGCTTCTTGGCACTCTTGTTTTGTTTTAGTTTTTGTTATTTCACCGGTTTCCTTGTCATATAACATCCATGTATCATCTTCATAAAAGGTGGCCAGATTTTTCACGAAATCACCATCTACATCATGAACCTTTCCTCCATCTAACCAAATACCACCAGCTGATGCATCGTCCGAAATATTATTGGGGCACCAAGGGCCCATTTCGTGATCTGTGGGGGTTGAGGTAGCTACTATTTTATAACAATCGGCAGTGGAACCATCAGATAGGGTTCGGCTTTCAATTATAATAGGTTCAGCTAATTCACCAGAAAGAAAGTTTTCACTCTTGACAGATATAGTCACTTTATCCGCTGTTACACTAGATTTATTCTCTTTACATCCTATAAAGGCCGTAGTTAGTACTAGGCTTAAAGTGAGTAATTTAAGTTGAATTTTTATCATAATGACTGGTTGTTCTATTGCCGATGAAATATTTTTATTGGGTTAAATATTTCGCTAAAAAATAAAGTCCAATACAAAACATCCTTATAAAAATACGTAAATGAATAGTTTATACATCTTGAATCAATTGATTTCTTTTCTGAGATTACCCCATAAAAAAGCGGCTTCGGTTTTTACCGAAGCCGCTTGCAATTTATAAATTACGAACTGTAGTTTTTGATTTAGTTTAAATCAAACCTATCAGCATTCATCATTTTTATCCAAGCTTTTACAAAGTCACTTGCAAATTTCTCTTTATTGTCATCTTGCGCATAAACTTCGGAATACGAACGTAAAATAGAATTAGAACCAAACACTAAATCCATACGTGTGGCCGTCCATTTTACGATACCTGTTTTACGGTCACGAATCTCGTAAAGTCCTTTTTCGGTAGGTTTCCAAGTATTACCCATATCAGTTAGGTTCACAAAGAAATCATTGGTTAATGCACCAACTTTATCAGTAAAAACACCATGTTTTGTGTTGTCATGATTTGTTCCTAACACACGCATACCACCAACAAGTACGGTCATTTCTGGTGCTGTTAGTCCCATTAGTTGTGTTCTGTCCAGCATTAATTCTTCTGGACTTACAACATATTCTTTTTTGCTCCAGTTGCGATAGCCGTCAGCTAATGGTTCTAAAGGTTCAAAAGATTCTGCATCTGTCATTTCATCCGTAGCATCGCCACGACCAGGTGCAAATGGAACAGCAATATCAAAACCTGCCGCTTTAATAGCTTGTTCTATTCCAAGATTTCCAGCTAGTACAATTGTATCAGCAATACTAATACCAAATTCAGCAGCAATAGGTTCGAGAATAGAAAGCACATGTGCTAAACGTTTTGGCTCATTTCCTTCCCAATCTTTTTGAGGAGCTAGACGAATACGAGCACCATTGGCTCCACCACGCATATCCGATCCACGAAAAGTACGTGCACTATCCCAAGCGGTAGATACCATTTCTGAAATAGATAAACCGGAAGCAGTTATTTTATTCTTCACAGCCGATACATCATAATCGCTCTTTCCAACCGGAATAGGATCTTGCCAGATTAAATCTTCCTGTGGAACATCAGAACCAAAGTATCTTGCTTTTGGCCCCATATCTCTATGCGTTAATTTAAACCAGGCACGAGCAAAAGTTTCAGAGAAGTACTCTTGGTCTTTCATGAACTTTAAAGAGATGTCCTTATAAATTGGATCAACCTTCATAGCCATATCAGCATCGGTCATCATAGGATTGTGACGGATACTAGGGTCTTCAACATCTACTGGTCTGTCTTCGTCCTTAATAGTCACTGGTTCCCATTGCCAGGCGCCAGCAGGGCTTTGGCGAGGTTCCCATTCATGATTGAATAACATCTCAAAAAAACCACCGTCCCATTTGGTAGGGTGTGTTGTCCATGCGCCTTCAAGACCACTCGTTACCGCATAACGGCCTTTTCCTGATTTTGTAGGGTTATGCCAACCTAGTCCTTGTTCTTCTACATCAGCACCTTCAGGTTCTGGTCCTAAAATACTAGCATCACCATTACCGTGAGTTTTACCAACCGTATGTCCACCTGCAGTTAAAGCCACAGTTTCTTCGTCATTCATGGCCATACGTTCAAAAGTTTCACGTATGTGAGCAGCTGTTTTTAAAGGGTTTTGTTTTCCATTAACACCTTCTGGATTTACATAGATTAGACCCATTTGCACGGCAGCTAATGGATTTTCCATAGTAGAAGGCTTGTCTACATTATCGTAACGTTCATCACTTGGTGCTAACCATTCTTTTTCATTTCCCCAATAGGTATCCGTTTCAGGATGCCAAATATCTTCGCGACCAAAACCAAAACCAAAGGTTTTTAAGCCCATATCTTCATAAGCAATAGTACCTGCCAAAACAATTAAATCTGCCCAGCTTACTTTATTACCGTATTTTTTCTTGATTGGCCATAACAAACGTCTTGCTTTATCTAGGCTAACATTATCTGGCCATGAATTTAATGGAGCAAAACGCTGACTACCGGAGCCACCGCCACCACGACCATCAGAAACACGGTATGTTCCAGCAGAGTGCCAAGATAAACGTATAAATAACCCCCCGTAATGACCCCAATCTGCAGGCCACCAATCCTGGCTATCCGTCATTAAAGCATGCATATCTTTCTTAAGCGCCTCAGTATCTAATTTTTTAAGTTCTTCGTGATAGTTAAACTCTTGTCCTAACGGATTAGTTTTAGTATCATTTTGGTGTAAAATATCAAGATTTAGGGCATTTGGCCACCACTCCATAACAGATGATTTGGTTACTGTATTTCCTCCATGCATTACAGGACATTTGCCTAATGATGAACCATGGCTGTGCGCGTGTTCTTTATTTTCTTCTGAAATAGGTGAAGATTGCTCGTGGTGGTGTGGGCATTTACTTTCATCGTCAGATGAGTTTAAATGTTTATCATTTTCCATATCTAAGGGGTTTAAGAATTTTATAGTTTTATACTTATCAAATTTACCCTAGTTGCCTCCGGTAAATTCAATAAAGTTATTTTCATATTTTATTCGGATATAAATATAATTTATGGAAATGTAAAATTCCATAAATTTTGCATATCAATAATTGAGTTACTTTAAAATTAACGGAAAAAAATCAGGTTTCCTATAGTCAGCACTTTAAAACAGGATTCTAAAGGTTTGAAAAAATTTTTAAGATAAGTGGACCTCTTCACTTTGTTTGAAATCCTTTTTTCTTAAAGGTTACGTTCTAATTACGTTTTTGATTCAAAGCTCCCCTAATACCTAACCTACACTTTGATAGTAGCTGAAATAACATTAGGATATTACACGCCAGATTTGAAGTTTTCCTTTGGCCTGTTGAGCCTTCGTTGCCAGCGGTTACTCTATTTCTAAAAAGTCAAAAGATTTGTCTATTTAAAGAAATGCAGTGTTAGAAATGTAATACCGGTACTTGTGTATATGACACCTTGCCAATAAAAAAGTCTCGTTCCCCATTGTTTCCATAACTTTTCACCATATTCTTTTTTGAAATAACCGCTGGTAACCTTCCAAAAAAGAAAAGTGACTATGAACAAAAGGCTTACTGCTATTATCCAAATATTTTCCATTTGTTAAGTTTTGGGTTAAGTATTTTTATCTTTTATTCAAATTCTCCAAGTAGCAATTATTCTGTAATCAAATCGGTTCTTTTGAATTCAATGCTTTTCGCCTTTAGATAATCCCAAACCTCTGTTGTGTTCCATGTGTTTGATAATTCAGAAAAATCTTCTTGAGATAGGCAAAACGTAAGAAATCCATCAATGTTTGTTTCAGGAATATCGAAATTTTCTGATAGTGTCTTCTTTGAAAACTTAGTTAAGATTTGCTTTTCTATCGCCATTTTTTCATCTCGGGCTACCATGTCTTCTAATGATTTGGTTCTGCCAGAAAATCTATTTAATGTTTTATGTAAATTTATTTTTAGGGCTATAACATAATAAGAGACATACTTTCCGCGATCGGCCTCTATAAGTAGTCGCTCACTATGGGTCATTAGTTCCAAATCCGCATTTGGTAATTTCAAAGAAGATGAAGTAACGGCTGGTTTAATATTTAGTCGGTCAAGATCTTGGTCTATTCTACCTGTAAGATTATAAGGGGTAACGGTAACTTCATTTAAATTAATAATATTATCAATAAGGTTTATGGTAACAAAATTTTCATTGAAAATGCTATCTGTAATAACAATTTCCTTTTTAATATATTGAACTGCCATAATACGGAGTGAATCCCTTAATCTAACCTCAATAGTGAATAGTCCTGAAGAGTCTGTAATTGTAGATTTCTTAGAATTTAAGTTGACAATTAATACATTAGAAACATCATTTTCAGCACTTTTGACTATCCCATTTAATAAGGTTGTGTTTTTCTGACTCATTCCATTATAAGAAATCAATACAGTTGACAGAAGTAGTAAAAGTCTTAAATGTTGCTGCAATCTTTATATTTTTGAATTAAGCTGAACTGTTTTTGTCGTCTTAAGGAAACTGATATTCTTTTGGATGTAGATTTGCTGTTAACTCAATTGCTTAATAACTAAATATACAAAAAGTAGCTAAAGTATTACAAGTCGTCTTTAGGCTATATTAGATATGGCTTCTTGCTTTATATCCAATAAATGTATTGCCCAATCAAAATCTTTATACCTTTGCAGCGTGAAATTATTGACTCTCATATTATCCGTTTACTTTTTGGCACTCAATGTGGTGCCTTGTAGTGATGCAGATATTGTGACCGATAATCAGGTTACGCTAGCTGCATATAATGGTGTGGATCACGGACATGCATCTAATGATATGTGTTCTCCGTTCTGCATGTGTCACTGCTGTCACACGCATACGGTCAATTTTAATATGGTTACGTTTGAGCTTTTCCAACCGTTAATTTCACAAGAAGAATTAGCCCACTTTGAGAGTTCGGGCAAAGACGTTTTTCTAGACCTTTTACAACCTCCCAGGGTATAATTCAGTTTTCTAGGGGATACTTATATCCCGTTGTAATGAATTTGTTTCAGATTTCATTACCCTAATTTTTGTCGTTTTTGCTTCTAGGCAGGAAACGCATTTTTAACTGAATTATAACATTCCATATGATTAATAGAATCATTGATTTTTCCATCAATAACAAATTTATTGTTGGTCTGCTCACGCTTGCACTAGTTGGCACAGGTATTTGGAGCATGACCCAGGTATCTCTTAAAAGGGTAAAAAGTGTGGTGCCTCATTACAACAATTACATAGTAGAGCAGTGGGTGTAGAAAAAGAAGGAGACGCATTTAGTTTTGTTCCGTATGAAGTAACTTTAGGTACTGAAGATGATGAGTGGGTCGCTGTAAATTTTTTGACGAAAATTGACTCTCAATCTAAGTTTGCTTTCAATAATGCCTACTATTTAATGGCGGAAATGAAAAAGGGAGAAGCGGAACATAGTCATTAGACCAATTATACTGCTAGGGCAACTTGTTTCGCTTAATAATTTTCGCGTACGAGGTCTTTACTTTATTTGGAATAAATTTTATTACGGGTGGCTCTAGCAACACGTTTGCAAGAAGTTATTTAAGAACTTACAATTTTAGAGAAATGATAAAAAAGAAGAAGGTCAATCTTCGGGATATAGATAATCACCAACATTCTGGTGAAGTTTCGGATGACGATTGTGGGAGCTGTTGTGGCAATCATGATAGTGAAAAATCCAGTAAGGTTCTTGGTCAGTACCTTCCGGCTATTATTAGCTTTGTACTGTTACTGGGAGGTATTGCTCTAGATATTTTTAATGTGCTCTTTTTTACGGACTGGGTGCGTGTGGTTTGGTACAGTATTGCCTATGTACCTGTGGGGTTTCCGGTAATGAAACAGGGCTGGAAGAGCATTGTGAACGGAGATTTTTTTACTGAATTTCTATTAATGTCCATTGCCACTATTGGTGCATTCGCTATAGGGGAATATCCAGAAGGTGTGGCCGTAATGTTATTTTATGCGGTGGGAGAATTGTTTCAGCATTCTGCCGTGACAAAGGCCAAAGGAAATATAAAGGCGTTATTGGATGTAAGGCCTAAATCGGCTACGGTGCTTCGTAACGGAGATATGTTTTCTGTAGCTCCTGAAGCTGTAAAAATTGGTGAACGTATTCAAGTTCGTTTGGGTGAGAAAGTTCCGCTTGACGGAAAATTATTATCGGAGAAAGCCAGTTTAAATACAGCGGCTATTTCCGGGGAAAGTAAACCGTCTACTATTGCTCAAGGTGAGAAAGTATTTGCCGGGAGTATTAATCTAGATGGGGTTATTGAAGTGGAGGTTACCAAAGAATTTAAAGACAGCTCCATCGCCTGTATTTTGGATATGGTACAGAACGCCACGGCCCGCAAGTCAAAAACAGAATTGTTCATTCGTAAGTTTGCTAGAATTTATACACCAATTGTGGTTTTCTTGGCTATTGGTCTAACCTTGTTACCTTACTTTTTTGTTGAGGAATATATTTTTAGGGATTGGCTTTACCGCGCGTTAATTTTCTTGGTTATTTCTTGTCCGTGTGCTTTGGTTATTTCAATTCCTTTAGGGTATTTTGGAGGCCTAGGTGCAGCTTCCCGAAATGGTATTCTATTTAAAGGTGCCTCCTTTCTAGATACCATTACCAAGATTAACACCTTGGCAATGGATAAAACAGGTACTATAACCAAGGGTGTGTTTAAAATAAAGGAAATTATTTTACATGCTGATAATGACGAATCTGGTGAGTCCTTAGGCGAGAAGGATTTTATGGACTACCTCATGGCCATTGAAGCACAATCTACCCATCCCATAGCAAAGGCCATTCTGGAGTATAAAGAAGAAGGGGCTAGTAGTAAGGCCAAAGATGTTTTTGAGATTGCAGGAAAGGGTATGGCAGGTACTGTAGCGGGTAAATCCGTTTTGGTAGGAAATAAAGCGCTAATGGTTGCTAATGGAATAACGGTTCCTAAAGAAACGGAGGCTGTTGTAGAAAGTATAGTAATGGTAGCTGTTGATAGAAGGTTCTCGGGTTACGTTATTATTTCCGATGCACTTAAGGATGGTGCTGAGGCCGCTATTGAGAAGATACGGAAAACTGGGGTGTCTAAAATTGTGATGTTGTCCGGAGATAAGGATGCCATTACACAGAAGGTGGCCAAAGAACTTCATGTAGATTGGGCCAAGGGTGGACTTCTGCCTGAGGATAAACTTAACGAGGTGGAAAAATTAAAGGATATCTCTGGGGCAAAAGTAGCCTTTATTGGTGATGGTATAAATGATGCCCCGGTATTGGCGGTTAGCGATGTTGGTATTGCTATGGGCGGTTTAGGAAGCGACGTGGCTATTGAGACAGCGGATGTTATCATACAGACCGATCAACCTGAAAAAGTTGCGCAGGCGATACAAATAGGGAAGTCTACTAGAAAAATAGTCTGGCAGAATATTGCTCTTGCCTTTGGGGTCAAAGCTTTGGTTATGATTCTTGGAGCTGGGGGAATGGCTACCATGTGGGAAGCCGTTTTTGCCGATGTAGGCGTAGCGCTTTTAGCTATTTTGAACGCCGTGCGTTTACAGAACATGAAATGGGATTAAACGTATAACCTAAATTATTCTAATTCAGCGTATTTATCAGGCTGACTCAACATTGTTAAAATTGTTAAATAGCTCTTTTTGAGTTTCGTTGGACGGTTTTTTTATGCATTTTTATATTCCAAACAACTCATACCATGCAATTAAAATTTACCTCCACTTTTTTTACGCTGTTTTTGGCGTTATTGATTACGAATATAAGCCTTGCCCAGAATGGTGAGATTGAAATTGTAGGAACCGTAGTTGAGCAATCTATCGGACAGCCAGTTGCTTTCGCAACAGTTTTGGTAGGAGACAAAACCACACAAAAAGGAATTACAGGTACCACTACTTTAGACGATGGTTCGTTCAGCCTAAAAACAGATGCTCAGAACTATTTTATTGAAATTAGTTTTATCGGCTTTGAGAAAAAAAGATTCGATAATCTCGTGCCCGCAAACGGAGTTATTGATATGGGGCAAGTGAAACTGAATCAAGATGCTCAACAGCTTTCAGAAGTTGTAGTAGCAGGGGAGGTATCTAGAACACAGTTTAAGTTAGATAAAAGGGTATTCAACGTAGGTAAGGATATTAGCAGCACTGGAGCAAGTGCCTTAGAGGTTTTAAACAATGTGCCTTCTGTGAATGTAAATATTGAAGGGCAAATAAGCTTACGCGGAAGCCAAGGGGTACAAGTCTTAATTAATGGCAAACCTTCAATTCTTACTGGAGATGGTGGAAATGCATTGGGAACTATTACTTCTGATATGATTGAAAGGGTAGAGGTTATTACCAATCCTTCGGCTAAGTATGACGCTGAGGGTACTTCGGGTATAATCAACATTGTCATAAAAAAAGAAGAACGGGAAGGCTTTAATGGTTCTATTAGTTTAAATACAGGTTCACCGGACAATCATAGTTTTGGGTTAAGTTTAAATCGCCGTACGGAACGCTTCAACCTTTTTAGTCAATTAGGAGCAGGGTATAGGGAACTGCCAAATGATACGGAAAACATTAACCGAAATCTTACCGATGGCACTTCAATTGCTTCAATAGGTGAGGAGTTTAGAAATGAGGAGTTTTATAATATTATTTTAGGAACGGATTATTACATTAATGAAAACAATGTATTGACCCTTTCGGGGAATTTCGCCTATGAAATTGAAGATCAACCTTCCATTACAAAATACAAATCTCTTGATGCGGATAACCAGCTGGTTTCAGAATGGGAGCGTACTGAAACTACAGAAGCTACTAATCCAAAATACCAGTATGAGCTTCAATATAAAAGCGATTTTAAAGATCACGAAGACCATGATCTTTTGTTCAGTGCTTTGGGAAATTTTTTCGGTAAAGATCAATCGTCAGATTTTGAAGATGTAACTATATCAGGAGAGGATAATGATGCCACACAACGAACCCGTACCGAATTTCAGGAAGCGGAATATACTTTTAAACTAGATTATACACGGCCATTTAATGAAGAATGGACAATGGAAGCAGGTGGTCAATATATTTTAAACGATGTTAGCAATGATTATGAGGTTGACGATTTAGAAAATGGGGTTTATGTTTCAAACCCAAATTTGACCAATGTGTTTGAATATGATCAAAAGGTTTTTGCTGTTTATGGTACAGGTGCATATGAAATTGGAAAATGGGGTATGAAAGCAGGAGCCCGTATGGAACAAACAAACCTCAATACATTATTGCAAAATACCAACCAGAAGAATGAACAGAAGTATACCAACCTTTTTCCTAGTGCGCATACGTCCTATAAATTCAGTGATAAGGTTTCTATGCAAGCGGGATACTCACGCAGAGTGTATAGGCCAGATTTGTGGGATTTGAATCCTTTTTTCAATATTAGAAATAACTTTAATATCCGTCAAGGTAATCCGGAATTACAACCAGAGTATACAGATTCTTATGAGATTACAAGTATTTATGTTTTAGGAAAAGCATCGCTTAATTTTAGTGTGTATCACCGCTACACCACAGATGTTATTGAATCTATATTTAGCTATGAGGATGATGTTACCATAAGTAAACCAGAGAACATTGGTACCAACAAAGCTACAGGTGTTGAGTTTAATGGGAAGTATAGTCCTGCCAAGTGGTTTACGGTAACTACAGATGTAAATTATAACAAGTTTGATAGAGAGGGAAGCTTAGATACTCAGGTATTCGATTTTAATGCCGATAGATGGTCTATGAAGTTAATGACCAAACTTAAATTGCCTGCAGATATAGATTTTGAAGCTACAGGGAATTATCAAAGTAGTTATGAGACGGTTCAAGGAAACACAAGCGATAACCTCTTTTTGGATATGGGCGCCCGCAAGAAGATATTGAAAGGTAAAGGCGTGGTAAACTTTAGTGTAAGAGATGTTTTTGCTTCACGAGTAAACGAAACGGAAACAACGCAAGAAACTTTTTCTACTTATTCCCGAAGACAACGTGGTAGGTTTATTACTTTTGGCTTTAGTTATGGTTTCGGTAAAGGCGAGGCTATGGAATATTCTGGAAGAAGAAGATAAACCAATCAATAAACAATAAAAGTAATGGGGAGAAAAACAGAAGAAAAAATGCGTACCTACCATAGGTATTTAGGCTTTTTCTTGGCAGGTATAATGGCCATGTACGCAATAAGCGGTATCATTCTAATTTTTAGAGATACTGATTTTCTTAAGAGTGAAGTTGCGGCAGAGAAAACATTAAAACCCAACATAAAGGCAGATGATGTAGGGAAGGCTCTTAAAATAAAACATTTTAAGTTAGAGAAAGAAGAGGGAGGTATTATTCATTTTGAAGGAGGTTCTTATGATAGTAAAACTGGTGTTGCATCATTTACTAAGAAAGAACTGCCTTTTGTTTTAGGTAAAATGGCCAAAATACATAAGGCTACTTCTAGTCAACCTTTGTTTTTTCTAAATATTTTCTTTGGAGCGTCACTATTATTCTTTGTAATCTCTGCATTTTGGATGTTTAGGCCTAGTGCTCCTATATTTAAGAAAGGTCTTTATTTTGCCTTAGGCGGCCTCGTACTTACGCTTATTTTGCTCTTTGTTTAGTTAAGAGTCTAGAAGTCCAATTTTAATGGCATGTTTGGTGAGTCCGGCTAAATTTTTCACTTGTAATTTTGAGATGAGATTTTTACGGTAACTTTCTATAGTGTGCTTGCTTAGAAAGAGTTCATCTGCAATTTCTTGCGTAGTGTATTCATCTGCAATAAGCTTTAGTACTTCTTTTTCACGGTCCGTAAGGTGTACCTTTTCTTGCTTTTTGTTATCGAAGATAGCATCCGTATAAGCACGTTTTATTTCCTGTGAAAAATACTTTTCTCCTTTCACTATGGTTCGCATAGCTGTTAGAAGTTCATCTTTTTCGGCATTTTTGGGTACGTAACCATCTACGTTGTTTTGAATGAGTTTTTCAATCATACCACCATCTATATGCATGCTCACGACCAAAGTCTTTAAAGTAGGGTACTTTTCTTTAATGATACGGTTCAGTTCTATACCGTCCATTTCGGGCATGCTGAGGTCGGTGATTAACAAGTGAAGGTCCTTTGTACCATTAATGTCTAGGTATTTGATGACTTGCGCTCCATTTTTTGCTGTAGTTGTAACCGAAAATTCAGGTGCATCGCTCAAGATGCTCAATAGGCCGTCTATGAACATTTTATGGTCATCTGCAATGATGAGGTTATATTTCATGGGATGTTGTTGTTATGGGGATTTCTATGGAAATTACGCATCCCCTATTTTTAGAAGAGTCTATGTGGAATTTACCGTTCAATTCTTTAATTCTACTACGGATATTTTCAAAACCGATGCCTTCTTTTATTTTAGAAACATCAAACCCTTGTCCGTTGTCTTCAAAAAGAAGAGATAGTTCTTTATTAAGCAAGCTAAGGTGTATGTCTACATTACTTGCCTCTGCATGTTTAAGTGTGTTGGTCATCAACTCTTGAATCACCTTAAAAAGCTCCATTTGGACTTTTTCATCCAACGCATTTATATCCATTTCCGGATGCGGATAAAAACCAATTTTTATTTTTCCGCTGCTTGAAATCGATGCTATGTATTCTCGAATTAAATCTGAAAAAGCATGTTGCTTAAATTTCTTTGGAATAAGCGTGTGAGATATATCTCTTACCAATTGGTAAGTTTCATCTAACTGACTATTAATAGCTTTCCATTTGTCAGAATCACCAGTCATAGTAGATACCTGCAGTTTTATTCCTGCTAGGTTTCCACCAATGCTATCATGTAATTCTTGGGCAATTCTTTTCCGTTCTTCATCTTGCCCTTCAATAGAGGCTTTAATAAGGTTTAGCTCTTGTTCCTGTTTTAGAGCTGTAACTTTTTGTGTGTTTATTTCTTCTTGCTTTTTGGTCAGTTCACTTTGCGTTTGTATTTTTTGATAATAGACGTAGAGTAGTGCAATTACTGGAATCAATATAATTAAGAAGCCAATGAGAAAAGCATTTTTGATGGTCTTCTGTCTTTCAAGTTCGGCAGCTTTTATTATTTGGTCTTCCTCTAGACTAGAAATTGCTTTCTCTTTTTGGAGGGTTTCATATTGTATTTCAAGTTCTTTTATAATCTCCCGCTGTTGTTTGGTATTAATTTGATTATTTACACCAAAAAGTTGGGTCATTATGGCATACGCGTTTTTATAGTCTTCTAGTTTGGAAAAACTTCTGGCTTGTACAATTAAAGCCTCTCTTTGAAACTGTAAATTTTCACGATTTATAGCGTTAATGTAGGCAACGCTTAGGGCTATATTGGCTGTTTCATACATTCCTTCCTTATAATACAATCTGCCTAATAGTAGGGACCCTTCAAAATAAATGGCAATAAAACCGTTTGAAAGCGCTTCATTTCTAACAGATTCATAACCTTGAAATGCTTTCTCATAGTCCGCTTGTGCTTCTGCAAGTTTGGCTATTTCTAATTTTACAGTCAGTTCTTTTTCTAAATTTTTAAAATCTGTGGCCATACGTAACCCCTCATCAAATTCTTTTTTGGCGAGAACGTATGCTTGTTTGCTTAGTTGAGCGTTGCCCAATAAAATACGAGCCTGTATGGTCTGGTCAGGAAACTCAGCGCTAAAATTAGTTATGGCTTTGGTGAGCATAGCAATGGCTTTATCTGCCTCTGATTTTAAAATGTAATTATGGGCAAGACCTATTTTGTTTTTGAATTGATATTCTTTTGAATTTGCTGCTTCTGCATCTTGCAAACCTTTAATATGCCATTCTACAGATTTATCTAAAAGGCCATTAAAATGACTTCCTATACCCAAAAAGTAATGAGCTTTGGCATAATGTAGATTTTTTGAGATATCCGGTTTTTCCCAGTTACCCAGTTCTTTTACATAAAGGTTGCCATAATGTAAAATGGAATCCGTATTTCCCTTTTTGATGTGTTCTTCTACCAATTGTTCAAAAATTGAAAACCGTTGACTTCCAAAGTCCGCAGTCTTTAATGCTTCGTAGTATGGCAATAAGGAGTCTTCCCTTGTATTAGGAATCGTAGAAAATGTAATCCGCTGTGGACGGTCTTCATTTGCCGAATCCTTGCTAGCTTCTTGGGCATGAAGATTAGAAAAGCATAGCAAAATTGCTAAGCTAAAAAGCTGGAATGAACCCAGAATAGGAGTGATATGGAATTTATGTTTTGTTTTCAGTGGTATGGTTTTATCCTGGTAAGTAGATTCGTTTTAAATCGTTTCCTTCCAATTCAACAACTTTTTGTTCTATATATTTTATGAGCTTGGGACAATCCGTCTGGTAATCATCGCAAATTACGGTTTTTGATTTTTCATTAGTAGTCAGTGTCACGATAAGTTGGCTGGTACATGATTTTTCTGAGCCGTAATGTGTCTCAAGATTCCAAAAACCATTGGCTTCTATTTTCTTGAAAAAACCTAAGGTCTGTAAACTGTCTAGAAATGACTGGCTATTTTCGTTGTAAGTAGTGGTTTCAAAATTAGAAGATATGCCGGGTATGTGCGAGATTTTATTCTTGGTAATTTTAAATGAATCAAAATGAAAAGCACCCCTTTGCACCAATAACGAATATCGGTTGGTTTCTACGGATTGAGATTGGTTTTTGTCTCGTCCTGGTTTGTTGTTGGAATAAATGGCGAGAGCCAGACAGACAAGAAGTAGTTTTGGATAAATATATTTCATTGTTCAGGTTCTTTGTTGATACAAATGTCATGTTTTGTACCTCTGTAAAATATACCTAGAACAGTGAAAAGATACCCCCTGAAAAAGGGGGTATGTGAATTTTAAACTTTACTAATTTCTTTTTCTTCAAGAATAGAAGAGATGATTATTTTAGCGTGTATTCTGGAGTTTTCTATGAACCACTTATGAGTTTCCATTCCGCCACAGATAACGCCTGCCAAGTAAATACCCGCTACATTAGTTTCCATAGTTTCAGGATTGTATTGGGGTAATTTTTTTTCATCATCTGATAGTTTCACACCCATATTCGTTAAGAATTCAAAATTGGGCATATAACCGGTTAAAGCTAGAACAAAGTCATTTTCTAAAGTAACACTACCTTCGGGCGTATCAATTATAATTCCGCTTTGGCGTACTTCTTTCAATTTTGAATTATAATATACCTTAATACTCCCTTCTTCAATACGGTTTATAATATCAGGCCTTACCCAATACTTAACACGTGGCCCTACTTCATGACCTCTTATGATTAAAGTAACTTCCGCACCTTTACGATAACACTCAAGAGCGGCATCAATGGCAGAATTACTGGCACCCACTACGGCTAGTTTTTGATTAGCATAGAAATGTGGGTCGTTGTAGTAATGGGCGATTTTAGGTAAGTCTTCTCCTGGGATATTTAGTTTATTAGGTAAATCATAAAACCCAGTAGATACAATTACCTTATCTGCTGTATAGTTGTTTTTTTCAGAAACGATTGAAAACCCATTCTCAACCTTTTCAACTTTCTTTACTTTTTCAAAAAGCCGAATGTTGAGTTTGTTGGAAGTAACGATTCTTCGGTAATATTCTAAAGCCTCGTTTCGTTTAGGTTTTGCTTCTGTACTTATAAAAGGAATATCGTCTATTTCCAATTTTTCCGAAGAAGAGAAAAATTGCATGTTCTGCGGATAGTTGAATAATGAGTTTACGATAGGTCCTTTTTCAAGGATCACGTAGCTCAGACCCTTTTTCTGGGCATCAAGTCCACAAGCTATTCCTATGGGACCTCCCCCTATAATTACAACTCGAAAATGCTCCATCTATCGGTAGATTTTTTAAGTTCTTGAATTGTTTTTATTGGGTCTTCGGTCTTAAAAATAAAGCTGCCTGCAACCAAAATATCGGCACCGGCCTTGATTAGGGCTTTGGCATTTTTGGAATTTACCCCACCATCAACCTCTATTAAAGCAGAGGAATCGGAATCTTTTATAAGTTGCTTAAGGTCGTATACTTTATCGTAAGTGTTCTCTATAAAACTTTGACCACCAAAACCAGGATTTACACTCATGATAAGTACAATATCCAAATCCTTGATGATATTTTTTAGCAAGTTCACATTAGTGTGAGGGTTTAAAGCTACACCAGCTTTCATGCCTTCGGCCTTTATTGCTTGAATAGTTCTATGTAAATGAGGACAAGTTTCGTAATGAACGGTTAAATGTGTAGCACCCAACTCAGCAAAAGTTTTGATATAACGGTCTGGATCTACAATCATTAAATGCACATCTAAAGGCTTTGTAGCATGCTCGGCAATAGTCTTTAGAACGGGCATTCCGTACGATATATTTGGAACAAAAACACCGTCCATTATATCAATATGGTGCCAATCTGCATCACTTTTGTTTACCATTTCTATATCGCGCTGCAAGTTACCAAAGTCGGCTGCCAGAAGAGAAGGTGCAATTTTTGTTTTGCTCATTTTATATCTGTTAAATAGAATTTATACAAAAGTAGTGAATTGTGTTTTTACGGGATACCCTATATCATTGTAAAGAGGGCCGCTGACCAGATTCAAGTATTAGTTCTTCTCTAGAAGCAATTCAATTTCGTTTAAATAGGCTTCTTTTTTCTCGTCAGATAACCAACTCGCTTTAAATCCGTTTTTGGCCAATTCTGCTATCTGTGTTTTAGAAAGGTTCAAGGCTTTGGTTATACCCCAAAAATTTTCATTCATATAACCTCCAAAATAGGCAGGGTCATCAGAGTTGATGGTAACCAGTAAATTGTGCTCCATCATTTTAAGCAAAGGGTATTCTTTTAAATCTTTAATTACCTTAAGCTCAAGATTGGATAAAGGGCACAGGGTAAGAGCCATCTGCTCTTCTGCTAATCGTTTTATCAACTTAGAATCATCTAAACAACGGTTACCATGATCTATTCGTGTAACCTTGAGTAAATCTAGAGCTTCCCAAATATATTCTGAAGGACCTTCTTCGCCTGCATGGGCAACGGTCAGAAAACCTTCTTCTAAGGCTTTCTGGAATACATTTCTGAATTTTGATGGTGGATTACCTAGTTCAGAAGAATCAAGCCCTACGGCCACAATCTTGTCTTTATAAGGCAAGGCTTGTTCTAATGTTTTAAAGGCTGATACTTCATCCAAATGTCTTAAAAAACTCATAATGAGCTTAAAACTTATGCCTAGTTGCTTTTCTCCATCTTCTAACGCTCTGTAAATTCCATTCATTACAAATTCAAAAGAAACATTGCGATCGGTATGGGTCTGAGGATCAAAGAATATTTCAACATGTTTTACATTTTGCTCATGAACCTTTGTCAAATAAGCCCAAGTGAGGTCGTAAAAATCTGCTTCTTTAATTAGAACGGAAGCTCCAGCATAATATATGTCCAAAAATTCCTGAAGATTGTTGAAACTATAAGCTCTTTTTAGTTCGTCAACATCTGCATATGGGATAGTAAGATTATTTCGTTTTGCAATCTTAAACATAAGTTCAGGCTCAAAAGTACCTTCAATATGTAAATGGAGCTCGGTTTTGGGTAAATCCTGAATAAAGGCTTGGATTGAAGTTTCTTTCATAAAGCGATTGCATTTTGTTTTGAAAATGAGCGATTTACCACTCAATTTAAGTGTTTTTTTATAAAGGGCTTAGGTTTTAACACTTTTCCAAGTGGTGAATTATGTACCAGTACCCCAGCGAGCAGTCTTTTTTTATTGTATGTGTTTTAGGCCTTCATAAACCGCAATGCCAACGGCGTTAGCCAAGTTTAAACTGCGCACGTGTTCACTATACAATGGAATTTTATATAAGTCATTTTTGTAAGAGGTGAGTAGGGAGGAAGGCAATCCAACCGATTCTTTACCGAAAACAAGAAATTGGCCGTCTTCAAAAGGTATGGACCAATGGTTCTTTGTGCCATGGCTGGAAAAGAATACTAAGTTCTTGCTGCCATGTTGCGACAAAAAGTCGTCTAGACTATCATAAATACGCAAATCAAGGTGTTGCCAATAATCAAGACCAGCTCTCTTTACGCGTTTGTCATCCAATTCAAAACCAAATGGCTTTATTAAATGAAGCGTAGAGCCTGACGCAAGTGCCAATCTGCCAATATTTCCGGTGTTGTTGGGTATTTCTGGCTCTACAAGTACAATGTTAAAGGGCATACAATTATCTATTTATGAAAAGATCTTAAATATAGCTGTTCTACTTTGGTTCTTGCCCATGGCGTACGTCTTAAAAATTTAAGCGATGACTTTATCGTAGGATTGCTTTTAAAGCAATTGATGTTTATGCGGTCTGCCAATTCTTCCCAAGTGTATTTTTCCGTTAGTTTTTCTAGAATATCAACCAGTTTAACCCCATGTAGCGGGTTATTAGGTTGACCTTCGGGTATGTCGTTGTCAGATGCCATAAGATGTTTCAGGGTTTAAAACCACGTTTTTTGAAAGTGATGATTTGTTTAAAAATAAATTCTTTTTGTTGACTTCTAAAATATTTTAAATGAAAAAACTCCGGTAATCAGCCGGAGTTTATTCATCAATCAAAAAACGAACAGTCATGATAAACTGTTGTTGCTTTTAAAATTACAATATATATGCCAAATTTCCAATTTAAGGAATATTTAACGTGTAACTTTTTAGATTTTTTAACCTAAATAGGTTTTAAGAATCTTGCTTCTAGAAGTATGTTTCAATCTTCTAATAGCTTTTTCCTTAATCTGGCGAACTCTCTCTCTAGTAAGTTCAAAAGTTTCACCAATTTCTTCAAGAGTCATTGAATGTTGTCCGGCAAGACCAAAGTATAGACGAATAACATCTGCTTCTCTAGGAGTCAAAGTTTCTAAAGCGCGCTCAATTTCTGTACGTAAAGATTCGTGCAATAATTCTTTGTCCGGGTTTGGAGACTCACCACTACGAAGTACATCATATAGGTTAGAATCTTCACCAGCGATCAAAGGAGCATCCATAGATACATGACGGCCTGAGTTCTTAAGCGATTGCTTTACGTCCTCAACAGTCATATCTAACTCTTTTGCAATTTCTTCAGGAGAAGGCATACGTTCGTGCGCCTGCTCAAGAAAAGCAAAGGTTTTATTTATTTTGTTGATTGAACCAATTTTGTTCAATGGCAAGCGTACAATACGAGACTGTTCTGCCAAAGCTTGCAAAATAGATTGACGAATCCACCAAACGGCATAAGAAATAAACTTAAATCCTCTTGTTTCGTCAAAACGTTGTGCGGCCTTAATAAGGCCTAGGTTACCCTCGTTAATTAAATCGGGTAAAGTAAGTCCCTGGTTTTGGTACTGCTTGGCAACCGATACAACGAATCGAAGATTGGCCTTTGTGAGTTTTTCAAGAGCGATCTGGTCGCCTGCCTTGATACGTTGTGCCAATTCTACTTCTTCATCTGCCGTAATCAAGTCTACTTTGCCTATTTCTTGCAAGTACTTGTCCAAAGATGCGGTCTCCCTATTGGTGACCTGTTTTGTAATTTTAAGCTGTCTCATGTAAATAAATTAGGTTCAGTTTGCATAGACTGCATATACTTATACGCAAAAAAGCCAGAAATGTTACAAACCGACGTAAAAAACTTCACTTTTTAGATGAGTCGCACAAAAAAGCCTCAACTTAACAAGTTGAGGCTTAAAATATGTGTTAAAATTTAGAGGTCTTAGTCTCTAGGTTTGCGATCACGGTTATCTCTGCTACCGCCTCGTCTGTCATCTCTACCACGGCCACGATCTTTATCATTACGTGGTGGTCTTTCTACAAAACCTTCTGGTTTAGGTAATAAAGCTTTTCTAGAAACTTTTTCTTTACGAGTTCTAGGATCAGTACCTAAATACTTCACATCAAAAACATCGCCCATGTTTACAACATCGGTAACATTTTCAGTTCTTTCCCATGCTAATTCTGATACGTGTAACAATACTTCGTTGCCAGGAGCATCTTGGTATTCTACAACAGCACCAAAATCTAACATTTTAATGACTTTAACTTCGTAAGCACTTCCTACTTCAGGTTTGAATAGAATAGAATCTATTTTTGCCATAACAGCATCAATACCTTTACTGCCTACACCTAAAATTTCTACGATACCTTCTTCAGTAACTGGATCTTCGTTAATAACGATAGTAGTCTCAGTTTCCTTTTGCATCTCTTGAATCACTTTACCACCTGGTCCAATTAAAGCACCAATAAATTCATTAGGAACTCTACGCGTAACCATTGTAGGTGCGTGTTCTTTAACTTCAGCATTTGGTGTAGCAATCGTATCAGTAAGTTTACTTAAAATATGTAAACGACCTTCACGAGCTTGTTTTAAAGCATTCACAAGAATTTCGTAAGACAATCCTTTTACTTTAATATCCATTTGGCAAGCCGTAATACCATCTGCAGTACCAGTAACTTTAAAATCCATATCTCCTAAGTGATCTTCATCACCTAAAATATCGGATAATACAGCATATTTTCCAGATTTTGCATCAGAAATTAATCCCATTGCAATACCAGAAACGGGCTTTTTCATTTGCACACCAGCATCCATCATAGCCATTGTACCGGCACAAACTGTTGCCATAGAAGAAGAACCGTTAGATTCTAGTACTTCAGATACAACACGAACAGTATAAGGACAATCCGCAGGAATCATTCCTTTTAATGCACGTTGCGCCAAGTTACCATGCCCAACTTCTCTACGAGATGTTCCGCGAATTGGTCTAGCTTCACCTGTACAAAAAGGAGGGAAGTTATAATGTAAATAGAAGTTCTCTTCGCCTTCATAAGATGGCATATCTATTTTGTTAGCATCTCTAGAAGTTCCTAAAGTAACTGTTGCTAATGCTTGAGTTTCTCCACGAGTAAAGATTGCAGAACCGTGTGTTGATGGTAAATAATCAACCTCACACCAAATTGGTCTAATTTCGTCAGTTTTTCTACCGTCTAAACGTAAACCTTCGTTCAAGGTTAAATCTCTAACGGCTGCTTTTTCTGCTTGTTTGTAGTATCCGCCAACAAGATGTCCAAATTCTTCCATCTCTTCCTCTGTAAAAGAAGCCTTAACTTCTTCTTTTACTTCAGCAAATGCATTACTACGTTCTGCTTTAGAAGTTCCCTTCTTAGCAATAGCATAACATTTATCGTAAGCTAAATCGTGGATTCTTTTTTCTAAATCTTCGTTAACTTCCGCAGTTTCATATTCACGAACTTCTTTTTTGCCAAAAGCTTCTGCTAAACGCAATTGCGCAGCAATTTGTACTTTAATAGCTTCGTGAGCAAACTTGATAGCGTCAGCCATTTCCTCTTCGGAAATCTCATCCATTTCACCTTCAACCATCATTACAGAATCAGCTGAAGCTCCAATCATCATTTCAAGATCAGATTCAGCTAATTGAGCACGTGTAGGGTTAATTACAAATTCGCCATTAACACGACCAACTCTAGCTTCGGAGATAGCACATTCAAAAGGGAAATCAGATAATTGAATAGCAGCACTCGCCGCTAAACCAGCCATAGCTTCAGGCATAACATCATCATCATGAGACATTAACTGAATCATAACTTGTGTTTCTGCTTGATAATCTTTTGGGAAAAGAGGACGTAATACACGATCCACTAAACGCATAGTCAATACTTCGCCATCACTTGGTCTTGCTTCTCTTTTGAAGAAACCACCTGGGTAACGTCCTGCCGCAGCAAATTTTTCTCTGTAATCTACTGTTAATGGTAGAAAACCAAGATTTTTTTGTTCGTAGTTGGAAACTACTGTACACAATAGCATACATTTTCCAGATGTAACAACAACAGAGCCATGAGCTTGTTTTGCTAATTTTCCAGTTTCGATAGTAATTTCTCTACCATCACCAAGGTCTATGACCTCTTTAAATACTTTTGGAATCATAAAATTGATTTGTATCCGCTAACGGGCGGACTGTTAAACAATGGTCGTCTGGTTGTTGAGGCCAGAAGGTTGTGTTGTTGTATGTGCTGATAGCACTTGACCAATGAAAAACTGTGTGCAGCTTTTAGTTTTGCCTTAAAACAATAAGGGCTTTATATAAAATAGGGGCTGAAAATTTTCAGCCCCTATGAATATTACTTTCTAATACCCAACTCTACAATAAGTTCACGATATTTAACAATATCATTCTTTATCATATAATCAAGTAAGCTTCTTCTTTTACCTACCAACTTTACTAGAGAACGCTCTGTATTAAAGTCTTTGTGATTTTTCTTCAAGTGACCAGTCAAATGATTGATACGGTGTGTGAACAATGCAATCTGACCTTCAGTAGAACCAGTGTTCTCTGCTTTACCGCCGTATTTCTTAAAGATTTCGGCTTTTACTTCCTTCGTTAAATACATTCCAATATTATTTTAAATGATTTTTATGTATATGATTGATTTTCAATCAAGCGGCAAAGATACAATTAATGCGCTAAAAACAAATGATTTGAGGAATAAAATATACTAAGAGCTTTTAACGATTAACAAAATTTGGCGCTATATAAAAAACTGATTAAGGGTACCATGCGTATATCTTATAAGTATTAACTACAATCTTAAAAAGAGAACACAGAACACTAATTTAAGATTGCCCTAAATTAATGAATTATGAATTTGAAATTTTTAACAGTACTTTTTTTGACTTTTGCTTTTGTTGCTTGTGACGAAGATGAAACAACGGAGCCAGAGACTATAGATACTAATCCAAATGTGGTAGGTATGAATTACGTAAAAAGCACGCAATCTTTTGATGATACCTATGCCGTGTTGAAGGCAAGTTTGGATACTAACGAAAATATTAAAATTGTTGCAGAAGTAGATCATGCTGCTAATGCAGCTTCTGTTGGTTTGGAGTTGAATCCTACTAAAATAATTTTCTTTGGTAATCCTATATTTAGGTACACCGTTGATGCAAGTAAATCAACAAGCTGGTTTAGATTTGCCACAACGTATTGTGGTTTATCAAAATGATAGTGAAGAGGTTTTTGTGGGATATAATTCTACAGTGTATTTAGCTAACCGGCACACGCTTGGTGATGTAGCTACCCTGCCAACAATTGCAACGGCATTAAAAAATTTAAGTGAAAATACGGCCGTAGCAGATGTAACTGAACAGCCTAGTGACGTAATTACTGATTATAATGTAACTACGGTTTTAAGTGATCAAACATTTGATGCTACTTATGCCGATATAATAAGTGTAATTGATGGTAACGAAAACCTCACAATTGTAGCTGAGCTAGATCATCAAGCTAATGCTGCTAATGTTGAATTAGAATTGCTTCCTACTAAAGTGATTATTTTTGGTAATCCAAATTTGGGTACAATGTTGATGCAAAAGAGCCAAACTTCAGCTCTTGATTTACCGCAGAAAATATTGGTGTATGAAAATGCTGACGGAGAGGTTAAAATAGCTTTTAATAATCCTGAATTATTTGTATCACGACATGGTGTTATAAATAGTGATGCAACGTTGGAGATTGTTTTGGCAGCCTTGCAGGGTCTTGCTGATAATGCTTCAGAGGAGTAGATAAAAACCTATTAAAAATGTCAATTAAGCTTCGCTAGAAATAGTGAGGCTTTTTTTTTGATAGAATTTTTTGGAGGGGTTACTTCTTGTGAAAATAATATTGTTAGTAAGAAGTGTTTCTTTTTAAAATCTCAATAGCGATTTTTTTTCGCGATTTGACGTTTAAAAAAAACAATACGTATTTTAAAATTTAAAAAGCACACCCTGTTGGAAGTGGTTCTGCTTTTTCTAACTCCTTGGCAAATTCTACATCTAATTCAGTTGTCATAAAACCATTTTCTACCGAACCTTTTTGAACCTCAGAGGCATATCCTAGTGAGTTTATATGTACACGAATGTACACTTGGGTATTTTTTTCTAATGGAATGTTTATTCCCGAACGAGAGAAAGGTTGTTCATCTACGTGGCTATGGGTAAGTATTCTTCGGTAAATGAGATTTCCTTTTAAATCAACTACCTCCCACCAATCTGCATATTGGTCGCAACCTGTATCTGGACTTTGAACAGTGGTGTCAAAGGTATATGAATTCTCTTTTCCTGAAATGGTAACTCCAATTACTCCTGCCGTATCAGATAAAAAGCTTGCCGCGTCAGATTCTGCGGCAAGCATTTTTTCTTTATCAGTTGAACAACATAAAAACCAAAATGAAATTAGTGTAATAACTAACGGTTTCATGCCGAAGCCTTTTCAGTCCTTACTGGAATGTTCTGAATTAAATCAATATAAAGGTTGATCTTCTTTTTTAAGTCTCTTCTGTGTGAGATGAAATCTAGAAAACCATGTTCCATTACGAATTCTGCCGTTTGGAAGCCATCAGGAAGTTCTTTTCCTGTAGCCTCTTTTACAACTCTTGGTCCCGCGAATCCTATTAATGCACCAGGTTCTGATATATTAATATCTCCTAGCATTGCATAAGATGCTGTAGTACCTCCTGTAGTAGGATCAGTACAAAGTGATATATACGGAAGTTTAGCTTCTGCCAATTGAGCTAGTTTAGCCGATGTTTTAGCTAATTGCATTAGAGACAGGGCAGCTTCCATCATGCGCGCACCACCAGATTTAGATATCATTACAAATGGAACTTTTCTCTTTATGGCATAATCTATGGCGCGTGCAATTTTTTCTCCCACAACGCTACCCATTGATCCTCCAATGAAATTAAAATCCATACATGCTATAACAACATCTTTATCCAAAGATTTTCCAAAACCGGTTCTTACGGCATCATTAAGTCCTGTTTTCTTCTGGGCGGCCTTTAAGCGGTCAGAATATTTTTTGGTATCCTCGAACTTTAAAGGGTCTTTTGAGGTCAACTTAGCATCCAGTTCCCTGAATTTGTTGTTGTCAAAAAGTATTTCAAAATACTCTTTACTGCCTACACGAACGTGATAATCGTCTTCAGGACTTACGTAATAGTTTTTTGCAAGTACTTCTGATTCAACAATTTTTCCCGTTGGAGATTTGTACCACAACCCTTTTGGGGTGTCTTTCTTCTCTTCGGTAGCCGTTTGTATTCCCTTTTCTTTTCTTCTAAACCAAGCCGTCATATCTTCCATATTAGTTTTAGGGATGTTTAGTACCTATTATAAGGTATTAACATTGTTTAAATCTTCGAAAGCTTTTTTCAAGCGCTCTACAAAAGTCTTTTCTCCTTCACGTAACCAAACTCTTGGATCGTAGAACTTCTTGTTAGGTTCATCAGCACCTTTTGGGTTGCCAATTTGAGATTGAAGATAGTCTTTGTTGTCTTGAACATAATCACGAACACCAGCTAAAAATGCGTACTGCAAATCAGTATCAATGTTCATTTTAATAACTCCGTAACTAATACCTTCTCTGATTTCTTCAACTGTAGAACCTGAACCTCCGTGAAAAACAAAATCGATATGATTGTGCTCTACATTGTATTTTTTAGAAATATATTCTTGAGAGTTTTTTAAGATTTTTGGAGTCAACTTTACGTTACCTGGTTTATATACACCGTGAACATTACCAAAAGCAGCTGCAATTGTAAATCTTGGGCTTACTTTAGAAAGTTCTTCATAAGCGTAAGCTACTTCTTCTGGTTGGGTGTATAATTTAGAATCATCTACATCAGAGTTGTCAACGCCATCTTCTTCACCACCTGTAATACCAAGCTCGATCTCTAATGTCATGTTCATTTTGCTCATGCGCTCCAAGTAACCTTTACAGATCTCGATGTTCTCCTCAAGAGGCTCTTCCGAAAGATCGATCATATGTGAGCTGTAAAGAGGTTTTCCAGTCTCGGCGAAATGCTTTTCACTAGCATCTAACAGTCCGTCTATCCAAGGCAATAATTTTTTAGCACAATGATCTGTATGAAGAATAACCGTAGCACCATAAGCTTCTGCTAATTGGTGTACATGTTTTGCACCGGCTACAGCACCAAGAACAGCTGCTTTTTGACCATCGTTAGATAGACCTTTACCAGCGTTAAACTGAGCACCGCCATTAGAAAATTGAATGATTACAGGAGCATTTAAACTTGCTGCTGTTTCTAGGACACCATTAATTGTGTCAGAACCAATAACGTTTACTGCTGGAAGAGCGAACCCCTTTTCTTTAGCATAGTTAAAGATTGCTTGTACTTCGTCACCTGTTGCGACACCTGGTTTTATACTGTGAGCCATAATGTTCTTGTCTAAATTATATGTGTAAAATCAATAGGACAAATGTAATAAAATAAATAGGTCTAAAAAGATTGGTTTTTATAAGTTTATCAAGTTTGTGGCTCAATATTGTTATAAAATGGGTGTTTTGTAGGCTTATCTCATGTAGAATTTATGAATGTTTGGGTTTCTAGTTCCTAATAAGCGTGAAGCCATCAGCCATTGCATTAAAAAGGGTAGTTAATACCAATTTGTAACACGGAATTAGCAAAATTATAGTCCCTGAACCACCTTTTTGAGATTTCTTCAGCGGGATTATAAGTTTTAAAACCTAAATCTGCACGTAATACAAAATAGGTAAAATCGTATCGGAGTCCAAATCCAGTACCTAGAGCAATGTCTTCAAGTGATTTTAGGTTTGTAAAAGTAGCTTCTGGATCTTCTACGTTATCAAAAACGTTCCAAATGTTACCTGCATCGGCAAAAAGAGCACCTTTAAGGTTTCCTATAACGGGAAAACGATATTCTAGGTTAAGGCTTATTTTTAGGTTTGCTTCATTAAAGTCATTTATAGCATCCGTACGTCCTGGTCCAAGTGAGTATGGAGACCAAGCTCTAATGTCATTTGCACCACCTGCAAAATAACTACGAACAAACGGAATGTTATCTGAGTTTCCATAAGGAATAGCAATACCAAAAAAGCTTCTAAATGCTAAAACGTTAGTTCTTGATGTAGCCCAGTACTTGACATAATCAAATTCTGTTTTTATATATTGACTAAAAGGAACGCTAAAGACTAATTTATCTTCATCCGTATTTGTGTTAAAGGGAATTACTTTTGAAAGTAAGGATAGAGCATTACCTGCACTTTCTACTTTAAATCTAAACTGAAAAAAAGTGTTATCAGTAATTCCTTCACGATTGTTTAGGTTGAATGTGTAGTTACTTGCGAAAATTAGGTTGTCTTCCGTTAGACGTTGTCTTCTCTCCTCAATACGGCTTACGGTTTGGTATTCATCGGTAGTACTTGGTACCGTTCTATTAAGAATAGCTTCCGTAAAATCAGTAGTGCCTGTCGGAATACGAAGACTAGGGTCTTCTGAATCCTCTGTAGTTTCAAAATAACTAGTTAGCTCAGGATATAATACTGTATCATTATAGCTGTCAAAATTATCCGCAACATCATCTAACTGACTGAATGAGTTTCCATAAACATTAAAAAACCGATCGGGGTTAACATTTCTAACAAACTGAATGTTCAGCAATTCAACATCATGTTTTATAAAATCTGAAGGAACCCAGTTATAACCCAAAACGGTATTGAAAGCCTGCTTGTCCAAACCTATATTTTTTTGGAAACTTGTACCAATTGAAATACGGGTTCTAGGTAGGGTATAGCTTGGTATAATTTTATTGGTATTAATAAAAGGTAACCATATTCTAGGGATATCTAAGGTAAGGTCCGCACCAAATTCTTGAATATTAAAAAACCGGTTATCTATTATACTTGGATCATTGGATGAGCCAATGCTTAGTCTACCGGATAAATTTAAATTTTCAGCTCCACCAAAAAGATTTCTTGCCTGTAATGAGGGGCTTAGAGCTAATCCAAATTGTTGAATATTGGATCGGGTAACTTCAAATGATGTTCCTAGAGAATATTTTGGCCTTGCTGCTAAATAGATATTGGCATCCAAAGTGGCAGAGCTGTCATTAGGGGTTGAAGTGATTGTAGGGTATTTAAAAACGCCCAAGTTCGTAATTTGTCTGTAGGTACGCGTACGATCTATATCTTTATAAATGCTGTCTTTTTCATAAAATACGGCATTGGCCAAAGTCTTAGGTTTAAACCTTAGTTTATTTCTGTAATAGATGGTGTAATCTTCGTAACGAATAAATTTCTGCTCGCTATCGTTTTCATCGTAGAGAAAATCCGTGTAAATATTGATTTTGTCAAATTTATACACCTTATATTCAGAACTAGTTACTGCGCTATCTCCTCGTCTTTTAAAATTATCTATGTTCAGCTCAATGTTCATTTTTTGATCATTGGCCAGTTTGGTGGTATCTGTAGCGATGTCGTAAGAAATAGAGCTCTCTTGAAAGTTGTAGATACCTGAGTTTCTAAAAATATTACTTAAACGTTCTCTTTCACTAGAAAACTTGGAAAGGTCAAATTGCTCTCCATCTTGAACAAATGCTTCGCTCTTATGAAGCATGTAAATAGAATCTATAGCGTTAGATGCTATTTTTCTTGATACGGAATCAATCATAAAAGGCTTTCCAAGGTCTATTTTATAGGAAACGGAAGCTCTTCTTTTTTTAATTATAGTGTCAATATCGTAGCTCGTATTGTTGTTAAAATAGCCTTTACTACCGTAATAAGCACTCAGTCTTTCTAAAGTTCGTTTTGTTTTTGTAGTATCTAGAGTAGATGGAGCCTCCCCAACTTTTTTAAGCCATTCGCTAAGACCGCTTACTAGAAAGGATTCTCCCAGGCGGTCAACTTGTTTTTTAGAAAGGAAGTTAATGAGTTTCCGTTCTCGTTTTTCATTGCGGTCTAACCAAGCATTGTATGAAGAATCAGGATTCTTTTTTGCTAGGTTGTAGAGGTTTAGGCGTAAGGGGTAACCTAAAATTGTGGTATTAGGTTCTTGAACGATCAGGCTTTCTATGTCTTCGCTCTTTACTTCTGCGCTATCTGCGTAGATAGTATTTTTTTTAAGCAATAATTCATCTTCGCTAACCCGTTTAAGCGTGTTACACGAGTTGATTACCAGAACTACAAATAATAGGCTTATTTTAGCAGCGGTATTAATATAGCGTAACGTTTTGCCCATAGAGATCAAAAATACATTGATTTCATTTAAACTTTTTTATTTGAAGCTGAAAATATAAGTTTTTCTAAGAGGATAAGCCATTTTGTGTAATCCCAAGAGCTTATTTTTCTAATGTAAGTTGAATGATAGGGGTAAATTAACATTTTTGTACGAATAAAAATTATTGATAGAAGTATAGATTGCTATGGTTTCAAAAAATCAAATCAAACTTATAAAAAGTCTACATCAAAAAAAGTACCGAAATCTTCATAACCTTTTTGTTGCAGAAGGTATAAAGGTGGTTCGGGAGCTAGTTAACTCGGATTTTAAGGTGAATGCTATTTTTAGTTCGGATTCGGAAATAAATTTAGGAACTACAGATGTTGTAGAACATGTTACTGAAGCCGAACTCAAAAAAATGAGTGCGCTAACCGCGCCTAATAAAATTATAGGTGTGTTTGAGATTCCTGAAACCAGAAAGCCAAATTTTGATGGGTGGGTAGTTGTGTTAGATGATATTCGTGATCCAGGAAATCTTGGTACCATTATTAGGTTGTGTGATTGGTTTGGAATTGAACATCTAGTTTGTTCTTATAATACGGTAGATTGTTACAATCCTAAGACGCTACAAGCTACAATGGGTTCAATTTCAAGAGTAAATATTGGTTACACAGATTTACAGACCTTTTTAAAGGATGCTCCGGTTGCAGTTTTTGGCGCTTTTATGGAAGGTGATGTTGTGTATGATGCAACTATACCCAAAACAGGAATTTTGGTGATGGGTAATGAGGCTAACGGTATTTCGGAAGAAGTAGAAGCTTTAGTGACTCAAAAAATAAGCATTCCTCAGTTTGGAAAAAGTACAGCTGAGAGCCTTAATGTGGCTACCGCCACAGCTATCCTTTTAAACGAAATCAGAAGAGGCTAGATAGCTTTACTCAAAAGTAAAGTTAATAAAAAGCCCTCTCGTCTTCATGGACTCTATATTTCCTGTCCATGGACTATTGGGGTCATTGTCTCGCACAATCTCGTCAGTCAATCCAAATACTCCACGAATAGAAGGAGTGAATTTGAAATACTCTAGATAGAAATCTATTCCAAATCCAAGCTCGTAATTGTAGGACCATTTATTCATTCTAAAAGTGCCACTACTATTATCGTCAAGACTCTTTTCGTTACTTCCAAGATTAAGGGATGCAGACGGCCCGGCTACTAAAAAGGGTTTAAAGTTGCCATAACGCCGTGTTCCTATTTTTAGTAAAATCGGAAAATTAATATAAGTAGATTTTACTTCTGTAATTGCATCTCTTTCTCCTTCTTCTGTGGCGACGAAGCCTGGGAAACCTAAAGTTCGTGCATTATAATACAGTCCTGGTTCAAAACGAACATCTAGAAATTCATTCAGGCGTAGTTCGCCAATAAGACCTACATTAAAACCTGTAGATTCCAAAACTTGGATATCAGTATTTTGGTTACCCTTGTCCTGCTTATAGTCAAACTTAAAACCGTATCTGTTAAAGCCCAGAAAATAACCGTAGTTCAGCAATTTTTTATCCTTGTTCTCAATATTTAGAACGGGGTTTGGGTTAAATTGGGCATTGGCCGGTAGGGATAGAAATAAAATACCTCCCAAAAGCAAAAAAAATCTTTTCATTCAAAAAAATATTATCCGTTCGCTTTTTTTGTTCAAAAATGTCGAACCGCTATTCTTATTAGCTTTATCGGCTGTGAAATTATTTAGTAGCAACATATATAGATGCAACCCCAAATGTTTGAGGCTTGTTCTCTACCTCTATAAACCCGATTTTTCGTAAAATATTGTTGAAGGCATTTCCGTGAGGAAAAACCGAAGCCGATTCACTTAAATAAGTGTAAGCAGATTTGTCTTTGGAAAAGAGTTTCCCAATAGCAGGCAACATATATTTTATGTAGAGATTGTACCCTTGCTTAAAAGGTGTTTTGGTAGGTACGGAAGTTTCAAGAACTACAAAAGTACCACCTGGAGCAAGAACTCTATATATTTCGTCAAGGCCTTTCTCTAATGTTTCAAAATTACGAACCCCAAAAGCAACGGTAATAGCATCAAAACTATTGGCTTTAAAAGGTAAGTTTTCACTATCGCCAACAATCATTTCAATAGTGTTATCTAGCTTTTTATGCGTTATTTTTTTCTTGCCAACCTCTAGCATTCCAGGGGAAATATCCAGACCTACTATTTTTTTAGCTCCGGTTTCTATTAAATTTATGGCTAAATCGCCTGTGCCAGTAGCAATATCCAATATGTTTTTTGGTTGCTGGGCCGTTAAAATGGCTACGACCCGTTTACGCCATTTAATATCAATACCAAAAGAAATAACCCTATTAAGGCCATCATAATTTTCCGATATATTATCGAACATTTGGGTGACTTGGTCCTTCTTGCCAAGCTCAGAATCTTTGTAGGGCGTAACCTTTTTAGCCATAGTGGGCAATTTTTTGGGCAAAGATACAATATCGTTTTAAGTAAACGTTTAAGCAAAGTAATGAATGCATTTTAGAGGTAAAGCGCATTTTAGCTTCATTTTAAATAGTCAACCAAAATATTACGTAATTTTGCGCAGCAAAATATAAACTACAAAGTGGTTTTTACATTCATAGAGGGTTTATAAGCTGCAGACCCGAACTAAGTTGCAAATACATGAAAATCATAATTGCAGGCGCTGGTGAAGTAGGTTTTCACCTAGCTAAACTGCTTTCTTACGAATCTCAGGATATTACGCTCATCGATACGAGAAAAGAGAGCTTGGCTTATGCCGATACTCACTTGGATATACGAGTATTGCGTGGTGACGCAACTTCTATTTCTGTACTTAGAGATGCCGATGTGCAAAATTCTAGGTTGGTTATAGGGGTGACATCTTCGGAAACGACCAATATTACACTATGTATGTTGGCCAAACAGTTAGGTTGTAAACGTACTATTGCGAGAATATCAAATACAGAATTTATTGAGAATCAAGAGGAAATAAATTTTCCTGCACTTGGCATAGATGAATTGATATCTCCTGAAGAGTTGGCCGCGGCGGAAATTCAACTTCTGTTGAATAAGTCGGCTTTTAACGATACATACGAGTTTGACGAAGGGAAACTAATTATGGTAGGGGTTTCTCTACCTGCTTCTGCTCCTTTTGTGGGTAAAATGGTAAAAGAAGCTGCAAAGGTATTTCCTGAGTTGAATTTTATGCCAATAGCCTTACAGCGAACCGGAACCCAGTATACGGTGGTGCCTAGAGGTGATACCGTCTTTAAACATGGTGATCAGGTTTACTTTATTACAACTAAAGAAGGTGTAGAGCAGTTGTATAAACTTACCGGCAAAAAGAAGGAATCTATTAGAAATGTAATGATTCTAGGGGGTAGTAAAGTCGGTTTTAAAGCGGCAAGAGACCTTTGCGCAAGTAAGTTTAACGTAAAGCTTATAGAAAAGGATAAGGAAAAAGCCTTTGATTTAGCAGATGATCTTCCAAACGCATTAGTTATTAATGGTGATGGACGAAATGTTGAATTGTTGGAAGAGGAGAGTCTGGAATCAATGGATGCTTTTATAGCTGTTACAGGAAACTCTGAGACGAACATTATGTCTTGTCTTGTAGCGAAATCAAAGCATATTAAGAAAACCATTGCTTTGGTTGAGAATATGGACTATTTTCAATTATCACATTCCATAGGTATTGATACGTTGATAAATAAAAAACTACTTGCAGCGAATAATATCTTTAGACATATTCGTAAAGGTGAGGTAGTTGCATTAATGCGCTTGAACAACTTAAATGCAGAGATTCTGGAATTTATAGTTAAACCTAACTCAAGGGTAACAGGTAGCGTTATTCGTGAACTGAAATTTCCCAGAGCTGCCACTATTGGTGGTGTTATTCGTGGCGAAGAGGGTATCATTGCTTTAGGGGGGTTTGAAATAAGAGCAGGAGACCGGGTAGTGGTTTGTTGTCTGCCAGAAGCCATTCCTAAAATTGAACGATTGTTTCTTTAATGAAATTAAATTCAAAAATAATATTTCATATCATGGGGCTGCTGTTGCTTTGCAACGGAGGCTTTATGCTATTGGCTACCTTAGTTAGTGGTATCTATAATGATGGTGCTACTCTAAGCATTGCTCTTGCAGCAATTACAACCATGTTCGTAGGTACATTTGCCATGTTCTACACACGGGGTCATAAAAAAGAAGTAAAGCGTAGAGAAGGGTACATTATTGTAACTTTTGGCTGGTTGGTAATGTCTTTTTCAGGGATGTTGCCCTATCTATTTTCAGGATCTATACCTACAGTTACCAACGCTTTTTTTGAAACCGTATCAGGATACACTACCACAGGGGCATCTATCTTAGACGATATAGAGGTTATGCCCGAAGGCATACTTTTTTGGCGTAGTCTTACGCATTGGATAGGAGGTATGGGTATTATTGTTTTGGCCATTGCCATTTTACCCTTGCTAGGTATTGGTGGTATGCAATTGTTCGCAGCCGAAGCTCCTGGTCCTAGTGCAGATAAACTTCATCCAAGAATTACGGATACGGCCAAACGTCTTTGGTTGATATATGTGGGGTACACTTTGGCTGAAACCGTGCTTTTGAAATTAGCGGGTATGAGCTTTTTTGATGCTATAAACCATTCATTAGCTACATTATCTACAGGTGGTTTTTCTACCAAGAATTTAAGTGTGGCTTACTGGAATGACCAACCTTTAATACAGTACATCATTATCTTGTTTATGTTTCTTGCAGGAAGCAATTTTGTACTCAGTTATTTTGCTTTTAAGGGTAAGGTGCAACGGGTGCTTCAAGACGAAGAGTTTAGATACTACACTGGTTTTGTTGTGATATTTACTATTGTTGCGGCATTGGTAGTTTATTTAAAAGCGGAAGTTCCTATTAGCGATTACCACCCAATGGTATTTGGTAGCGGGGAAAGTGCTTTTAGACATACCTTGTTTCAGGTGATTTCAGTAATAACTACTACAGGTTTTGTTTCTGCGGATTTTACAAGTTGGACGCCTTTTATGACTGTTTTCTTCTTCGGGTTAATGTTTTTAGGAGGGTCGGCTGGTTCTACTTCGGGTGGTATTAAAGTAATGCGCCATGTTCTTATTATTAAAAACGGACTATTGGAGTTTAAACGAACCTTGCATCCAAATGCAATCATTCCCGTACGCTATAATAACAAGACTGTTAAAGAGCAGATTGTCTATAATATCATTGCCTTTTTCGTGCTTTATATGCTGTTGTTTATAATAGGGGCTATGGTACTTGGGGCAATGGGTATCGATTTTGTAACCGCTATAGGTGGTTCTGCCTCTTCTTTGGGTAATGTAGGCCCCGCGTTTGGAGGACTTTATCCTCTAAGTAATTTTAACGGCCTACCTGACGCTGCAAAATGGTGGTGTGGCTTTCTTATGCTAGCAGGTAGATTGGAGCTCTTCACTGTGCTTATTCTGCTTACTCCATATTTCTGGAAGCGTACTTAGATTAGGTTTCGTTTTACTTATAAACAAGTAGTTTAATATTAGGCTAGAGCAACTTCTGTCTATAATTCTAACATAAAAAATCCCCCTAAAAGTTAATTCATAACCTTTAGGGGGATTTTAATAATTGTTAGGTGTCTTTATTTCAACGCCTTTTCTATTCTAGAAATAGCTTCTCTAATTTCCTTTTCCGCTGCAGCGTAAGAAATACGAATACAGTTTCCATTTCCAAAAGCATCACCGGTAACGGTGGCTACATTGGCATATTCTAAAAGATATAAGGCAAAATCAGAAGCATTGTTTATAGTAACGCCATTCAAGGTTTTTCCAAAATAAGCAGTTACATCAGGATATACATAGAAAGCACCATCTGGCTCATTACATTTAAATCCGTCTATAGCATTCAAAAGCTCAAGAATGATCGTTCTACGTTCTTTAAACTCGTCTACCATGTATTTAATACGATCTGGAGACTCAAGTAATGCAGTAATTACTGCACGTTGTGCTATACAGTTGGCACCACTAGTAACCTGTCCTTGTAATTTGTTACAAGCACGAGCTATATATGCTGGCCCACCAATATAACCAATACGCCAACCGGTCATTGCAAAAGCTTTCGCAACTCCGTTTACGGTAACGGTACGGTCAAACATATCGTCAAAAGCAGCCATAGAAGCATGCTCGGTTACACCGTAGTTGATGTGTTCGTAAATTTCATCACTTACCACAATAATCTGTGGGTATTTTTGTAAAACGTCTGCTAAAGCACGTAATTCTGCTTTGCTATAGATAGAGCCACTTGGGTTACAAGGAGAGCTGTACCAAAGCATTTTCGTTTTTGGTGTAATTGCAGCTTCCAACTGTTCTGGCGTCATTTTAAAATCGCTTTCTAGGCTTGTAGCGACCTCTACAGGAACACCATCGGCCAGTTTTACGATATCACTATAGCTTACCCAGTAAGGGCAAGGTAAAATAACTTCATCGCCTTCATTTAAAATAACTTGTGCGACATTGTATAGAGCTTGTTTTGCTCCAGTTGAAACTACAATTTGAGAAGGCTCATAACTGATGCCGTTATCTCTCTTGAATTTTGTAATAACAGCGGCCTTCAAATCTACATATCCATCTACAGGTGTGTATGAATTGTAATCTTCGTTTATCGCTTTTATTGCGGCTTCTTTGATATAATCAGGTGTGTTAAAATCTGGTTCACCTAAACTTAAACCGATAATGTCTTTTCCTGCTGCACGTAATTCTCGTGCCTTGGCAGCCATTTCTAAAGTAGCTGACGGCGTAAGGCTGTTTATGCGGTCAGATAGTTGATTTTTTGTAGCAGTTGATGATGTCATAATAAAGCTAAGGTTTGTACACTGAATAACTCAAATAAATAGTTGACAGTTATCTTAAACTATTCGTGTTAATAAAATTTCTTTAATTGCGTCTATTGTAGGTTCATGGTAGGTCTTTTACCAAGTTCCTTCAAATGTTTAAAGTGCGAAATTATAGCTTTTCGAGTAGTTTCATACTCGTTGTATGGCAAATTAAATTCTTTTGCTGTTTCTTTCACAATTTCTGCAATTTTTGTGTAATGTACATGGCTAATGTTAGGGAAAATATGATGCTCTACCTGATGATTTAAACCTCCTGTAAACCAATTTACTATCCTATTTTTAGTACCGAAATTTACCGTTGTAAATAATTGATGTATAGCCCAAGTATTTTTCATGGTGCCAGATGCATCAGGAAGTGGCGTATCCGCGTCATCGACAATATGAGCTAATTGAAATACCATACTTAAAATAACACCAGCTACATAGTGCATGATAAAAAAGCCTATTAGAATCATCCACCAAGCCATATCAACAAAAATAAGGGGAAGAACGATCCATATAGTTATGTATAGAATTTTCGTAATAACAAGGGTGCTCCAGTTTACTGCCGCACTTGGTAGTTTTCCATAAGCAAGTTTACGTTTCATGTAACGGTACATCTGCTGGAAATCTGTAGTAATCGCCCAATTGAAAGTTAATAGTCCATAAAGTAAAACAGAATAGAAATGTTGGAATTTATGATGCTTTTGCCATTCTGCATGTTTCGAAAAACGCAGAATACGTCCTGCTTCCATGTCTTCATCGTGCTCGTGAATGTTGGTGTAGGTATGGTGCAGTACATTGTGCTGAACTTGCCAATTGTAGACATTTCCAGCTAAAATATAAATACTGCCGCCCATGATTTTGTTTACCCATTTTTTGTTGGAATAGGCTCCATGGTTACCGTCATGCATAACGTTCATACCAACACCGGCCATACCAACACCCATAACGATAGTCAGGATAAGATTGGCCCAAATAGGCAGTCCTAAGGTTAAAATCAAGAAATACGGTGTCAGGAAAAGGGCGAACATAATTACCGTTTTAACGTGCAAGCGCCAGTTACCTGTCTTTTTTAATTTATTGTCTTTAAAATAATCGTTTACACGCTTATTCAACGTTCTAAAGAATTGAGCAGAGTCTTTTCTGGAGAATCGTATTGTTTTTTGGTCCATATAAGTAGTATTATAAATAAATATCGAAGAAATGCACAGCTTTAAATGTCGAGAAAATGCTATTTCATCGATGAAAATAGTAGTTTTGTAACTATACAAATATACGCATGACTGCCGAATTAGTTTTTAAATATTTTCCCAATTTATCAGATCTTCAACAAAAACACTTCATATTATTAGAAGAGTTATATAAAGATTGGAATCAAAAGATAAACGTAGTTTCTCGTAAAGATATAGATGAACTCTATTTGAGACATGTTCTACATTCAACCGGAATAGCTAAGGTTCAGCAGTTTAAAGATGGTTCTTCTGTTCTTGATGTGGGTACTGGTGGTGGTTTTCCTGGTATTCCTTTAGCTATATTATTTCCTGAAGTGCAATTTACCTTAGTAGATTCTATTGGGAAGAAAATAAAGGTGGTTAAGGAGGTTATTGAAGGCTTAGAGCTTGATAACGTGACAGCTATTAATGCCAGAGTGGAGGAAACCAAAGGGGAATATGATTTTATCGTAAGTAGAGCAGTTGCTGCAATGCCAACTTTTGTACACTGGGTGAAAGGGAAAATAAAGAAAGAGTCGCAACACGAGAGACGAAATGGGATTCTTTATCTAAAAGGAGGGGATTTGGCTGAGGAGTTAGAAGGGTATAAGGCCATAGAAATGTATGACCTTACCGACTATTTTGATGATCCTTTCTTTGAAACTAAAAAGGTAGTATACTTACCTATGAAATATAAGGGATAAGCTATAAGCTCAATAGTTGGTAATATGACCTTCTATATCTCTTTGCGTAATTTTTTAAACGTCCCCACACATTTATGGTTAGGTAGTCTACTATATTTTGCGGTTTACTGTATGTTTTCTGCATATCCATAATCTCCATTTTTTACAGTTAGTATAAAGTTTGTAATTTTTACCTTCAATTTACAATTACTTAACGTTAAATTTACATTAAAAGTATGTTTATTTTGATTTTATTCAGGTTTTTAACTGAAAATCAAGCTTGTACGTTAAGTATTAGACATATTTTGTAAATAATGTAAGTTGAAACCTTTTCAATCAATTAATTTTTAACAATCTATTAGTCAGTATTTTATATTTTTATACCTGAATTTTAAATCATTAAAAAATGGTAATTGTTTTGTTATGTTATTTTAATGTAAACATAACGTTAACCAAGCGCTTAAATTGTGTAGTTCATCGATGAAATTTGAAATTCAGTCAAAAAAAAGTCCCCTGACACAATATGCATCAGGGGACTTTTTGGTCATTTTTTAGTGAAATACTTGCTCCAAGGCGGAGTAACCCCGTTAGAACGAGCGTATGCTATTAGTTGCCCTTTATGCTCTCCGTTGTGCTCCATTATGGCTAATAGGCCGCCAAGCATATTCATTTTGGCAAAACCAAAATCAACCTCTTCTGCAAACTGAGCATCTTCTACTAAGACTATCTTTTCCAGAACAAATTCATTAGATTGCTTAAGAGCAGCAATGATGTTCTCTTTACCTGTAATTTTTGATAGATTCATTACATCCACACCTTCTGGTGGAGCAAAACCCATTTTAGAAGCTAAGTAATAGTTGCCTCCTGCGACATGTAATAATGCTTCTGCAACGGAGTTTACGCCTTCTGTAGGTCGCCAGTCATATTGCTCTTCTGAAAAAGCTTCTGCCAAAGCAACTACTTGTCCTTGATTTCCTTGTAAAACACCTTGAATTGTGTTCTGTGTTAATTTTTCTTGTGCAAACGTCAAGGCCGTTACCATTACGAATGCCGCTACTACTAGTTTTTTCATTTTCTTAGTTTTAGTGGTTAAATAAATTCCCCAATCCGTAATTTTTGAATCAAGGAATTGGGGAATCTAGTAAAAATTGATAATAAAACACTGGTTATCAGTGTAAAATGTTGCTTATTTTAGCCTAAGAAAGGGTATCTGTAGTCTATTGGAGTTACAAAAGTCTCTTTAATAAGACGCGGAGAAACCCATCTTAACAAGTTCTGTGCAGAACCGGCCTTGTCATTTGTTCCTGAAGCTCTAGCTCCTCCAAATGGCTGTTGACCAACTACGGCACCAGTAGGCTTGTCATTGATATAGAAGTTACCTGCGCAATTTTGTAATGCTACTGTAGCTTCGTCAATAGCATATCTGTCCGTTGCAAGAATTGCACCTGTTAATGCGTATTCAGAAGTTCCGTCAACCAATTTCAAGGTTTCTGACCAGTCCTTGTCTTCGTAAACATAAATAGTAACAACAGGGCCGAACAATTCAGTCTCCATTGTAGTGTATTTAGGGTCTGTAGTAAGAATAACTGTTGGCTCTATAAAATATCCTTTAGATTTATCATAGTTTCCACCTGCAATAACTTCTGCATTGTCATCTTTCTTAGCCTGGTCAATATACTTAGCAAGTTTATCAAAAGATCCTTCGTGAATAACTGCTGTTATAAAGTTAGACATGTCTTCAGGGCTACCTGGTTTGTTGAAAGAAGCTATGTCTTTTTTTACAGACTCAATAATTTCCTCTGAAAGCGATTTTGGAAGGTAAACACGAGAAGCTGCGCTACATTTTTGTCCTTGAAATTCAAAACTACCACGAACAATTGCCGTAGCTACTTGTTGAGGTTTTGCTGATGGGTGTGCAACGATAAAATCTTTTCCACCTGTTTCACCAACTATTTTTGGATATGTTTTATAGGTGTGAATGTTGTTACCTATTTGTTTCCATAATTCTTTGAAAACATGTGTTGAACCTGTAAAGTGAATACCTGCAAAGTCTGGGCTAGCCAAAACAGTTTCAGTAATCATTACTGGATCTCCGTAAACTACGTTAATAACGCCATCAGGAAGACCGGCTTCTTTAAAAATATCAACAATAACCTTGGCAGAGAAAACTTGACTATCACTAGGTTTCCAAACAACTACATTCCCCATCATAGCAGCACTTGCAGGAAGGTTTCCGGCAATAGCTGTAAAGTTGAAAGGAGTAATAGCGTATATGAAACCTTCAAGAGGTCTGTATTCTACGCGGTTCCAAATACCTTCTGCAGAATCTGGCTGCTGATCGTAGATCTGTGACATGTATTCCACATTAAAACGTAGAAAATCAATCAACTCACAGGCTGCATCAATTTCGGCTTGGTATATGTTTTTCGATTGCGCAATCATAGTTGCAGCATTAATTTTGGCACGGTATGGCCCTGCAATTAATTCTGCAGCTTTCAAGAACACGGCAGCGCGTTGCTCCCAGGTTAAATCTGCCCAAGCAGACCTTGATGCTAAACAATTGTCAATAGCTTTTGTAACATGTGCCTTTTCAGCAACATGATACTGGCCTACAATATGTTTGTGGTCATGTGGAGGAGACATAGGCTTGGTATTCCCTGTCTTAATTTCTTCGCTACCTATATATAATGGTACATCTACGCTACCGTTAAAATAAGAACGGTACTGTTCAAGAACTTCTTCTCTTTCAGAAGTGCCCGGCGCATAACTCTTTATTGGTTCGTTAATCGCTGTCGGTACATGAAAAAAACCTTTGCTCATAATGCTTTTATTAAGTTTAATAATAGAGCGCAAAGGTAGGATTCTTAGTGCTAATAAAAAACTGCCTAAGCACTAATGACTCAAAAGGATTATGCTAAAAAAACCTTAATGAAATGAATGCATATGCGAAGTGAAACCACATAGGATACTATATGCTACCAGATTGCTAGGTTAAAGCGTAAAACGCTATGGAAATTGAAAGAGAATGGTCTAATTTAATGCGAAAGGTGCATGAAATTTAAAAGTAGGGATATACACCCTAAATTTTTCGGTAGAACTAAAGTTGACCATATTATAATGACCTTTCATTGCTCCAATAGGTGAAGTTAAAAGGCAACCAGATGTATAGGTGTGCGATTCTCCTGGTTTTATAACCGGTTTTTTACCAATAACACCTTCACCATCTAATACCTCTAATTCGTTAAGGGCATCGTATATTTTCCAATGGCGAGAAGTAAGTTGTACAGAGTCTTTACTTTGATTCTCTATGGTAATCGTGTAGCCAAAAGCAAAGTGCATCTTATAGTTCTTGAAGAAGGTTCCTTCAAAACTAGTATTTACTGAAATCTTAATGCCTTTAGTTACTTGTGTGATCATATGTTTTCCTTCTAAAAGGTAATTATGTTACCGGTAAAAAGTAATACCGTAGATAATATAGCCAATATAAAAAAATAGTGTTCAGAAAAAGATATTTAACAATAGTTTTAAATATGCCTTGACCGTAAAAATTTCGCATAGCTATAAAAAGGTATATCGAAAAAATTGTAATAAAATACTTATTAGTCTGAGTCTCAAATATTGAATTAATCAAATAGCTAATAATGAGCAAGATAAATAATAATGCAGTGTTGTGAAAGCTAAAGATCAAATGATCGGTATAACTATATTTTTTTCTGATATATATCAGCCAAATGAACACTCTAAAGACCGGTAAAAAGAAAAATACGACGAACGGTAATTTTGAAATTAATGCAGTAAGAAAACTCCCTGGCGACTTCTGGAATTTTAAAAACCCGTTTGAAGTGTTGAATGCCATTTTGTTTTCAAAAGATTCTGGAAGTGTATATTTATTTTTTAAATCTTGAAAACCATAAATAGTATCGTGTTCTAAAATAGTAGTAAAAAAAGAGAGCTTTTGGGAGTAACGATCAAAAAATGAAGTTTGCTCTATCTTTTTAAAATTTGCTTTTGGATCGAGTAATATTGCAGAATCACGTACGTTTTTTTGCTCTTTGTAATCCTCATAATACACTGCGGATTTTTTAATAGAATCTATTTTTGTTGAAAGTTGAACAATATCATCATCAGTTGAGTTTTTATTCCATTCATCAACCATATTTTCTACATCAGAAATATCGTTCCCTCCGTATTTGTCATATTTTGAAAAATTGCCACTGAAATTTATAATCAGAAAGTAGATTATAGCAAGGCTTAATAAAAACCGAAAAGGGTTGGTGTAGGAAATACGTTTACCATCTATGTAGCTTTTGGTAATTTTACCGGGTTTAATTAATAGGGTGGATAGGGTACGAAGCAGCCGTGAGTCGTACGAAATTAAGGTTCCAAAAAATTCATCTAAATAATCTTTGATGGTAATTTTCTTGGTGCTATTAGCTTGCGCGCAATTGGGGCAATATTTGTCGCTCATGTCCAAAGGGTGTCCGCAATTAAGGCATTCGGTACCTCTGTAGTTCAATTTGTACCTTCCTTTTCCGGAGTGGGCGAGCTTGTTGGTCATTTATCCAAGAGAATTAAGGATAAATATAATCTAATTACTGATATTTCTAGAGTTTGCAGAACCAATACCAATGATGCTATCGTACAAATCGCCAAAATTCCTATAGTATACCAAAATTAAATAGTTGTTTTCGGTAAAGTGAAAATTTCCGCAAACGGTATTAATTTCTAATGTGCCATCTTCACGTTTAACAACAAATTTATAATTGTAGAAACCTTGCTTGAGTTTAATTGTGGCCTCCATCATGCCATTGTTCTCATTGTAGGTCATCTTGTTTTCGTCAGAAAGGGCGTAGTTGTTATATTTTCCAAAAACATAAACTTCATCCAATGCTAATCTCTCATCATAAGGTAGGGAAAAGTGGACTTTAGTGTACTCTGCTTCTCTGGAGTTATCTTCTCCTTGTAAAGTACGAACAACAAAATCGCCATTTATATCCGGGTAATAAGAGTATGGGCGGTCTGCTCTGTAGTTGTTGGCGAATAAATAGTGGTTGTAAAGTTCATCAACCTCTATTCTTGATATTTGCGAGGTAGGAGCTCTAAGGTCGCTAGTGTCAAAGTTTAGAAATTCATTTCCTCCGTAAAAACTGGTTTCTTGGTCATATTTGTAAACCAATTCAGTTCCTACAGTGTACTGAGGTGCTACATCATAAAGTGCCGTTTCCCATTGGTAATTCTGTAAAATGGCCACTTTAACCTCTTTTTTGGGATTTACAAGTTGAAAATTGCCAGCATTAATGTTGAACTGAACTACCTGTTTTTCATTTATAAAATTAAAATCGCGAGAACGTTTAACGGTTCCGCCCACGGTTACTGCATCTTTATATACAACAAAACGTCTTGAGAATTGAAGTTCATAATTGTCATTATAAATTTCTAATATGAAATTACCGCTAACTTTTAGCCCTACATTTTCGTTAGGAATGGATAATTTGTAATTAGAGTAGGATTGTAAAGTAGAATAGCTGTTCTCATAATTAACAATACGTTGGTTGTCTACACCACTAAGATATTGTGATTTTAAAAGTTGAGAAGGTTGCCAGTCGTAGTTGCAGTGAATTATTTTGTAGTAGTAGTCACTTTCAGAGGCTGTAATGTCATCAAATTCCAGTTTCATGGTCTCTCCAAGCTCTATAACAGGAAATTGATCCTCTGTAGGTCCTCCAAAAATTACGGTTTTAATATTCTCGGGTGGGTTGACCTCTAATTGCACCTGAGCACCTAATAAAGATGTCAGAAAGAAGAAAAAAAATGGTATAATATTCAAGCGCATTACCAGCTATTTTTTGAGGTAAAGGTAAACAAAAAGCGTACCTAAAAAATTTTGATCGGTATGATGTCTAAATTTCTAGGCATTTATTATGAAAACAATCCTTTTAGTATTATTTTTGCTGCAAATTTTGTTAACCTAAGGTCTAGAACAATATGTCTAAAGACATCAGGATTAAAAAGGGCTTGAACATAAAACTTGTTGGAGCTGCAGAGCAAACTACATCAAAAGCCGTTTTAAGTAACGTTTATGCTATTGGCTTAAGCGATTTTCACGGAGTCACACCCAAAATGTTGGTAAAACAGGGTGCTGAAGTCAAAGCGGGAGAACCACTTTTTTACAATAAAAACAAAGAAAGCATGCTTTTCGTATCACCGGTAAGTGGTGAGCTTGTTGAGATTGTAAGAGGAGCGCGAAGACGCATTCTCTCACTTAAGATTTTGGCAGATAAAGAGCAGGCAACTGTTGTGCATGATTTGTTGAATGTAGAAAGTGCTTCTAAGGAAGAGGTTAAAGCATATCTTTTAAAAGGAGGATGTTGGCCTTTTATCAAACAACGCCCATACGATATTGTTGCTGATCCGGATGCAAATCCAAAAGCAATTTTCGTTTCAGGTTATGTTACGGCTCCTTTGGCAGCAGACTTAAACTATGTTTTGCAGGGGAAGGAAAAAGAGCTTCAAGCTGCAATTACCGCTTTGGATAAATTAACGCCAGGTAAGGTTCATGTTTCCGTTGGGAAATCTGAAAACTCGCCATTGGCCGGTTTAAAAGGGGTTGAATTACATAAGGTTTCCGGTCCGCACCCAGCTGGTTTGGTTGGTACGCAGATTAATAGAATAAATCCTATTAATAAAGGAGAAACAGTTTGGACGGTTACACCTCAGGATTTGGTGATAATTGGAGAGTTGTTATTGACCGGTAAGTTTAATGCCGAACGTACTGTTGCTTTGGCAGGTTCTTCTGTTAAAGCTCCAAAGTATTATACAACCAAGATTGGAACTGAAATTTCTACCTTCTTGTACGCTAGTGGTGTAGAAGGAGATAATTTTAGGGTGATAAATGGTGATGTTCTTACGGGTTCAAAATCTGCTCCAGATGGTCATTTAGGGTATTATAATAATACCGTAACTGCTATTCCAGAAGGAGATGATTATGAATTTTTTGGATGGAACAAGCCTGTCTTCAACAAAATATCAGCTACAAGAGCATTAACATTCTCTTGGATGCAACCAAATAAAAAATACGACCTAACTACAAACACAAACGGAGAGCATCGTGCGTTTGTGGTAACGGGTATGTATGAAAAAGTATTTCCATTGGATATCTTTCCTATGCAGTTGCTTAAAGCATGTATGATAAAAGATTTGGATGAGATGGAGCAACTGGGGCTTTATGAAGTAGCACCGGAGGATTTCTCGTTGACGGAGTTTGTTTGTGTTTCAAAACAGCCTCATCAGCAGATTATTAGAGAAGGATTAGATCTATTGCATAAAGAAATAGGATAAAAGATGAGTGATAAAAAACTGACTTTCAAGAAAAGGCTGCATATTATAAAGCACCATTATCGCGGTAAAAAAATGGCACCTGCATTTAATGCATTGCACACATTTTTGTTTGCTCCTGATGAAACCACACATTCCGGTTCTCATGTTAGAGCGGCAGATGATTTAAAGCGTACTATGAACACGGTTATTATGGCCTTGATTCCGGTATTGCTTTTTTCTATGTTTAATGCAGGGTATCAACATTTTTCTGCCATTAACGGGTTTCCACAGGAATTCTCTTTAATGAATGATTTTCTTACTTGGGACAATTTCTGGATCGGTATTATTAAAGTGCTTCCGTTGGTTGTTGTGTCCTATGGAGTAGGACTTTTGGTAGAATTTATTTTTGCCGTCATTAAAGGCCATGAAGTAGAAGAGGGGTATTTGGTAACAGGTATGCTAGTCCCGTTAATCGTACCAATAGATACACCGCTTTGGATGTTATCCGTAGCTGTTGTTTTTGGTGTAGTTATAGGTAAAGAGGTATTTGGAGGTACGGGAATGAACATTCTTAACCCGGCCTTAACAATTAGAGCTTTCTTGTTCTTCGCTTATCCTACTTGGATGAGTGGTGATAAAGTATGGGTATACCAAGCTGTGGAGCGCGCGGGTGGTCCTGATGCTATTTCTGGTGAGACTATCTTAGGATATTTGGCACAGAATAAAGGTGCAGAAATGTCATATTCAGTTTCAGATATGTTCTTTGGTTTTATTCCAGGTTCAGTTGGTGAAACGTCAACATTCTTAATCCTTTTAGGAGGTCTGTTCTTAATCTTTAGTAAGATTGCTAGCTGGCGTATTATGTTAAGTGCTGTAATTGGTTCTTTAGTAATGGGCTTAATCTTTAATGGAGTTGTTGATCAAGGATGGATTGGCGAAACAAGTAAATTTTACGGTTTAATGAGTTTTGATTTCTGGCAACATCTTATTGTTGGTGGTCTCGCTTTTGGTATAGTCTATATGGCAACGGATCCTGTTACAGGAGCTCAGACAAATCGTGGTAAATGGTTCTACGGTTTCTTCATTGGTTTCCTTTCGGTAATGATTCGTGTATTCAACCCGGCATATCCAGAAGGTGTTTTCTTGGCTATACTTCTTATGAACGTATTTGCACCGACAATTGACCATTATGTGGTTCGTGGAAACGTAAAACGTAGATTGAAACGATTGAAAAATGCAACTATCTTGCCAAAAGATTCAGCTGGCAAGGCAAATGAACTTCACGCAGAAACCGCATAGTTATGGCAGTCAATACAGATAAAAATTCATACACCATTATTTTTGCTGCCGTTATGGTGGTAATCGTAGGTTCTATTCTTGCTTTTATGTCTTCAAGCTTAAAAGACAGAATAACTGAGAACGAACGGTTCGAGAAACAACAGAATATTCTTTATGCCATGGGCGTAGATGATAATGTTGATGAGGGTAGTGTAAATTTTGTTTCTACCGATAAGGTAGAAGGAGAGTTTAAAACCTACATTAAAGAGCAGTTAATCATAGAAGGTGATAAAATCACCGAAAATGATGAGGCCTATTTGATAGATATGAAAAAGCAAATGGCACTCGCTTCAAAAGGTGAAACGCCTAAGCTTCCTCTTATGATAGGAGAGAAAGATGGTAAGAAATATTATATCATTCCAATGTATGGAAAAGGACTTTGGGATGCTATTTGGGGCTTTATTGCACTAGATGATAAAATGGTTGTACAAGGTGTTTACTTTGATCACAAGGGGGAAACTCCAGGTTTGGGTGCAAACATCAAGCAACGTTACTTTATGGATGATTTCACAGGAGAAAGTATTCTTAAAGGAACGGAATATGCTGGTATTGCTGTTGCAAAGGGTAATAACGACCCTTTGAACAATATTAAGGATGATAATGAAGTAGATGCTTTAGCTGGAGCCACCATTACTGGTAACGGTGTTTCTGCTATGATCAAGGAGAGTTTACAACTCTATAAAGACTATTTACAAACCGTTAGCGCAAAATAATATGGCACTATTAACAAAAAAAGATGCAAGTTTAATAACGGATCCGTTAGCAGATAACAACCCTATTACTATTCAAGTATTGGGTATATGTTCCGCTTTGGCGATTACAGCAGAATTAAAAGCTTCTGTAGTAATGGCTGTTTCTGTACTTTTTGTTCTTGCAATTGGTAATGTTGTTATCTCTTTGATGAGAAACATTATTCCATCAAAAATTAGAATTATCGTTCAGTTAATCGTAGTTGCTACTTTGGTGATTATTGTGGATCAGGTTCTAAAAGCTTTTGCTTACGAACTTAGTAAAACACTTTCTGTATTTGTTGGTCTTATTATTACCAACTGTATTATTATGGGTCGTTTTGAAGCTTTCGCTTTAGCTAATGGTCCTTGGAAATCTTTTCTAGATGGAATAGGTAATTCACTTGGGTACGGATTAATTCTGATAATTGTTGGTTTCTTTAGAGAGCTTTTAGGTTCTGGTACTTTATTCGGATATCCTGTTTTGGGAAATCCAATTGAGAAAACCGGACTTTATTCTATTGGTTACGAGAATAACGGGTTTATGATTATTCCACCAGCAGCACTTATTGTGGTTGGTATTATCATATGGGTACAGCGCTCAAGAAATCCAGCACTGGTAGAAGATAATTAATTAAGGTAAAAAGATAGAATTATGTTAGAGCATATTGAATTATTTTTTAAATCCATCTTCATAGATAACATGGTATTTGCCGTGTTCTTGGGGATGTGTTCTTACCTAGCGGTTTCCAAAAAAGTGGCTACTGCTGTAGGTTTAGGGGCGGCTGTAATTTTTGTACTTGCCGTTACCGTACCATTAAACTGGTTGTTGGATCAGTATCTCTTAAGAGATGGTGCTTTGGTCTGGTTAGGCCCTGAGTATGCAGATTACAATTTAAGCTTTCTTTCGTTCATTCTTTTTATTGCTACCATTGCAACAATGGTTCAGTTGGTAGAGATTGTAGTAGAGAAGTTTTCACCTTCATTATATAATTCATTGGGTATTTTCTTGCCTTTAATTGCTGTAAACTGTGCTATCTTAGGAGGCTCACTTTTTATGCAAGCTAGAGATATTCAATCGTTGGGCCTAGCCTTTAATTATGGGGTTAGCTCTGGTATTGGTTGGTTCTTGGCTATTTTAGCTATTGCTGCAATTCGTGAGAAAATTAGATATTCAAATGTACCTGCTCCGTTAAGAGGCTTGGGTATCACATTTATCATTACAGGTTTAATGGGTATTGGTTTTCAGAGTTTCGGAGGTATGTTAACTGGTGGTGATGATGCACCGGCACCAGTTGAAGAAACAACAGCTGAGAAAGTAATAGAGAAGAAAGAAATTAAAGAAGAGATTGATACCAAAGAAGTCTCTTATAACGACGCCATAAATAAATAGATATGCTATTAGCTACAAGTACTGGAGGAACGATTTTAATCACCGTTGTCGCCTTTATGGTACTATTGATGGTCTTGGTGGCCCTTTTATTGTTCACTAAAGAAAAACTATCTCCATCGGGGCCGGTTACCATTACAATTAACGGAGAAAAGAAAATTGAAGTTGGTTCGGGTAGTTCCTTACTTACTACGTTAGGTAACCAAAAAATATTCTTACCATCTGCATGTGGTGGTGGTGGTACTTGTATACAATGCGAGTGTCATGTACTTTCTGGTGGTGGTGAAGCACTTCCTACTGAAACTCCTCATTTCTCTAAAAGGGAATTGAACTCAGGTGCACGTTTAGCCTGTCAGGTTAAAGTGAAGCAGGATATGGATATTACTATACCAGAAGAAGTTTTTGGTATTAAGAAATGGCCGGCAAAAGTTGTTCGTAATTATAACGTAGCATCTTTTATTAAGGAATTCGTAGTAGAGATTCCGGAGGATATGGGTTATAAAGCTGGAGGTTATATTCAGATTGAAATTCCTCAATGTGAGATTAAATATGCAGATATAGATATTACTGCTCACCCAGAGGAACACGAAACTCCAGATAAATTTAAAGCCGAGTGGGACAAGTTTAATCTTTGGCCGTTGGTAATGAAAAACCCTGAAACTGTAGAGAGAGCTTATTCAATGGCTTCTTATCCAGCTGAAGGTAGAGAGATTATGTTAAACGTTCGTATTGCGACTCCACCATGGGATCGTGCTAAGAATGGTTGGATGGATGTTAACCCAGGTGTTGCTTCCTCTTATATTTTCAATTTAAAACCTGGTGATGACGTTACTATTTCAGGTCCTTACGGTGAGTTCTTCATCAATGAATCTGATTCAGAAATGCTTTACGTTGGTGGTGGAGCAGGTATGGCACCAATGCGTTCGCATTTGTATCACTTGTTCAAAACATTAAAGACAAACAGAAAAGTGACTTACTGGTACGGTGGTCGTTCTAAAAGGGAGCTTTTCTATCTTGAGCACTTTAGAGAATTAGAAAGAAACTTCCCTAATTTTAAATTCTATTTGGCACTTTCTGAACCTGCTGAAGAAGATAATTGGAAAGTGAAAGAGAATGTAGATGCTCCTGGTGATGGTTTTGTAGGCTTTATACACAATTGTGTTATTGATAACTACTTAAGTCTTCACGAGTCTCCAGAGGATATTGAGCTTTACTTCTGTGGACCACCATTGATGAACAAAGCTGTGCAAAAAATGGGAGAAGACTTTGGTATTCCCGATGAGCACATCCGCTTTGATGATTTCGGTGGATAATAAGATTTTTATAGTCAAAGAAGTAAGAGTTAAATTTTACTTTTTGACTAATCAAATAATAAAAAAACCGATGTTCACGCATCGGTTTTTTTTTGACCTAATTTTCGAGTATTATGGGCAAACCATTATCTGAGCGAGAACTACATAACTTAGCTATGAATATTGTGGGTAAGGAACTTGAGGCCGAAGGTTTTGAGTTTATGGGGGTAAATAGCGAGCCTAAAAGGAATCCGCAATTTGTATGTTTAAAGGATAAAGTATTACATTTTATTGTTGTTCGTTACGTAGCTTATCCAGAGAATCCTCATAAGTATGATGAGGCTTTTATGAAAAAGATGAAGAATCATGCAGATAAACAAGAAGCGCGAACTTATTATGCGGGAGTAGGACTTTCAAATGCCGAAAATCAAGAGTTACCGGTGTATCTAAATGAAGCTTACGTGGTAGATTATATTGGTTTAATCGAAATTAAAGAATGAATAGATTTTTAGCTTTTTTTAGTGTTTTGTTTTTGCTCTCTTGTGGTAGCAACCCTTCAGGTATGGTACGCAATGAAACTTCTGGAGGTGCTTTGGGTACCTCTTATAACCTTATCTATTTGTCTCATGATAAGATGGATCTTCAAAAGCAGGTAGATTCTGTTTTTGATGCTATCAATCACTCCTTGTCCACTTATATTCCTGCATCGGATATTTCTAAGATTAATCAAGGTGATTTTACGCTGGTGGTTGATGAAATGTTTCAAGAGGTTTTTCAATTATCCCAAGAAGTATACGGAGCTACTGAGGGCTATTTTGACCCTACTGTGGGCGTATTGGTAAATGCATGGGGGTTTGGTCCAGAAAAGCAGATACAGATGGATAGCACGCGTGTAGATAGCTTGTTGCAATACGTAGGTTTTAACAAAGTAGAGCTTACGGAAGGAAATACAATTCGTAAATCCAACCCTAATATCTATTTTGATTTTAATGCCATAGCCAAAGGATATTCTATAGATAGGCTGGCAAAGCTTATGGATAACAATGGTATTGAGAACTATTTGTTGGAAGTAGGAGGGGAGCTTGTAGCAAAGGGTCAAAACCAAATCAAACAAAAACCATGGATTGTAGGTATAGACGATCCTACCATGGAAAATGAGCGAAAATTAAAAGCTACCATCCGTCTTGAGGATAGGGCTTTGGCTTCATCGGGAAATTATAGACATTTTAGGGAGGACCCGGTAACGGGGCTCAAATATGTTCATACTATTGATCCAACTACAGGGTATACAAAAAATGCAAATACATTGGCAGCTACTGTTTTGGCAGATAATTGTGCAAAGGCAGACGCATATGCCACTTCTTTTATGGCAATGGACCTAGATAAGGTACTGAAGCTATTGACCGTAAAACGGGAACTGGAAGCTTATATTATTTTTATAGACGAAAAGGGAGAAACGCATGAATTCATGACCCCCGGTTTTGAAGCTTTAATAGTAAAAAACTAAAGCGGTTTCTTTACAAGAGGTATTATTTCGCCTTTAGCCAAGCGATATTTGTCTATGTCTTCTGGAGGAAGAGTAGCGGTATAGTCCACTTCATCTACGATGAAACCTATACTTCTTAATTTATCAAAATAATCCCAACCATAGATTCGTACATGGTCATACTGGCCAAATATTTTGGCGCGTTCTTTCTTATCTGTAATAGAATCGTCTTCAAAAGTAATTTTACGCTCTAGGTCTTGAGGAATTTGTAAAATAGCCCAACCACCCTTTCTAAGAACACGATATAGTTCCTGCATTGCTTTGGTGTCATCCGGAATATGTTCCAGAACATGGTTACAGAAAATAACATCAAAAGAGTTGTCTTCAAAAGGTAAATCGCAAATATCTGCCTTTACATCCGCTAGTGGAGATAAAAGATCAGTGGTTATATATTCTAGATTTTTAAGATTTCTAAAACGCTTGTAGAATGCCTGCTCGGGAGCAAAATGAAGCACTTTTAGTTTTTCGGTAAAGAAGTTGGTCTCATTTTTTAAGTAAAGCCACAACAAACGGTGCCTTTCTAGAGATAAGGTAAAAGGTGAAAGTACATTTTCTCTTGGACTTTCATAACCGTAAGGTAAGAAGCTCTTGAATTTTTTACCGTCAATAGGGTCCTCGTAACGATTGCCACGCATCCATAGCCCTAATATAGGCCGTGCCACGTAACTTAGTTTAATAAGTAAGGGCCTGGGAACAGCATTCAGAATAAACTTGAAAATTTTGGACACGTATTACATCTATTTGCACAAATTACCTTTGTTGGCCCTAGCTTAAAGAACAAAATTTTCCTTGCGGAAATTGTCTTCTTCATCAGTTTCGATACCCAAAGCATCGTAAATGTACTGAAACGTAGATAGTAATTCAGGCTTACCGTTAACAATGGCTACATTGTGCTCAAAATGTGCGCTTGGTTTTCCATCTGCTGTTAAGATTGTCCAACCGTCTTTAAGTTGTTTTATACGTTTTGTTCCCATGTTGATCATAGGTTCAATAGCAACAACTAGACCTTCTTTGAACTGTTTTCCACGACCACGTTTTCCGTAGTTTGGCATTTCCGGTCCTTCATGTAGTTTTTTACCCAGTCCATGACCAACCAATTCACGAACAACTCCGTAACCATGGTTTTCACAGTAATTCTGGATGGCAAAGCCAACATCGCCAACTCGGTTTCCAACTTTGAATTCTGAAATTCCTAAGTACAATGACTCTTTGGCTACTTTTAATAGTTTTTTAGTTTCTTCAGATACTTCTCCTACGGGAAAAGTGTAGGCATGGTCACCATAATATCCATTCTTAAGCGAACCACAATCCACAGAAATAATGTCACCATCTTTCAATGGTTCATTGTTTGGGATACCATGTACCACTTGAGCATTAGGGCTCATATTTAATGTATTCGGAAAGTCATACATTCCTAAGAAACCTGGTTCAGCGCCCTGTTCCCTTATAAATTCTTCTGCTAATTTATCAAGAAATAGAGCGTTGACACCTGGTTTTATCTCCGATGCCAGCATGCCCAAAGTTTTTGATACTACTAGGGCGCTTTCGCGCATTAGTTCTATTTCCTCGGGTGTTTTTAATTTAATCATAGTGGCAAAGGTAAAAATAATTGATGTTATTCTTTATACAAGAGCTTCTCTTGTCATTAATTTAGGTTGTGGAACACCTAGTAATTTTAAAATGGTTGGAGCAATATCGCCTAATACACCATCTTTAATTGCTTTAATGTCCTTGTCTACCAAGATTAACGGAACAGGGTTAGTGGTATGTGCCGTGTTTGGGCTACCATCTGGATTAACCATGGTTTCACAGTTGCCGTGATCCGCAATTACAATGGAAGTATACCCGTTTTCTAAACCTGCGGTTACCACGGCCTTGGCACATTCATCAACAACTTCACAAGCTTTTATTGCAGCAGACATAACTCCTGTATGACCTACCATGTCAGGATTCGCAAAGTTTAAGCAAACAAAATCAACCTCTCCTTTTTTCAATTCAGGAATAATGGCATCTCTAATTTCATAAGCGCTCATCTCCGGTTTTAAATCATAAGTGGCGACTTTAGGAGAAGGGCATAAAAGACGCTGTTCGCCATCAAAAGGCTCTTCCCGTCCACCATTAAAGAAAAAGGTAACGTGTGGATATTTTTCTGTTTCCGCAATACGAATCTGCTTTTTATGTGCTCTCTCTAAAACCTCACCAAGGGTATCCTCAATATTTGCCTTATCATAAACTACATGGACACCATTGTAAGATGCGTCATAGTTTGTTAGCGTAACGTAGTATAAATTTAATTTATGCATGTTTTGCTCATGCATATCTACTTGGTTTAATACTTCAGTAAGTTCACGGCCACGATCAGTTCTGAAGTTGAAGAAAATAACCACATCATCTTCTGAGATTTTAGCAAGAGGATTTCCGTTGCTATCGGTCATTACGATAGGCTCAATAAATTCATCAGTAACGCCATTATCATAATTCTCCTGCATTTTGGCACCAATGTCAGTAGTTTTTTCGCCTTCGGCATTTACCATGACATCGTAGGCTTTTTTCACTCGTTCCCAACGTTTGTCACGATCCATAGCAAAATATCTTCCTATTACAGAAGCTAGTTTTGTGTTTTTATCGGCACAAAAATCACTAAGATCGGTCAAGAAATTTTTGCCGCTTTTTGGGTCAACATCTCTACCATCGGTAAAGGCGTGAACGAACATATTTTTAACGCCAGAATCGTTCCCGGCCTCAATGAGTCCTTTAATGTGGTTGATATGGCTATGAACTCCACCATTACTTACCAAGCCTAAAAAGTGTACTGGCTTGTTATTTTTCTTGGCATAAGCAAAAGCATCTTTCAAGACTTTCTCGTCTTTAAGGGTGTTCTCTTTTACTGCCAGATTTATTTTAGCTAAATCTTGGTATACGATACGTCCGGCACCAAGGTTCATATGGCCTACTTCACTATTACCCATTTGGCCTTCAGGAAGACCTACGTTCATACCATCTGTAAGAAGGTTTGCGTTTGGATAGTTTTTATAAAGTGAGTCAACAAATGGAGTATTTGCATTGTCTACTGCGGAGACCTTGGGATTGGGAGATTTGCCCCAACCATCAAGAATCATAAGTATTACTTTTTTGTTCATGGCTATGATAAATTAGATTTTCAAAAGTACTGTGATCTAAGAGGAATTACCAATTATAACGGTGCTTTTTTAATCCGATTTTAGCATTGTTAGAGATTCCACATTTTAGTGATTTAAACGAGGTTTTTTAAACCTTAGCTGAAAAGTTTTCAATTTTTTATGTGCTTTTGAAAAGTATGGTGGAATGGCTTTGCTGATTGATTATGAGGGGTTTATTTGAGTGTTGCTAAATATTTGTAAATGTTAAAATTTAGTTATTATGAGCCTAAGGCTGTAACAACTTCGCAAAATCCCAGTCTATTATTAAACAATCAATTATTCATTCATCAATTTAAATCATTCATCATGAGAAAAACGTTATTAACTTTCGCAATGGCCTGTTTGGTCGGAACTTCAGCCGTAATGGCCAATGACACAATCACTACAACAGATGCTTCTGCATTTGAAATGTATGACATTGTAGAGCTAAATTCTTTTTGCAAAGCAATTATGCAGGGAGATATAGATGTTGTAAAAAAACTGATAGAGCTTGGCGAGGATGTCAACAAAAAGTCTTTAGGTATGACTCCGGCTATTTTTGCAGCCCGTTATAACAAGGCCGAGATTTTGGAATTATTAATAGACAATGGAGCTAACCTGAAAATTAAAAGTGATAAAGGATATTCCATTTCAAAATATGCAGAGCTTTCTAATGCTTCTGAAGCCCTTAGGGTAATTGAAACAGCCATGGGAAGCTAAAAATTTGAATTAGCCCGATTGCTATGAAAAACAAGAAACCCGACCATATTAATATGGTCGGGCTTTTTTTCATATAGTATCTCGTAAAAGAGCGGTAAAGCGCTGCGAATTAAAATTCAAACCCGTTAACGGCTCTATCTACAAACGCGTAAACAGCCATAAACAACATTAATCCACAAAATACCGAATATGCCTTTAGAAGTATTACTACTAGTTCAGGCTTGCAGTTCTCAAATGCTTCGGTATATAAATTTTTAAAGTGCGATAGTGTTCCCATATAGTTTTATTTTAAATGCCTTGTCTAGGGGCATTGATTATTGTAAAAGCTATAATGGTTAAATTGCTGCGTTGGCAAAGGTAGTATTTGGGAGGTGTAAAGATAGATAAATAAGGATACAACACGCTGCATTTCAACGAATTTAACAACCGTTCATGCCATTTGTAAAATAAAAAGCAAAAGGCGCTTAAATCGAATTTATATCCGTTTAAGCGCCTCTTTAATATGTTTTAAGAAGTATTATTGGTTGCGGTACTTCTCTATAGATTCTTGTATTTTTTCGATTCTATTCTCGGGGTCAGGGTGCGAGCTTTGAAATTCCGGGACTCGGTTTGGTCCTGCTGCAGACTTTAAAATCTCCATAACGTGAATCATTTCTTCAGGTTGGTAACCAGAGTTAATCATAAAGAGAACTCCAAGGTCATCACTTTCCAATTCGTCTCCACGACCATTTTTAAGTAGTGTGTTTTGGCCTATTCCGCCAACTAAGCCTCCCATATCGCCTCCTACAGAAGCTCCAGTGGATAAGGTTTGCCAAAATTCTCCTTCAGCAATACGTTCTGCGGAATGTCTGCCAATTACATGGCCTATTTCATGACCAAGTACTCCTGCCAATTGCGCTTCATTTAATTGCCTGAAAAGGGCGTAGGTAATAAAAACGGGACCTCCGGGTAATGCGAATGCATTAATAGTTTGGTCATCTGCCAAAAGGTGAAAGTCATATGCATACGGAGTTTCTTTGGCAATACTATTTTGAACTAGCTTATTACCAACCTGGTCTACATAGGCTTGTAATTTTTCATCTGGATATAGCCCACCATATTGTTGTGCAATTTCTGGAGTACTTTGAAGGCCAATGGCAATTTCTTGTTCGGCACTCATATTAATGGTCTGTACCCTTCCCGTGTATGGATTTTCTTCTTTGCTACTGCAGCGCTTAATAAAAGCAAAAGCTACAATGGCCAAACCAATGAATATTCTTATTTTCCAACTTCCTCCTCGCATGGTATAGTGTTATTTATCAGCTCAATATACAAAAGACTTACAAAAGTTCTGTATTGATATCTAGGATATTGTCTTGAATATAATTTGTTAAGAATCCTTCTGTGAAATGTTCACTACCGTAAAAGTCTTCGTCTTTTAACAATTGCATGATGTTTTTTCTGCGAAATTCTGTTAGCATAGGCACGGAAATAGGTGCGTAGCTAAAATGCCATGGCTCATATTTAAATCCTCTGCGGCCAGGTATATCGGTGTATACTAAATGAAAATCAAAATGTTTTGAATTTTCATCCATCCACTTCTTAAAATCGCCATAGGGTTCTCCTTCTGCGAATTTGGAAGGTACGAGCATGTCTCCTTTCACATTTCTGTTTCCATCAACAATATCAATATCGGTTCCCCAATGATGACGACTAGTTCCGGGTATGGTAGAGTATTCTATAATTTTATCAATGGCATTTTGAGGGGTCATGCCTTTATCGTCTGTGTATTTTAAATATTTTCGTTCCCAAATAGAACGTTGGCGTTCAAAATTACGATAGCTAGAAACTACTTTTAAATTAATACCATCGCTATATGCAGCCTTCTTCATTTCTACAAATGCGTCATGGGCCTCTTTACGTAAATTAATACCTTCTCCATAGAGTTTAATATCGGTTTTACCCATTAACTCTAAGATGCTATATTCAAAATCTTTAGAAAATGCCAAATTGGGTAAAGCTGCCAAAGCAAGGCCAGCAACACCACTCTTTTTTATGAATGCTCGTCGTTCCATCATACCATTATTGAATTTAATCATGTTCACAATCTAGGCAAAGATATTCAAATTTGATGCCAAGAATAGATTGTGGTTATAATGATAACGTTCATGAGGGTACAAATCTTGTAAAGTAGGCTTGTATCTTTAAAATAAATTGCACGAGTGCTATTTTTTAAGAAAGCTTTTTATTCAATGTACTTTTTAAAGTAAAAATAATAGTTGGTACAGCGTAATGTAGCTCCGTTTATTTAGAGGATTACTCTTGATTTATATACAAGAATCCTTGATGTTTTACATCAATATCTTTCAAATCAATTATGTAAAAATAAACTCCGGCAGGTAGTTTTTTTGAGGTGGCAACTACGCTACTAACGTTGGCTGTGCCTCCAAAAGTATTGTCGTAGTTAGTGGCTTCGTAAACTGCCCGTCCCCATCTGTTGTAAATGGTAAGCTGATTGTTAGGTGATAAAGAAACGGCTTCCAAAACAAGAAAATCTGCTTTTCCATCTCCGTTTGGTGTCATTAGGTAATTACCCAAATCAACACTCTGTCTACTAAGACTTCCTCCAAAAGTGATAATCGTGTAGTCGTCTGGTGTAAAAACGTCTGATGTTATTTCACCCTTATCAAAATCTCCTTCCAAGGCGGTATTGCCCAAATCTTCCCAAATGCTGTGTTCTGTATGCCAACCTACAACTCTTAAATTTTCAACGTCATCTATAAAACTAGATAGACTACTATCTGTATCCCACCCTAAGGTAACTTTGGAAGATACCTCTGTATCCAAATCCCAAAATTCCTCATTACTTATCGAAACTAAAATATCGGTTCTATTCTCTGTGCTAAAAGTGGTATGAAAGGTAGATGGGTGGTTAGGGTCTTCGAAAAAATAAGCCGACTTGGCATTCTCGTTAATTAGGTAAGATGATAGTTTTAAAGGTCTTAATTTATCAAAATGACCTATGGGGAAAATAAAATCTTGCTTGTTTCTTACAGCAGAATACCCGTCTACTTTGGAGAAATTAGTATCACCATTATAAAAGGCATCATTAATATATTCAATATTTGTGTCAACTAAGAATTTTGGAGTCACCAAATCTCCCGAAATAAAATTGCTGTTGTTGGTTATTCCAATACCAACTTCTAAAATAAGGTCTTTATCTACAACTATTTCTAAGTCCTTAAAAACGGGCCTGAAAGCTCCGCTTATATAAGCTATGTCTTCATTATAAAAACCCGCTAGTCCTTTATTATCATCAAAGGAGCCATCATTAATCAAATTTTGGTAAAAACCAATCTGCGCATCTTCATGCATTTTCATGTTTCCAAAATTATGAAATGAGTCTTGTGCTACCATGTTATTACTATACATGCTCAAGACTAGGCTACCAATAATAATTGCGTATTTCTTCATCGTTTTTATAGTTACTTTCTCCAGGCTATTTCAATTAAAGTTTCTGGATATTCCACAGCAATTCCATTACAATAAGCCTGTAAAAAATCACCTTGGTTAAAATCGATATTCATAGTGTCATCTTGGCCACCTTCTGTAGCAGCAATTGCTAAAATAGCTATTGGTATAAGGCCATCATTTTTTCTGATTTCCAATGTCCATGTGTTGGCATTTTCAGTTTGTACCGTAATTCCGGTGATTGTACCATCTCTAAGCATGCGCCAACCATTTTTATTTGATTCGGCACCGTTAAACTGTCTCATGTAGGCTAATGTGGTTACAGGATTGTTGACTCCCCAACCCACCATAGTACGATCAACGCTCAGCCATTTTGTTCTAGACCCGTCATAAGCGTACAGAATACCGTCATCTCCCATAAAAATTTGCCCGCTTTCGGTTCCGGTTGGAGTAGTGGTGCTGGGTTGAATTCGTAAGGGCACACTTGCGCTTTCAATATCTATTTGAGCGTTAGGCGTAGGATTATTTATACCGATGTTTCCAGTTGATGATATTCTAATTCTTTCACTATTATCCGTTTTTATTACGAAATCCTGAAGGTCCGTAGTTCCTAAAAAATGAGTGGTAGCATTAGAGCCTGCATTTCCTATAGCTCCCCAGAAATCTACTGAATTTGTATCTATAGAAGGTATTTTTTTGAAACCTGAAGCGGTGTTCAAGTACATTTTCTCCTCGTCGGTATTATACAAAAGTGAGCCGACTACAGGATTTATACCGGCATTCATTTCTAAGGTTGTTGCATTGGTGAGCCCCAGTAAATAGTTGCCATCTACTTGCGCTACTACCTCGCTAGGTTGCAGTGCAAAAAGAGTCAAAGACATTACTATTAATTGTTTCATAATTGGTTAGCAATTAATGGTTTAACGGGGGATATGTTTATTGTTGCCGATTGGACCGACTTAGTGTAATTAAGTTTGAGAAAATAAAGGATAGTATCTAGGTCTCTACCAGCGGGGAGACCTAATTTACTAAAAATAAAGAACATACATTTTTCTATTCTCATTAGTATTTCATTAGTATGTTTGAGATTTTCATACCTATATGGTAGAAAGAAGAATCAAAATATAATGGGCTCACAGCTTTTCTAGAGGAAGTGAAAATAATGTTGTCATTTCGTAAATACGTTACATTACCTAAACAATCCACATCAATACTTAGAACATCTCCAGCTGCGTAACTTGAAACATAACCCAGACTGGCCCCGCTTTCTCGAATCTGTATTTGAGAATTTGAAACTATATACATGGCATAATTAAGGTTAGGGTAAGAGGCACTTGAAGAAGGATCATAACTAAGTCCTATCATCGCTAATAGATTTGTTTGGTTGGGTGTAAAATCTAGTCTACCACCTTTTATATTACTTATTTCATGGTTCAGCGAGTAACCTTGCGCGTTCCAACCTGCTGTTGCAGTTTTGGTCAGAATATTACCATCACAGGTCATTGAGCCCGTAAGGACCATATCTGTAACGGATATACTATTAATTGAAAGCGGGGATGATGCTTGTAACACAAAGCCACCAACTAAGGTGCCTAACCCGGCATTATTGGTAACGGAAATATCAAAATTTCCATAAGCTCCTCCAGTGGTTATATTTGCCGTAATCTGGGTAGAACTATTTATTGTTACTGAATTTATTGTTTGTCCTGTAACTGCAACTGTTGAGGAGCCGTCAAAGTAAGCACCTTGAATGATTAAGTCTCTGGTTTCATTTAGTCCAAATTGAGAACAGTTACCTGTTCCGGCATTAGAATTTGAAACAATAGGTGTGTTGCCCGGTACAGTAGGGCTAAAATTCACATCGGGATCAATACCATTGGAAAAAGTAAAAGACCCATCTGGATTGGTGGTGAATGTAGATTTTATAGAAGAAACAACATAGGGGTCTGCCGTTGTTCCGGTTCCACTTATACTAACATTACCATTAGCAACAATTTTTGTTTCATTGCCTTCTGGCGTCAGTTTCTGCCAAAGAGTACCATTAAATTGGTATAAAAATTTATCATTAGTATTGTAGATTAGAGAACCTTCAATAGGACTGGCCATTGCATTTATCTCTGCTAGGGTAGCAGAGTGTATACTTACTAGTTCATTAGCAGTAGGGGCTTGGGCCCATGTTACCTTTATCACTAAAAGCAAAACTATATATAGTAATTTCTTCATTTGCTTATAGGTCTAAAATGGTGAACATAAATTCAGAATCAAATCTAGTACGGTCCGTACCTCCATTATCGTTATCTCCTATGATTACCTCAAATGTTGTAGTGGTTTGGCTACTATATGATATTCCAGGGTCATCATTTCCAGCACCACCTCTTCCTGGTTGTGACAGTTGAATAATATAATCTGAATCTGCTGTTGTACCTGCGGCCAAAGTAACTTGGTAATGACCTAAACCAGCCAGTTTTGTGATAGTAACTCCGGGAGTTGATTTTATAACCGTTCCCGCCGAAGAAATTTTACCAAAAGCTTTGATAGGACTGTTATAGAAAACTCCCGCGTCTGTACCTGCGGTAACGCTATTTCCAGCATCAGTACTGATTTTTGGGTCTGCTGAAGGAGCGTCTATCCAATCTGTGCCAGTTGCTGTTGATGACAGTACTTGGCCAGCTGTTCCAGCTTCTCCATCCTTGTCTTCAAAACTACCGTCTAGTCTCATGTTATTTGCTACATGAAGACTTTCGTCTGGTGTAACTGTTCCAATACCTACATTTTGAGAGGCATCAATAAGTATCGCATTTGTTGCGTTGGTGGAAAATCCTAACTCATTTGTACCTTCTTTATACATCCCTGTGTCTCCATCACTATTAAAACGATACGAAGGACTATTGGCTGTTCCATCTGCATTCGCAAATGAAGTAGCTCTAACTTGGCCTGTAACTTGTAATTTGTGTGTTGGCGTATTTGTGCCTATACCTAATCTGTTATTTGCGCTATCCCAAAATAATTGGTCGTTATCTTCAATAGGAGTTCCTGTAGGGCCTGCAAAGAAAACAGAACCTGTTGTTCCGGAGTGGTTAAAAGTGCTAGAATCTATCCAAGAAACTGTTCCTGTGTTATCTGTTACCAATGATTGATTATTGGCTCCTGCAGCTATTTTTAAGGGAGTTACGGCACCGTTGGCAATGGTTAAGGTAACATCCTTAAAAGCAGAATCGGTTCCGTTGGTAACCGTTAAGTCCGTAGAAGTAATATCTCCAGTAGCTAAACCATCAACATAATTTTTAGTGGCTGCATCTTGGGCGTTGGAAGGGTCTAATAAATTAGTTAAGGGATGACTGGCCATAGACAATGTTCCTGCCATGGCATCTCCGTTTACATTCAAATACCTAGCATCGTTTGTAGAAAGGTCGGTAGTTACTTCTTGCCATCCTGTAACATCATCATAAATAAAAGCAACTCCATTTCTATCTGCCGTTAAGCCAGACTCCCCGGAAACGATATAGATATCTGAATCTACACCGGTTGAAGGAAGATTAACTTCAAGACCTGTTGACGTACTGGAAAGGATTACGGCAACATTACCATTTGCGGCTGGCACAACCCCGTTTACGCTTCTTACTACACTGGTAACATCATCGGTTCCATTTGCCTCATTAGTAAAGCGTAGAATACTTCTGTTTCCAGAAACTTCTGCAAATGAGGTTATAGTTTCATTAATAGCCACTGTAGAGGCGTCAGGTTGCGTTATGGTTGCAATTTTATTACCCGTAACTAAATCTGAAATATTCAGGGCATCTACTTCTAACGCTCAAGTTGTAGTATTTTGTGATAAACCATTGCCTGCAACATCACTATTTATTTTGGCGGCGGTAACTGCATCGGTTTCAATAGTTAAAGCACCGGTGTTGGATAGGGTGGCGTCTCCGCTCATCGCAACTCCTTGTGCAATATTACTATTGTCTCCAACAAAAATATTGCCGTTTGTGAGGCTATTTACACTTCCAACTTGACTGTCAACATACGTTTTTACAGCAAGTTCTGTTGGGAACTTCGTATTAGAGGCGTCAGCAAGATTTACGTCCGTAGATTTATTATTGGCATCTTCTTTTAAGTTGATATTGTTTTGAAGCGTTGTTTCTGCTGCAGTAGCTCTTAGTTGTTCCGCTAAAATATCTGCATCGGCATCGGCTTCATTTTGATTTACATCATTCTGAACTGCGGTAATATCAGCTGATTCTTCCAAAGCTGAAAGATTAGCTGTTACTGAAGTTCCACCTTCACTAATTGTTAATATGCTTGAAGTATTTATGGTAACCCCTGTAATATCATCATCGGCAGTAGCTGTAATTTGTCCGTCTACATAAGTCTTAACGGCAAGTTCAGTTGGGAACTTTGTGTCCGTAACATCTGCAAGGGTAACATCGGTCGATTTGTTTACTGCATCTTCTTTTAAAGCGATGGCAGCGTCGGCATCGGCTTCGTTCTGGTCAACATCATCTTGAACGGCAATGATATCGGCAGATTCTTCTAAAGCTGAAAGGTCAACGGTAACGGAAGTAGCACCTTCGTCAATTTTTAAAACGCTTGAGGCATTGATTGAAGCTGCAGTAATATCGTCATCTGCATTGAGTGTTATTTGTCCGTCCACATAAGTTTTTACTGCAAGTTCTGTTGGGAACTTGGTATTGGTGGCATCGGCAAGGGTAATGTCAGTCGATTTGTTTGCGGCATCTTCTTTTAAAGCGATGGCTGCGTCAGAATCTGCTTCGTTTTGATTTACATCATTCTGGATAGCAGTTTCAGCGGCAGTTGCTCTGTTGGTTTCAGCTAGTATTGCTGCATCAGCGTCTGTTTCATTTTGGTCCACATCGTTTTGCACGGCTAGTATTGCTGCATCAGCATCAGATTCATTTTGGTCAATATCGTTTTGTACGGCAAGAATTGCGGCATCTGCATCGGCTTCGTTCTGGTCAACATCGTTTTGAACGGCAGTAATGTCCGCAGATTCTTCCAAATCGGAAAGGTCAACCGTAACGGAGGTAGCACCTTCGTCAATTTTCAAAACACTTGCAGCATCTATAGTCGCTGCAGTAATATCATCATCTGCAGTGGCGGCAATTTGTGCGTCCACATAAGTCTTAACGGCAAGTTCCGTTGGGAACTTGGTATCGGTTGGGTCGGCAAGAGTAACATCTGTCGATTTGTTTGCGGCATCTTCTTTAAGAGCGATGGCTGCGTCTGCATCTTCCTCATTTTGGTTTACATCATTCTGAATGGCAGTTTCGGCAGCTGTTGCTCTAGTTGTTTCGGTTAAAATTGTAGCATCGGCATCGGCTTCGTTTTGGTCTACATCATTTTGAACTGCAGTAATATCTGCAGATTCTTCCAAATCGGAAAGGTCAACGGTAACGGAAGTGGCACCTTCGTCAATTTTCAAAACACTGGCGGCATCTATAGTCACTGCAGTAATATCGTCATCTGCAGTGGCGGCAATTTGTGCGTCCACATAGGTCTTAACGGCAAGTTCCGTTGGGAACTTGGTATCGGTTGGGTCGGCAAGGGTAACGTCTGTCGATTTGTTTGCGGCATCTTCTTTTAATGCGATGGCAGCATCGGCATCTGCTTCATTTTGGTTTACATCATTCTGAATGGCAGTTTCGGCAGCTGTTGCTCTAGTTGTTTCGGTTAAAATTGCAGCATCGGCATCGGCTTCGTTTTGGTCAACATCATCTTGAACTGCAGTAATAGCGGTGTCCGCGTCTGCCTCGTTTTGGTCAACATCGTTTTGAACGGCAATAATATCTGCAGATTCCTCCAAAGCGGAAAGGTCAACGGTAACGGAGGTAGCACCTTCATCAATTTTCAAAACACTGGCAGCATCTATAGTCGCTGCAGTAATATCGTCATCTGCAGTTGCGGCAATTTGTCCGTCCACATAGGTCTTAACCGCAAGTTCCGTTGGGAACTTGGTATCGGTAGCATCGGAAAGGGTAATGTCAGTCGATTTGTTTGCGGTATCTTCTTTTAAAGCGATGGCTGCATCTGCATCCGCCTCATTTTGATTTACATCATTCTGGATAGCAGTTTCAGCGGCAGTAGCTCTAGTTGTTTCCGCTAAAATTGCAGCATCGGCGTCTGCTTCGTTTGTGTCAACATCATTCTGGATAGCAGTTTCGGCAGCAGTTGCTCTGTTTGTTTCTGCGAGTATTGCTGCATCAGCGTCGGCTTCATTTGCATCAACATCGTCTTGAACGGCAGTGATATCTGCGGACTCTTCCAAATCGGAAAGGTCAACGGTAACGGAAGTAGCACCTTCGTCAATTTTTAAAACACTGGCAGCATCTATAGTCGCAGCTGTAATATCGTCATCTGCGGTAGCGGCAATTTGTCCGTCCACATAGGTCTTAACTGCAAGTTCCGTTGGGAACTTGGTATCGGTAGCATCGGCAAGGGTAACGTCAGTCGATTTGTTTGCGGCATCTTCTTTTAATGCGATGGCAGCATCGGCGTCTGCTTCATTTTGGTTTACATCATTCTGGATAGTAGTTTCAGCGGCAGTAGCTCTAGTTGTTTCGGCTAAAATTGCAGCATCGGCGTCTGCTTCGTTCTGGTCAACATCATTCTGGATAGCAGTTTCGGCAGCAGTTGCTCTGTTTGTTTCTGCGAGTATTGCAGCATCTGCATCGGCTTCATTTGCATCAACATCATTTTGAACGGCAATAATATCTGCAGATTCCTCCAAATCGGAAAGGTCAACGGTAACGGAGGTAGCACCTTCATCAATTTTCAAAACACTTGCAGCATCTATAGTCGCTGCAGTAATATCGTCATCTGCAGCTGCGGCAATTTGTCCGTCCACATAGGTTTTAACCGCAAGTTCCGTTGGGAACTTGGTATCGGTTGGGTCTGCAAGGGTAATGTCAGTCGATTTGTTTGCGGCATCTTCTTTTAAAGTGATGGCTGCGTCAGCATCTGCTTCATTTTGATTTACATCATTCTGGATAGCAGTTTCAGCGGCAGTAGCTCTGGTTGTTTCCGCTAAAATTGCAGCATCGGCGTCAGCTTCGTTTTGGTCAACGTCATTCTGGATAGCGGTTTCAGCTGCTGTTGCCCTGTTGGTTTCTGTAAGTATTGCTGCATCAGCATCGGCTTCGTTTTGGTCTACATCGTCTTGAACTGCAGTAATGGCGGTGTCCGCGTCAGACTCGTTTTGGTCAACATCGTTTTGAACGGCAGTAATGTCCGCAGATTCTTCCAAATCGGAAAGGTCAACGGTAACGGAAGTAGTACCTTCGTCAATTTTCAAAAGACTTGCAGCATCTATAGTGGCTGCAGTAATATCGTCATCTGCGGTAGCAGCAATTTGTCCGTCCACATAGGTCTTAACTGCAAGTTCCGTTGGGAACTTGGTATCGGTAGCATCGGCAAGGGTAATGTCAGTCGATTTGTTTGCGGCATCTTCTTTTAATGCGATGGCAGCATCGGCATCTGCCTCATTTTGGTTTACATCATTTTGGATGGTAGTTTCAGCGGCAGTTGCTCTGTTGGTTTCTGCTAAAATTGCGGCATCAGCGTCAGCTTCGTTTTGGTCAACATCATCCTGGATAGCTGTTTCGGCAGCAGTTGCTCTATTTGTTTCGGCGGTAATGTCCGCAGACTCTTCCAAATCAGAAAGGTCTACGGTAACGGAGGTAGCACCTTCATCAATTTTCAAAACACTGGCAGCATCTATAGTCGCAGCTGTAATATCGTCATCTGCGGTAGCGGCAATTTGCCCGTCCACATAGGTCTTAACTGCAAGTTCTGTTGGGAACTTGGTATCGGTAGCATCGGCAAGAGTTACATCAGTCGATTTGTTTGCGGCATCTTCTTTTAAAGCGATGGCTGCGTCAGCATCTGTTTCGTTTTGATTAACATCATTCTGGATAGTAGTTTCAGCGGTAGTAGCTCTAGTTGTTTCGGCTAAAATTGCAGCATCGGCGTCAGCTTCGTTTGTGTCAACATCAGCTTGTAAATTTGTTTCGGCAGCTGTAGCTCTGTTAATTTCAGCAAGTAGTGCGGCATCTGCATCCGCTTCATTTGCATCAACATCGTCTTGAACTGCAGTGATATCTGAAGATTCTTCCAAAGCTGAAAGGTCTGCAGTGGTACTATTTCCGTTCTCGATATCAATATTTAAAATAGAGGTAGTAGCATCTAAATTGGCATTTTCTAAATTTTGATTGTCCGTGCCAACAAAGTTTATTGCGTTAGTACCATTACTAAAAGTATAGCTACCATCTTGATTGTCTACTAAGTTTGCTTTTGAAATTATAGCAGAAATACCCGCTTCATTAGTATAAGTTACCGTACCATTATTATTATCCAATAAGGCGGTAATGGTTTCCCCGGCAGCAATGTTTACACATAGACTAGACCAAATATTACCTTTATATTGAAACAGGCAATTTTGATCGGTGTTAAAGACCAGTGCCCCATTTAATGGAGTAATACTGTTCATTTGGGCATTGGTAACCCGCGTAACCACAAATACTTTAGTGGAACTTTCTAGTTCCATTAACGAGGCCGCATCAATCTGATTTATGTTATCTCCTATTTTTACTTGTGAAAACGCGAGTTGCGTTAAAAATAAGAGAACAACGAGGGGAACGTTTTTCATATTAATTTTCAATTTTATAACCATTTATTTTTGAGAACAAATGGTAGGTCGGTTATAATTATTCTTTGAAAATGACATTCAAAAAATAAGCTCAAATAGCTTTAAAGAAAATTTTAGATTCGTGTGAAAGGTTTCCTTGTGGGGGCAAGTAGTCTGATGTTCAATTTTAGAATCCAATTAAATTACGGCTTAAGCTTAGAAATATGTTTTAAACTTAAAATGTAAATCCCTGACGTGTCATTATAAATCAGAGCCTCTTTAACTTTTTTTAAGTAAAGTTAGAGTCAGATCGATGAAATGCACACTATTTGTTGTGAAGTGAAGGGAAGTTGTAGTGTTACAAGGGAAAATAGTTGTAGGTAAATTCTGTAAAAGTAAAATGAAGTATAAAAGATCGATGAACGGTAAAAAAAGAGACCTAAGTGGTCTCTTTTTTAATTAATCGTTCGCCAAATATAAAAATCCTTGGAATTCAAGGTCCAAATCGTCTAGTGTAACAATATAGAAATACACCCCAGAAGGAAGGCCTTGATCTCTTGTTATGACAAAATTATTTTGTGTGGAAAGTCCGTTGAACTCATCCGTGTAGTTTTGTTTTTCAAAAACCTTGAGTCCCTCACGGTTATAAATTTGTACAAAGTTGTTAGGTGATAACGCCAATTCTGGAATCTCAAGAAAATCATTAATGCCATCTCCGTTAGGAGAAACAAAATAGTTTTCTAGTTTTAAAAAATCTCTAGGTTCACCCATGGCGGCAAACGTAAGTACTTCATAGTCATCCGGAATAAAAGAACCGGAAGCTACAACGCCTTCGTTTAAATCTCCTGCAGGTGCTGAACCATTAAGGCTTTCCCAACGATTGGTAGCTTTACTGTAACCTACAATGGCAACCTCGTTAACATCACTGGTTAAAAGGCCAATGTTACTACGTTCGTTCCAAGAGAGTTGTATGGAAGAAGGTACGGAACCTTCTAAGTGCCAAAATTCTATGGTACTGATATCACCGATCTGGGTATCTTTATTATTTGTATTATATGAACCCGGTAGGGTAGTAGGGTTATTAGCGTCTTCTATAAAATAGGCACATCTGGCTAAAGTATTAATGCCTTCTGAGTTTAATATTAACGGACGTAATTGCGCATCATCTCCCACGGGGAAAATAAAATTCTGCTGATCGTTTACACTCGCGTACCCGTTTACCTTACTAATATTACTTTGTCCATTGGGAAAAGCATTTGCCAAGAAGTTAAGTGATAAAGCAGGTTGTGCCCGATCGGTAATGACATCTCCGGTAACGAAGTTAGCATTGTTCAATACGTTTAAAGCGTTCTGTAGAACTGTTCCTGAACCTGTTACAAACTCTACATCATATAGCGTAGCGGGAAAGCTACCACTAATGCTGCGAAGGTTATCTCCGTAGAAACCGACTAAGCCCAGATTTTCATCAAAACTACCATCATTAATTAGATCGGTATGAAAGCCCATGACACCACCTTCATGAATACGGAGGTTACCGGTATTGTACAATGCTTCTTGTGCCTGTACGCCCGATGCCAAAATTAGAGCCGCTATGTATAGATGTTTTTTCATGTTCAATGCAGATTGAATCTGTTGGTCTTTTTATTTATTTAGAAGCGCTTTGATTTCTTCAATGTCGTTTTTCATGGTTTTTAACTCGTTTGCCATGGCTTCTTTTTCCGCTTTAAGTCTATTGATTTCTTTTTCTTGTTCAATAGTGTGAAGAAAAAGTTCTTCTATTTTTTCAAGGTTTTGCAAGTTTGAGTTACTTAAGTTCCAATGACCTTCTTCTTTAGCTTTAATAGCAGACGTTACCCCTGGTAAGTGGTGGTTCTTTTTAATGAACGCTTCTACTTCGCTAAGATTACTAAAGTTATAACTTTCTTTTAATTTAGAATTTCCTAAGTAATATTTTTGGAAAACGTAGTCGGGAATTTGAATGGTATTAGTATTAGATCTAAAAACACCATCCGCAAGGATATCTCCTGCAACATGTAATTTTCTTGCGGGAGTATCGGTGCCAATACCTACGTTTTGTGTATTATCAATTCTAAGAACTTCTATGCCTCCTGTTGAAAAGCCTAAATTATTTTCAGAAGCCCTGAACATACCTGTATCGGTATCTCCATTTGTATAGAATCCGTAACCAGGGGCACCGGCACTACCTTCTGTAGCGTTGAAACCACCTCTTGATCTTATAGACCCGTTTACGTCGAGTTGGTCTTGGGGCGCGCCAGGTAGAGCACCTATACCAATATTGCCACCTCCAGTATCAAATGATAAGTTATTACCATCTAAATCATAAATTCTATCTGCAGTTTGTGTTAAGTTAGATTCTGCAAAATTTTGTGCATCTGCCCAAACTACATCAGTACCGCTAGTTGTTAATATTTGGCCGTCAATTGTACTTTCCTTTATTTTATCAATAGTTACAGCATCGTTTGCTATTTTCAAAGTGTTAACAGCATCGTTTGCTATACTGTTAAACACAACAGCACCTGCTGCAATCTCATCAGTATTTACTGCATCGTCTGCTATTTTAGCGTTAGTAATAGCGTCGTCTGCAATTACAGTCGCCGTAGTTGGGCCTGTTACATCGCCTACTAAATCATTTACGCTAAATTCATTTGTTGCAGATAATGCAAGTCCTGCTCCTGGTGTATAGGCAGTAGATCCGCCATCATCTGTGCCAATAGTCCATTGCGCAGCAACCTGGTCCCATTTTAAAACTTGACCTGTTGTTGTTGCTCCCATATTGCTAAGGTCTTCAAGAGCTATAGTTGCGTTTGCAATTTTTGCAGAAGTAACTGCTTCGTCTAAAATATTTTCTTCGATAACAGCATCAATGGCTAATTCATCTGTGGTAATTGCATCATCAACAATATCAAGTTCCGAACCCGTTGTTCCATCACCTGTGAATGAAGTAGAGGTAGTTACAGCAGCAAGGCCTCCTGATGCTGCAATCCATGAATACACACCAGCACCGTCTGTAGACAAAACGTTTCCACTTGCTCCGCCTGTAGGAAGTTCAATTTCGTTTTGATCATCAGTATCCCCATCTAATGCAGCTGATGCTGCAATTGCTGCTGCCAGTTCCACTTCAGTAGCAAAACTTGCTAAATCTACATCTTGCCCTGTACCATTTTCAATACCAATGGTTAATAGTTGGTCTGTTAATACAGAGCCTTCAATATTTTGTTCATCTGTTCCGCTACCTCCACCGGTTCCCCAAACAGTTTGACCAGAAGCATCAGTCGTCAATACTTGACCTACAGCACCTGGGCCATTTTGAGCGATTACATTTCCGTATAGTTGTATGTCTTTGTTACTTAATATACTAAAGCTTTTATCGGCAAGTGTGGGGATATCTGCATTGCCAGTAGGCTCTTGTAAAAAATGAAAATCTCCAACACCCCATGCACCTGTTCTTTCAAATGCTAGAGAACCTTTACCATGGGATCCTCCTCTGTCAACAGCGAAAAGAATAGCCGTTGCGCCTCCATCCTGGCCACTTTCATTTTGAATCTGAAGAGGAAATGCAAGACCTGCTTGTGGATGGTTATTTGCAATCCGTTCACTTATTACCATTTTCGCAAAATTACCTGGGTTAGGACTATCTCCTTGTCTACCCACATAAAGAGCGCCGTAGGTACTGGTAGTTCCAAAAGGTCTAGCGTCGGTATCCCAAAAGAAACCAAAGTCATCGTTAGGGTTGTCATTATCATTAGTTGTAGTAGGTGTTCCATCTGCATCTGCAAAAAAGATAGATTTAGCAACACCGTTATGTCCACCAGAAATATCTGCAACTGTCCAACCTCCTGCACCAGCGTTGGCAGTAATATCCCATTGTATAATTTCTCCATTTGCAGTGGCTCCCATATCTCCTAGGTCAGCCAAATCAATAGTACCATCTAATATATTAGCAGATTCTATTACTTCATCCTCAATAGTAAGTACTCCAGCATTATCCATAGTAGCATCACCACTTAAAACTAATTGTTGAGCGATATCTCCAGTACCTCCAATTAAAATACTTCCGTCGGTCAATGTTCCTCCTGACGCAACAGTTGCATCAACATATGCTTTAGTCGCTGCATCTTGGGCAGCGGTAGGGTCTAACAATTCTTTAATTTGTTGGTTTAGAGCTCCATTTCCTGTTGCTAGAACTTCACTTAAAATAGGTGTAGTACCTGTTGCAGGTACATTGGCCCAAACTACATTGCCACTTGCATCAGTATTCAAAAACTGACCTGCTGTGGTAGAAGGTTCTATTTTAAAAGGATTTCCAGCGGTACCAATTCCCGTTATTGTTGTTCCGTCTGCTACTTCAGTGCTTCCACCACCTCCACCAACAGCGGTTAATTCATAAGGCGTTGCCGCAGAACCATCTCCTGCAACTGTAATACTCGCAGTAGAGGATATTTGTGCTGTAGTTCCGCCACCAGCTAAAGAGCTTAAATTTACACTACTTCCGGCAGCAGTAGCGCCATTGGAAAGGCTAAGAATGTTTGTTGCTAGATCAAAATCAATATCCGTTAATTCATTTGTAATGCTTCCATCAACTTCGCTAGCATTTATGACGTAAGGAGTGGCAGTCGTACCATTTCCTTGAATAGTTACATTATTTCCCGCATTTATATTAGTATCTGATCCATCGGCCGTAGGTAAATCAACAAAACCTGTTGCACCACTTAAAGAAAGTCGGTTGCCGGTAAGATCCAAAGTTTGTATTTCGTTGGTAGGGCTATTGTCATTATCTGCAGCAATCGCAGCAGCATTGGCCGCAATACTGGTTTCTATTGTTGTAGCATCAAAAAGGGCACCACCATCACTTCCAATTTCAATTGCATTATTGGCATCGCCGCTTACAATATTGGCACCGGTAATAAAACCAATGTCATTATTAAAGAAGCTTAAAGGAAGACTATCTCTATCAATAGCATATGGACCAACTGCATTTTCAGCAATTCTTGCCTTATCTACGGCATTAGGAGCTAATTTCCCTCTGCCAATAGATCCATCTTGTATATCTACACCATTAATACCTCCATTTAATATTTGATCACTAGATATGCTATTAGGAGCTATTTCTATATTGTTACCATCCGCAGTAGGGGTAATTACAATAGTACTTTCGTCATTTTCGATAGGTAAAGCCGTGAGAGCACTGCCATCAATACCTTCACACATACTAATCCACGCTGTACCATCATAATAATAGACACAATCTGCTGTAGTGTTATAGACCAAGGCACCACGGTTGGGTACTATGGTAGTCATTTGAAGTGAATCTACCCTTGTAATGACCAATACCTTATCTGAACTCTCGAGTTCAAGAATAGAACTTGGGTCAATAACTTGGGGGTTATCACCTATTTTTACTTGAGCTTGAGCAAAACTGATGAGGAAAAAACCGATAAAGAATAACGGTATCGAGATGCGCTTTTGCATACAATTGCGATTTAAAATTTTAGGGTAAACAAAAATAAAATTATATTGGAACTTATCTAAATTAACAAGACAAACTACGTGTAAGTCTAGCTAAAAGGATTATGGGTATTAGTAATGAGGTAGTTACAACATAGATTTTAGTTATTTTACGAATTAACAAAAGTTTAGCCACCGTGGTTTTTTTAAGACCAAAACATGTATTTCCTTTAACCACTTAATTTAAAAAACTGGTAACTCTATTTTATTGTACGAAAGTACTCCTTATAAAGTTGCCCTGAAATTGATTTTAAAAAACCACGTCTTTTACAAGACTACTTATAAAACAACCAAATGAAGATTATCCCTACCCTAATATGTGTTCTTTTTACTTTCTTATCTGTAACCGCCCAAGATGATGATCGCCAATTATTGCGTGGTACGGTATTGTACAGAAATATAAGTGTACCTAATGAGAACGTTATAAATATTACTACAGAAACTGCAGTGATATCTAATGAAGAAGGACAGTTTGCCATAATGGTTAAAGCTGGTGATGAATTGGCTTTTACAGCAGTGAACTATAATTTGGAAGTCCTAAAAGTTACCGAAGAAATTATTAAAAATGGTCGTTTGGTAGTTGAAGTGAACGAAAAGGTTACTGAATTGGATGAGGTGGTCGTAAGCCCAGAGAATGAGGAGAAATTCCTACAATTGCAGAATGAAGAATTCAAAAAGGTTGAGTATGATATTGATCGCTCTACCGAAGTAGAAAATATAGCCCTAAGTGAATCTGAAAGGGGAATGAAAGACGGACTTAATTTTGTAAATATATTTAAGGCGTTGGCTAAAGCAAGTAAAGGAGATACTGCTGAAAAGAAGCCACGTATGAAAATGAGTCAAGTATTAAGACAGGTATATGATGATGAGTTTTTTGTAGCCGATCTTAAATTGCCTCAAGCTTCTATAGATGATTTTCTAATATATTTAGATACCCACGAACCTGAATATGCATTGCTTTTAAAGAAAAACGAATTTGAGCTAATCGATTTTTTGGTCAACAAAAGCAAGGCGTACCGAGAACTAATTAATGAAGAGAAATAAACTTCTTTTTATATTTTTTTTCTTTCTCTTGACGGGTCTATCCGCGCAAGATTTCTTTTCTGATGAACTTCAGGGCCGCGTCTTTAGTAAAGATGGTGATGTGGCCGCAACTCACGTTTTAAATACAACCACTAAAAAGGCCACAATTACGAACATTGATGGTTTTTTTACTATTGTTGCTAAGCTTAATGATACCTTGGTGTTTTCTGCCGTGCAATATAAACGTAAGGAAATTGTAATTACGCCAAGTCTTCTTGAAAGCAAACTTCTAATGATACCACTAGAAGAATCTCTGACAGAATTGGATGAGGTGGTGGTTATGCCCTATAATCTTTCGGGCAATATAGCAAGTGACCTTAAAACCTTGAGAACGGAGCCTGTTATTACCGCCTCCACTTTAGGGTTGCCTAATGCTTATGTGGTTCCCATGACTAAAGCAGAGCGCGAATTTCAGGCTGCTACCGCAAACCCATACATGAGTTTTGACCCGTTAATTAATATGATTACCGGTCGTAAGAAAATGTTGAAAGCTCGCCTAAAGCGGAATGAGAAATATGCCCGAACCCAACGGGTACGAGAATTTTATGTGGATTCCCTTTATACTACCGAGCTAAAAATTCCCCAAGATAAGATTGAAGAATTTATGTACTTCTGTGAAGTAGATGCCGCTTTTCAACAAATTGTAGATACCCATGATAGAATAAAAATATGGGGTTATATGAGGAAGAAAAGTGTTGTGTACCTTAAAAATTATGAAGAGTAGATGATGATGTAGGTGATAAAAAGCAATTAAGGTTGTAGTTATTTGCTAAAATAATATCATATGAAACCATTGCAAAAATTATTTTCTGTAAGTGTTTTGGCAATGGTGGGAACCATGTCTCAAGCCCAAGTTTCATTAGAAGGTCGTGTATATAGCACGAATGGTGATGTTTCTGCCACACATGTGTTGAATACAACCTCAAATAGAGCCACAATTACAACTACCAATGGTTTTTTTGATATTGAAGTCCAGCTTAATGACACCTTGGTTTTTTCGGCCGTGCAATTCAAAAAGAAAGAAATAGTAGTTACAACAGCTATTTTAGGAAGTAAATTACTGGTAGTTCCCCTAGAGGAAGTCTTAACTCAGTTAGAGGAGGTAGTGGTAACCCCATATAGTTTAACGGGAGATATGAGTAGGGATTTAAATAGAGTTCCTGTTGGTTCAGTAATAACATCTCAATCGTTGGGTTTAGAAAATAGAAAAGCTAGGCGTAGACCTGATGGGGTGGGGGAAACACTTCGGTTAAATAAATATCTAGATTTAGCTTCTGGTTATGATACCGTCACTTTTAAGCCAAAAATCTCCTATAATCTAAAGTTAGTGAGGATGTACGATGATTTATCTGGTAAAACTAAAGATTTAAAAAAGTATGCGACTTTAGAAAAAGAGGTTCGGCAAATAGATGAGATACGGTTATTTTTTACGGACTTTGTTTTTGTAAATACTCTAAAAATTCAAGAAGAACAAATTAATGATTTCTTGAACTACTGTATGATTGATGCTGATTTTAAGGAACTAGCAAACGCAGATGACATGGCATCTTTATATAAGTTAATGTCACAGAAAAGTCTAGTTTACAGAAAAAACAACGGGTTGGACTAATACTGTTTTTGGCATAACATTTGCCTATTTTTGTAGTAGAAAATCAGTTTATGAAGTCTTTAAAAATGTTTCTTGTAATACTAGTACTTCCATTGGTTGCCTTTACGGCAGCTCATAAGTTTTACGTAAGCGTAACAAATGTCAATTATTCAGAAAAAGACAAGGCGTTACAAATCACTTCTCGTGTTTTTATAGATGATCTAGATAAGCTACTTCAAGAGCGGTATGATGTGAAATCTAAGTTAGCTACAGAGGAAGAATCGCCATTGGCCGATGAATACCTAGAGAAATACCTGCGGGCCAAATTTGTAGTGGAAGTAAACGGTGCCAATGCCTCTTATAATTATATAGGAAAGAAATACGATGCAGATGTAGTCATCTTTTATATTGAGGTGCCCAATGTTGATTTAGCAACATTAAAAACCATTCTGATTGAAAATGAAGTTTTGACCGATTTGTTTGATGAACAACAAAACGTAGTGCACTTTAAGGTAGGAAAAGATAAAAAGAGCTTTGTTTTAGTCAAATCTCGTACTAAAGGAATGTTAAAACTATAACATCTAGGTAACTATTCCTTAAATTATTTTAATTTTCAGCGATTAAAACCACAAACATATATGAACAAATTAAAGTACTGTCTAGCTTCGTTACTTTTTGTATTCGCCAGCGTAATAATGGCACAAGAAGGCGTTAACGCAGACAAGGAACCAGGCCATTACAATCAAAGTAAATTCAAACAGTTATATGAAGAGTTCGCAACTCCTAACAATTATCGATCAGCATCGGGTACACCTGGTCCCGAGTATTATCAGCAAAAAGCTGATTATAAGATGGATATCGAGCTTGACGATAAAAACGCAAAAATCTTTGGTACAGAAACTATTACCTATACCAACAACTCACCAGATGACCTTGAGTACCTTTGGTTGCAATTAGATCAGAACGTACGTGCTAAAACCTCAAAATCTCCTTTGCGTAATGGCGGTGGTGTACCAATGGCAGAGCCTGCCGGTACTTTCGCACAGAAATACATGACCGAGCCTTTTGATGGCGGTTTCAATATAGATTATGTGAAAGATGCTAACGGAAAACCTTTGAAGTATACCATCAACCAAACTATGATGCGTATTGATATTCCAAAGCCATTGAAAAGCAAAGAACAGATTTCATTTTCAATAAAATGGAATTATAACATTCCTGATCATACCATAAACAGAGCCCGTTCTGGTTTTGAATATTTCGCTAAAGATGGCAACCGCGCCTATGTTATTGCACAGTTCTTTCCAAGAATGGCAGTATATAGTGATGTAGAAGGTTGGCAGAACCATCAGTTTTGGGGCAGCGGTGAATTTGCCCTTACTTTTGGTGATTACGATGTAAATATTACCGTACCTGCGGATCACGTTTTAGATGCTACGGGAACACTTCAGAATAGAAAAGATATCTTTTCAAAGGAAATGATGAAGCGTTACGAACAAGCCAAGAAGTCATATGACAAACCTGTTGTAATCGTAACCCAAGCCGAAGCCGAAGAGGCAGAAAAAGGTTTTTCTGAAAAGAAAAAGACATGGAAGTTTAGAGCAGAAAACGTAAGAGATTACGGTTTTGCTACTTCAAGAAAATTTATTTGGGACATGCAGGCCGTTAAAGTTGGCAGCAAAGATGTTATGGCCGTTTCGTTATACCCAAAAGAAGGTAACCCATTATGGGAAGAGTATTCTACCAAAGCGGTAGCACACACATTAAAATCATACTCGTCACATACGTTTGATTACCCTTATCCAAAAGCAATATCGGTACATGCCAAACAACAAGGTATGGAGTACCCTATGATTTGTTGGAACTATGGTCGTCCTAACGAAGATGGTACGTATTCCGATCGTGTAAAATATGGTATGATCAGTGTAATTATTCACGAAGTAGGTCACAACTTTTTTCCTATGATCGTTAATTCTGACGAACGCCAGTGGGGTTGGATGGATGAAGGTCTAGATACTTTTATGCAATTTATGGCGGAACAAGAATTTGGTGAGAAATTTCCAGAAGCAATTGCGCCAAACGATAAGTATCCTTCAAGAAGAGGAGACCCATCTAAAGTTGTTCCTTACATGGCAGGAGATCAGAGTACGCTTGCACCGATCATGTCAAATCCAGAAAACGTTTATCAGTTGGGTCCTAACGCTTATGGTAAGGCAGCTACAGCCTTAAATATTCTACGTGAGACTGTAATGGGGAGAGAGCTTTTTGATCATGCTTTTAAAACATATTCTCACCGTTGGATGTTTAAACACCCAACTCCAGAAGATTTCTTTAGAACTATGGAAGATGCTTCTGCAGTAGATTTAGATTGGTATTGGAGAGGATGGTTCTATACTACGGATTTTGTGGATATAGGGGTAAAAGGAATTAAAAAATACTATGTAACGGACAAGCCAAGCAAAAAGATGCAAGAGTATATGGCTGTTCGTGGTATTTCTGAAGAAGATTTACCTCCATTAGTTTATTTGGCTGAAGAAGGAAGTGAAGATTTAGATCCTAACTTAAAGGATAAAGCACCTTCTGAGAATTCAAAGTCGCTTAAAGAATTTATGATGGATAATTTAACAGCAGACGAAAGAGCAGCTGTTAAGGAGCCTAAATATTTCTATGAGGTTACTTATGATAAGCCAGGTGGTATACCAATGCCATTAATTGTAGAGTACACCTATGCAGATGGGACTACTAAAAATATTACTTACCCACCTGAAATTTGGAGAAAGAATGATAAGGAAGTAAGTGTGGTAATATCTTCACAGACAAAACTTACTGGTATTGTTGTTGATCCAAAGGCCGAAACTGCAGACATTGATACGTCTAATAACTCATGGCCTAAGAAAGAAGAGAAATCGGATTTCGAGAAGATGAAAGAAAACGCCGTTAAAGGCAAATAAATTTTTGTTAATATCACAAAAAGACCTGTTAGGTTTTCTTAACCTGACAGGTCTTTCTATGTAAACTTTATTATATTTGTGATATGTATTCATTGTACTTTTTATTCATTAGCGGAGGTGAAATATTCTTTATCATGTTCATCGTGGTAATGGTTTTTGGCGCCGATAAGATTCCCGGCATAGCCAAGGGGCTGGGCAAGGGTATGCGTCAACTAAAAGATGCCACAGAAGATATTAAACAAGAAATTCAAAAGAGTGCAGATAAGCAGGGTATAGATACCAGCTTCATCACGGACATCAAGAAGGATATTGATGATGTTAAAGATAATATTACTTCAGGAATCGGTAATGACCTTAAAAAAGGAGTAAGCGACGTTAAGAAAAGCGTTGATGATGTTACTGGAAGCATCAAAAGAAGTTAGGTTTGCTTGATCGTATTTTAGAATGGGATAGGGAAACCTTTATTTACCTCAATAATTTAGGCATTGAAGACTATGATCAATTTTGGATTATAGTTACCCATTTCTCCACTTGGATTCCCCTTTTTATTTTATTTCTCGTTTTAATTTTTTTAAAATACCCAAAGAAAGAAGCTGTCTTTGTGGTCATCACTATTTTGTTAATGTTGTTTTTTGTTTCAACTATAACGGATCTGACCAAAGAGGTCGTGGCACGTACAAGGCCCAATAATAACGAGAATATAAATACGTTGATTCGTATTCTTAAACCTTCTTCAACCTTTAGTTTCTTTTCTGGTCATTCTTCCAGTTCTTTTTCGGTAACTACTATTGTAGTGCTGTTTTTAAGAAGACGTTTTAAATGGTGCTGGCTATTCTATATTTGGCCAATATTATTTGTGTCTAGCCGTATTTTTGTTGGCGTACATTTTCCAATAGATATTATTGTGGGATCATCAGTAGGTGTTTTCTCGGCGTGGCTTTTCTATATGCTCTACGTTCGCCTTATCGCACCCTACTTAGGGTTAAGCCATCCCTAATAGGTAGTAATACTGTTTCTATCCGTGGGTCTTCTTTTAATTTTTTGTTGAAGTCCAGCAGAATAGGTGTCACCTTATCTTTTTTATCTACAGGCTCAACTACTTTACCGGACCATAATACATTATCAGATAGTATAACACTACCTGGCCGAGTCTTTTGCATGACCAGTTCAAAATAATCAGGGTAATCCTTTTTTTCAGCATCAATAAAAACAAGGTCAAAGGTAGTTTCAAGTTTTGGTATGATATTTTTGGCATCACCAATATGTTGTACGATTTGATTCTTGTATGCACTACGGGAAAAATAGCGTTCTTGAATATCTTGTAGCTCTTCGTTAATATCTATGGTGTGTAACTCACCATCTTTTTGCATTCCTTCTGCAAGGCAAAGGGCAGAGTAGCCTGTATAAGTACCTATTTCAAGAATATTTTTAGGATAGATTATTTTTGATAACACACTAAGTACCCTTCCTTGAAAATGACCTGTAAGCATACGTGGGCGCACTACTTTAAGATGTGTTTCCCTAGTAAGTTCTTGAAGCAATTTGGGTTCGTTCTCTGAGTGATTTTGAATGTAATCCTCTAAATCTGAAGATAAGAAATGCATGACCTGTAATTTGTGCAAATATATAGTATTTTAGAACTTCTTAACCGTAGAATAGACCTGTAGAAACTATGAGTAAATTTATTACGCGAAGCGCAGTATTGAGTGATTTAGATACTTTACTAGAATTTGAACAAGGCATCATTGCTTTTGAAAGACCTTTTGACCCAACTCTAAAAGAAGACCCTATCAGTTACTATGATTTGGGTGAGTTGATTAAAAGTAATGAGGCAGAGGTTGTGGTAATTGAACACGAAGGGCAACTCGTTGCTTCCGGCTATGCGCAAATAAAGAAAGGCAAGCCATATCTTGATCATGAACTATATAGCTATCTAGGTTTTATGTATACCGATGCTAGTTTTAGAGGCCAAGGATTAAATAAAAAGGTAGTAGAAGCCTTAAAGGATTGGTCTAAATCAAAAGGTATTTCTGAAATACGCCTTACCGTCTATGATGATAATGCAGGTGCTATTAGAGCTTACGAAAAAGTAGGTTTTAAAGCGCACATTGTTGAGATGAGAATTGTTAACCCAAAGTAGCGCTTCAATAGTTCAAATTTCCTTTCCTAAATTGTATTTTTGATAAAAACTGTCTTATGAAATTCGAGAACACCTTAGAGTTTGCCCAAAAACTAGATGGCGAAGATAAATTACGAAGCTATCGTGATGAATTTTACTTTCCAAAAGTGAACGGAAAACAGGTTATTTATTTTACAGGAAATTCTCTCGGATTACAACCTAAACGGACTAAGAAATTTGTTGATGATGTCATGACAGATTGGGAAAATCTTGCTGTGGAAGGTCATTTTCATTCAGAAAAGCCTTGGTGGGATTATCATGAGCGGTTAGCAGCCCCATTGGCAAAAGTGGTGGGAGCAAAGACGGAAGAGGTTTCAGTTATGAATACGCTTACGGTGAACTTACATCTATTGATGGTTACCTTCTACAGGCCAACAAGCAAACGTTACAAGATTCTTTGTGAAGAAAAAGCATTTCCTTCGGACCAATATATGTTACAAAGCCAGGTGAGGCATCATGGTCTTGATCCAGAGGATACTTTGGTTGAGGTAAAGAAAAGAGAAGGCGAAAACTTCTGGCGTACCGAAGATGTTATTGAAAACATAAATGAGATAGGTGATGAGCTAGCTCTAGTGCTTATTGGTGGAGTAAATTATTACAACGGTCAAGTTTTTGACATGGAAACGATAACCAAAGCAGGTAAGGCTGTTGGTGCCAATGTAGGTTGGGATTTGGCTCATGGTGCAGGTAATATTGAATTGAAATTGCACGATTGGGATGCAGATTTTGCTGCATGGTGCAGCTATAAATATATGAATAGTGGTCCCGGTAATGCTTCTGGTGTATACATTCATGAACGTCATCTGAATAAAAAAGATATTCCAAGATTTGAAGGCTGGTGGGGAACCAAAAAGGAAACTCGTTTCTTGATGAAACCGGAATTTGAGCCCATGGCAAATGCCGATGCTTGGCAGTTGAGTAATCCTCCTGTATTATCTGTGGCTCCTTATTTAGCTTCTTTGGAGATGTTTGAAGAGGTAGGTATGGACGCTTTAATTGATAAAAGAGACCGTATTGTAGCTTATCTAGAGTTTGTTCTTCAAGAAATAGATGCGGAAATGGATGGGACTTCTTTCGAAATTATTACGCCTAAAAATAGAGGTACACAGTTGTCCGTTTTTCTTCACGGGCAAGGAAAGCCACTTTTTGACTACTTAATGAAAAATGGCGTCATTACGGACTGGCGTGAACCCAATGTGATTCGTTTAGCTCCGGCACCTTTTTATTGTTCATTTGAAGACATGTACCGTTTTGGTCAAATCTTAAAAGAAGGTATTAAAACGGTTTAATTCCTATTTATTTGAACACTTAACTTTCTCCCGATTCTATTGGGGGTAGGGGTAGTATTTCATTTTTTGAAATTTTTAATTAGTGCATTTCATCGATAATAATTACCATTCGTCGACCGTATTGGTGGTTATTTCCGTACATAAAATGTGAGTTTTGGCCCCAAAACTTAAAATGAACACTAAATGAAAAAAATGAAAAACAAAACGTTTCCTACTCGTCTTATGCTTTTAATGGCAGTAAGTACATTGGCAGTAATTTCCTGTTCCGATGATACTACTGAACTTGATGCCGAAACTTCTCTAGTTCCCCAAACGGAAGTTCCGGCAAATCAAGATATTCAAGATGCAGAATTTATCACTAAATATTTCATGGGTGATGCCGTGCAAGTATCTTTAGAAGATGATGGCACCTACAGTTTAGCTGGTTCCGATGCGCGATTATTTGAAGATCAACTCGCAGATTCTCCTGATACCTATAACCCTAATCCTGTTCCGGGCGAAGAGCTTTCAGGTCTGGCGTTGGCTGGTGGAATTAGAAAATGGACAAATAATACTGTCTATTATGTAATTAATGGCTTAAGCTCTAGCGTAAAAAGTGAGTTGCAAAAGTCTTTTGATGAATGGTCTAGCAAGACCAATGTTGTTTTTAAAGAACGCACCAACCAATCTAATTATGTAACCATCTCTTCTTCGGGGTCTAATAGTAATTCTGGAGTTGCAACCTTAGGGATGTACAATTCTGGTGGCTATATTCAATTAGGTACTCGTGCTACAGCAGTGGTTATTATTCATGAACTTGGTCATACATTAGGGTATATTCACGAACAGAATAGGTCAGATAGAGATAATCATATTATCATTAAAACAGAGAATATCCAATCTAATGCCCAAGACCAGTTTTATAAGAGTACTTCGGCAACTTTTCTTACGGGTTCTTTTGATGTGAATTCAATTATGATGTACGGTAGCTATACGTTTAGTAAAAACGGACAGCCAACCATTACTGATCGTAGTGGGAATACATTGCCTCAAAGACAAGCCCGTTTATCATCATTGGATATACAAGGAATGAATGCTGCTTATCCGTCTACAGATGGTGGAGGAGATAATCCTGCACCTAAAGAAGAAGATTTATGCAATACTGCATCTACTTATGCTTCAAACAAAGCATACAGCGTAGGTGATTATGTATTGTATTATGGAAGGGTATACCAAAGAGATTATACACGTTGGAATTACATAAAAAGTTGTAATTAATACCAACCAGGGGCTAAAATAGGATAAATTTTTATCCGTTACATAAAAATAAAGACCACCTTTAAAAGGTGGTCTTTTTTCGTTTTTGGACACTAGTATTTCAATTATCTTCGTATCAAATACCCAATATGAAATCTCTTCGTCTTATTCTGACAAATTCACGCTATTTTGGCGCAGCATGGGTGTTTGCGAGTATTAACATCCTTTTTGGTACATGGGCCATTTACATACCAGCGGTAAAAGAACAGCTTCAAATAGATAAGTCTCAGTTGGGGCTTGCTATATTTTTTCTTTCCCTTGGGGTGTTCACGGTTTTTCCCATGGCCTCTTCGATCATTAATAGAATAGGAGTAGGGAGGGCTACTTGGTACGGAGTGGTATTAAGTAGCGTAGCAGCACTTTTACCTTTATTGTCTCCTAACTATTATACGCTTATTGCGGCGTTATTTCTTTTTGGTGCAGCTAATGGTTTTACAGATATTTCTATGAATACCTTGGTGACTGAACTAGAAAAAGAAGATAGAACAAGTTTTATGAGTGCTTCCCATGGATTTTTCAGTTTGGGAGGCGTGTTGGCCGGACTAGGGAGTTTTCTTATAGGACCATTGGGTAATCCGCCATTACACATGCTAATTGCTGTTCTATTAGTTTTGGGTGTCAATTTTATTTTCCATGGAAAGTATAAAAATATAGTAGCTGCGGTTGAGGAAAAAGAAGCATTTAGTTTAAAACTCTTTAAGCCGATGTTGTTTTTAGGGTTGATTTCATTCGTAGCCATGGGAAGCGAAGGTGCCATCGTAGACTGGAGCGGACTTTATTTAAAAGAAATAAGTTTAGCACCCGAAGTCCTTTGGGGAGCCGGATTCTTAGGTTTTCAAGTTACTATGACTTTAGGACGTTTTCTTGGGGATGGTATCAGCGAAAAAATAGGATCGGTGAAAATGGTAACGTTTGCCACTGTCTTGGTGTTATTGGGATATGTAATGGTCTTGAGTACGGAAACGTATATGGCCATTTCCGGTTTTGCTTTAAGCGGACTAGGATTTTCAGTTATGGTACCAGAGGTATTTCGTATAGGAGGTAAAGTAAAGGGTGTAGATTCTTCACAAAGTGTGTCATTTATAGCGGGTACTGGCTATACCGGTTTTTTAGTGGCCCCTCCAATTTTGGGGTTCATTGCCGATAGCTCTTCACTAAAAACTTGCTTTGTGGTACTATTTGCTTGTGCCCTTTTAGTATTGGCAGCAACTTTTAAATTGAATCGAAATGGAAAAAAGCCTAATGATTAATTTGTTTTTACTTCAAGATTGGTAAAGTAAAGTTTAAAACTACCATCTTCATTTTGATGCATTTTGGCTACTTTAAGTCCGCCAACATCAGTATAATCTTCCCAAGTAGTGCTCATAGAAGGTTCTGCCTGATTCCCTTTTCTAAATACCCATTCTTTTATGAGATAATCATCGCCAAAATAAAAATCATAGGCATCACCAGGTGTGTAGCCGCCATCTTGTTTGTAAACAACCGTTAGTTTCTGCATGGATGTTTTGCTAAAGGGGCTTCGGCACTTGGTGTAAGTTCGTTTGTACTTCCGTCTTTATCCCAAAGAATATTGATGGGTGCTATCAGCCAATACTTATCAGTAATGAACCCGCCGTTAGTTTTGTAGGCCGTACTGTCCATATCCTTTCTGTTATAGATTAAGGTGTCTTCTGTGGATATGGCAGTTACCTGATTCGTTTTTGGTTTCCAAATCCACGTACGCTCAAAGTGAGAAGTATCTCGGTCTACATTAAAAGTGAATTTTAGTTCTTCAACTTTATTCCAGTTTTCATAGCCGTTGACATAAGCTATTTTTTCTAAAATAGTTAGCTCTTTTTCGGGTTGAGGTGCTTCTGTTTTTTTTGTCTCTTTACAGCTAATAAAAAGAATTGTAAAAAGAATACATGCGGAAAAGTACTTTGCCATATCGTAATTTTTTCTCAAAGATAAATGCTTTTGATCAAAGCAAGCACTTGGCTAAAAATCATTACTGAAAAATGAAGAATACCTTTTAGAAATAACGGGGAGATTTCATGGCCTTTAATCCTCTATTAAATAATTCATAGATAAGAATAACCTCATGTGTTCCTCCTGAATAAGGTCTAAAGCTTGAGGTAGGCAAGTCGTAAGCATACCCAATTCTAAAAGAATCGGAAATGGCATAATCCATCAACACACCAAAACTATCGGAATCATTAAAACGGTATGAAGCTCCAATCCAGAATTTCTCATAGAAAAGAAAATTTGCTGTAACATCATAAGACGCTGGTGCACCGTTAGTATATTTTAATATGGCCGTTGGTTTGAATTTTGTAGTTTGTCCAATATCAAAAACATAACCACCAATAGCATAATAACTGTTGCGTTCAAGGGCTACAAATTCGCCATTGTTTAAATCTGTATTTAATATTCTAGGAGCTGATGCACCTAGGTACCATTTGTCTGAACTAACATAAATACCGGCACCCATATTAGGATTCCATTTAGAGAAGCCATCAAAAAAGAAAGGGTCACCTTCGTCCGGTGTTCCTAATTTATAATTAGTAACACCACCTTTTAGTCCAAGGGCCATATTTACATCGCTGCTTAATGGAACGGTGTATGAAACATCTGCGTAGATGTAGTTTGTTTTCTCAAAACCTAATTGGTCATTTATGTATGAGAGACCAACCCCTATATTACTAAAGCGTATAGGTGTGTGTACAGATAGTGTACTTGTTGTTGGGTTCCCCTCTATGCCGGCCCATTGGTTCCTGTGCAAAGCGGTAGCATTTAATGTTTGTCTGCTGCCCGCATATGCCGGATTTATAGACATGGTATTATAAACGTATTGGGTAAACTGTGGAAGCTGTTGTGCATTTGAAAAAAAGGCACAGCTTACCGCCAAAATTGCTAGGTAATTTCTAAGTGCTGTCATGGTTGCCTTTTTAGTTTGAACCGATATAAATATATCCGTTTACTGGTTTCATTTCGTTATTACCAAAACCGATAATATAATAGTACGTTCCTGACGAAAGCATGCCTGAGTTACCCAAAGCATTACTTGGTGCTATTCCGTTCCAATCATTAGTATAATCGTTATTGTCATAGACAATATTGCCCCAACGATTAAAAACTTTCAAGTGATAGGTGTAATCACATCCTTCTAATCCGGTAATTTCAAAGATGTCATTAATACCATCTCCATTGGCTGTAATAGTTTTAGATATGATTAGATTTTCAATATCACAAGGTAAATCTGCCTCAACAATAATAAGTTGGGTATGAACCGTTTCGTTACCGTTGTTGTCAACAGCAATCCACGTTCTGGTAATTTCGTAACCTGTTGTACAATCCCTATCGTTAGTAGCAGTTTCTGTAAAAGTTACTTCTGGGTCAGTATCGCAATTATCTATTGCCGTCAATTGTACTGCATCGGGAATAGAGTCACAATCTACAGTCATATCTTCAGGAAGTTCCTCAACAAAAGTTGGCGCTTCTTCGTCCATGATGCATTCATCAGCGATTACAGTGATTATTTGCGTGTGAGTAAAGGTATTGTTAGCGTTGTCTGTAGCTGTCCACGTTCTAGTAATTTCATATCCAGTTTCACAACTTCGGTCATTAGTGGCCGTTTCTGTAAATGTAGTAGTAGGGTTAGGGTCACAATAATCAATTGCAGTTAATGTAGCCGCGTCTGGAACACCGTTACATGGTACCGTAATGTCACCTGGTAAGTTTTCTGCAAACACGGGAGCTTGTACATCTGTAATGTGAATTACGATATTAGTTGGATCTCCGTTACCAATACCACAGTCGTCAAAAGTAAAAGAGCTATTAGATACTTGTTGGGTCATATTAATTTCACCCATATATGTAGCCAAGGTCTGCGATTCAGAGTTAAATTTACAGGCTGGAATGCTAGAAAAATACGCATCATCTTTAACCCGTACCGAATATTGAATGGTGTATGGAGCGCTTGTAACATCTGTTAACCCATCTGCTACATTAAATGTAAGTACACGCGTTGTGGTGTTAAAATCATAAGTAATTTCACCAGGTAAAGGTTCTACACTTATAAAATCCATCTCTTCTGGAACAGTAGTCGTAAATGACAAATCTCTAATATTATCATTTCCTGTATTCGCAACATCCAAATAGATTTGAACGATTTCTCCCGTACGTGGGTTTTCATCAGATGGGGTTGCATACAAGTCTAAAGAATGTAAAGAAGGTTCGTATACTTCTACGGCCATTCCTAAAAGGTAGAGGCCATACACCTCTTGATCCGATGTCATCCTTACCGTAGCTGAGGTTTGATTATTGGTTATAAGAGAGTTGTTTTTGTTATCTAAATCAAATAGACTGGCGTCATACCCTAGCGTATTGGAACTGGCTGGTATTCTGTCCAAGAAATCACTACCATGGGTGGTAATAGAACTATTGAAAAAATTATTAGATTGTCTAATAGGAGTTGATAATGGTTCCCATCTGTTAGAGGTATTCAGTATTAATAATTGATCACGAGAAATGCCTCTATCTCCTTCAAGAGATCCTATTACCATATTAGCCTTTACATCACCGTTAGGTACGGTCTGAAAGCCATCAAATGTGATATCAAAATTATTTTCGGTACTGGTAATATGTGCATAACCGTCAAAAAGAGTAATGTGTTTCTGTGGCATAAGAGGACTTTGCCAAACCACAACAATTTGCCATCCACCGGAAGTACCTGTTCTTCCTCCACCGTGAGAAAGTAATTGTCCTTCTGTTGCTTTAACGTTCGCTACTTGGTATGTTCCAAAAGGATCACTTAAATCTTGTACCCAACTAGTAATATCTTTAACACAGATATAAGGGTCATTTACAAAATGGTCATCTCTACCACGGTAGATTACCTCGTCTGCCGTTATTGTTGGTTCATAGGTGCTAGATCCCGGTAGCATTAATTTTATATCATTATAATTCCAAGAAGGTTCAACGCCTCCAGTACCGGCAATGATTGTTCCAGAGCCATTTACTTCATATTCCTTATCGGCTGCTGCCCAATAAAGAAAAACACGTTCTATTGTCATACATGAACTTCCCGGAGATGGATTGACCAAGTTGGCGCTACTAGAATTAAAAGTAGTAGGGTCACTATCAATATCTACAAAAACATTGTCTGAGAAGTCATGATTACTGCCGTTACCGTTATATGCATTTGTTGCATGTCTGGAAAGTACATTGTTGGCAATCATGGTGAAATCACCAGTTATAGTTTCTGAATACCGAGGGGTAAACCCCTTCTGAAGCTGCGCATTAGCTGAATTAAAAGCTAATAGGAGCATAAATAGTCCAGCAGTTCGTAATGTTTTTTTGGAAAGTAAAATTTTCTTCATAATTATAGGTTTGTCTAACAATCCTCATTGGTTGACATATAATCAGAAGCTACAATACGGTCTTTACCTGTATAGTTTTGTAATGGTGTAATTAAGGTCAAGTTCAATTTGTAGCAACTAGGTTATTTGGGATAAAAAAGTGCTGTATTTTTATAGCATAAATTTTCTTTGTTATATGTAAAGTTCACTTAAAGTACTGTTAACACGCACACTATCCGATGAACGGTTCTTATTTTCGCCAGTAGCATTTATCTATAGACGAGTTGCGCGATTATATCGATTAGCATATTTTGATCGTTATGGATAGACCGTTAAAAAAAACGATAAAAGGTAATTGTATCGATATTAGATATACACTGTTTTGGTACAGATAAATTGTTTAATTTTGATATGTATAAACAATAGGAAATGAGTTCTAAAAAAGGAAAAGTTCAAGAAGCGATAGACGAAAAATTGTTAGAAGAAAGAAAAGTCTTCTTATGGGGCATGGTAGATGATGATTCTGCTAAGCACGTAATTGATCGTTTGTTGTATTTAGATATGCAGAATAATAAAGAAATACAGTTGTACATTAATAGCCCAGGTGGTTATGTTACTTCTGGTTTTGCAATGTATGATATCATAAAATCGCTAAAAAGTCCGGTTTCTACAATTTGTACTGGTCTTGCTGCTTCTATGGGGTCTATTTTGCTTTCTGTTGGAAAGAAAGGTAGAAGATTTATTCAACCACATGCACAGGTTATGATTCATCAGCCTAGTGGTGGTGCAAGAGGTCAAGCTTCAAATATTGAAATTCAGGCCAAAGAAATTATTAAGACCAAAGAATTGAGTGCTCGTATTTTAGCAGACAATTGTGGTCAAGATTATGAAAAGGTATTGAAAGATTTTGATAGAGATTATTGGATGAACGCCGAAGAATCGATTGCTTATGGCATCGTAGACGGTATTCTAGAATAGTAACTGCAGCTTTAGAAAATTAAAAAGTCCTTCGTAATTTAGAAATTATGAAGGACTTTTTTGCATGTATATAGATGCTCTCGCAGAATTTTCATCACTCTGGTTTATGTATTGCACTTGCATAACAAAGTAAGCTGTTTCTGTAGTCTATTACCCTGTATGTAGAGACTGTGGTAGAATTTAGTACATTTACAATCTACGTTTTTCTCATCATTTGAAATTACTATGAAACAAATTTCCAAGAATATTGCCATAATAGGTTCAGGTCTTGTCGGGTCGTTATTGGCCATTTATCTCAAAAAAATGGGACACACCATTACCGTTTTTGATAGGAGACCAGATATTAGAAATATAAAATTCTCTGGACGTTCTATAAACTTGGCGATGAGCAATAGAGGCTGGCAGTCGTTAGCGGAAGTTGGCATAGAAGAGGAAATAAAGAAAATTGCAATTCCATTAGATAAACGTGCTATGCACGTAATTGATAAGCCTATTTATTTTCAGAAATACGGAAAAGAAGGTGAGGCCATATGGTCTATTTCTAGGGGAGTGTTGAATAAAAAAATGATTGACTTAGCGGAAGAAGCTGGAGTTGAGTTTCGTTTTGATGAGAAGGTCTGGAATGTTGATTTGCCCGAAGCTACTTTGTTTACGGGAGACACCGAGAAGGGCGAATGGAAAGAATACAATTACGATATTGTTTTTGGTTGTGATGGCGCATTTTCTCGTGTACGTCATAAAATGCAGCGTCGTAGCCGTTTTGATTATTCTCAGAATTTTATAGATGTTGGTTATAAAGAGCTTTCTATACCTGCCAATGAAGATGGTACCCATAAGTTAGATAAAAATTCTTTTCATATTTGGCCTCGTGGCAAGTTCATGTTAATTGCCATGCCTAATTTAGATGGTAGTTTTACGTGTACTTTGTTTATGCCTTTTGAAGGCGAAACGTCTTTTGATAGTATACAGACCAAAGAACAGGCAAAGTCTTTCTTCAAGGCATATTTTCCTAATGTTAGAAAAGAAATAGAGAATCTAACGGAAGATTTCTTTAAGAACCCAACAAGTGCTATGGTAACCATGAAATGTTATCCTTGGACGTATTGGGACAAAGTTGCTCTTGTAGGTGATTCTGCCCATGCTATTGTTCCATTTTATGGTCAAGGTATGAATGCTGGTTTTGAAGATATTTTTGTGTTAAAGCAAAAAATTGAAAAGCATGGCGATGACTGGGAAGCTATTTTTAAGGAGTATCAAGAAGATAGAAAACCCGATGCTGATGCAATAGCGGAACTTAGCTATCGTAACTTTATTGAGATGAGTAGTAAAACCGCTGATCCAAAGTTTTTATTACAGAAAAAAATTGAAAAGCACTTTGCTAATTTGCACCCAGATAAATGGGTTCCGGCATATTCAAGGGTTACTTTTTCAAACAGGCCTTATTCAGAAGCGCTAGCTATGGGTGACGCTCAAGAAGAAATTATGCAAGAAGTAATGCAAATACCTAATATTGAAGAAAAATGGGATAGTAAAGAAGTAGAACAGAAAATCTTAGACTTAATTTAATCCTTTCTACTGCGCATTTCCGATTGCCACATTGGCATACCATCTATTTTATCGAATACGGCCTCTGGTGTTAGTAGAAAAGCTTGTGTTAGCTTAATGCCGCCATCTTTCCCTATTAACAAAACACCTTCAAAGTCGTGCGATAGTTCTAGCCGCTTGTAAATCAATTTTGCATTCAGGTTTAATTTGCTTCTATCTTGGTCATATACCTTTTCAGGGCTCATTAAAAAAAGCACAAGGTCACGATCAGTAAGTTTCTTTTGCCCATTTGTAAATGCAGTTAAGTTTGTGTTCAAAGCATCATCATTAGTGTCATGGGCAACAAAGAGTAGAATACGATTCTTCCATTTATAGCTCTCTAAACCTTGTCCAAACAATTGGGAATTTGCCATTAGCGCTATGGTTACAATGAAGAATTTAAGGAATTGCATAAGTGACTATCTTTCAGAACATAATATACTAAAAAAGCCATCCTCTTAAAAAGAGAATGGCTTTTGTTTTTATAGAAAAATGGGTGACTACATTTTAGTAAACATTTTACCCATTTTTACTTGCTCTTCTTCAGCTAGTACAGGATCAACCAAAATTCTGCCACTATGCTCATCAGTAATGATTTTTTTACGAGAAGCAATCTCAACTTGTACCTGTGGAGGAATAGTAAAGAAAGATCCACCTGAAGCTCCTCTTTCAATTGGAACAACTGCTAAACCGTTTTTCACGTTGTTACGGATACGGGTGTATGCCTTAACAAGACGTTCCTCAATATCACCTTGATATTTTTCAGATTGCGTTAAAAGTGCTTTTTCTTCTTTTTCGGTTTCAGCCAAAATAGCATCAAGTTCACTTTTCTTATGCTTCAAATGTGTTTCACGTTCAGATAAACGTTCTTTCGTTTCGGAAATAACTGATTTTTTCTGATCAATTTGTGCCTTGAATTCTTTGATGTTCTTATCAGCCAATTGAATTTCAAGTTCTTGAAATTCTAATTCTTTACTGATAGAGTTGAATTCTCTACTGTTACGAACATTCTTCTGTTGCTCAGTATATTTTTTTATAAGTGCTTTAGCCTCATCAATAAGGTTCTTCTTGGCACCAATCTCAAAATTGATAGTCTCAACATCTGTTTTCAACTTATCCAATCTAGTTTTAAGACCAAGAACGTCATCTTCTAAATCTTCTACTTCTAAAGGAAGTTCACCTCGTACGTTACGTATTTCGTCGATTCTTGAATCAATCAATTGCAAGTCGTACAATGCCCTTAACTTTTCCTCTACCGTTGCTTCTGATTTTTTTGCCATATACTTTATAAATACTTGATAGGATTGGTTTTACTTTCCGATAAACGGATTGCAAAATTAGGGATTTTTTTCGTAAGATAGTCAACTAAAAGGTTTTTTGTAAACTGCTCGCTTTCAAAGTGTCCGATATCCGCAATTATCATTTTGCCTTCCGCTTTGTAAAATTCATGGTATTTAATGTCTGCTGTAATCAAAATATCGGCTCCAGAGGCCTTAGCAGCTTCAATAGCAAAAGCGCCACTGCCACCTAGCACGGCAACTTTTTGTATTTTTTTATTCAATAATGCTGAATGACGAATACCTTCAGCTCCCATTTTTTGCTTTACTATTTTTAGAAAAGCCATATCCTCAATAGGGATTTCAAGTTCGCCTACCATTCCTATACCAATATTCTGGTTGGTGTTTTCTAAGGTAATGACCTCGTAAGCCACTTCTTCATAGGGGTGGGAAGTAAATAGGGCTTTCATTATTTTTCCTTGGTTTGCTTTGGAAAAGGTAACGTTTAATTGGGTCTCTTCCTCATAATGGATTTTTCCTATTTCACCAACTGTAGGATTAGCCTTTTCTCCAGCCTTATAACTACCCTGTCCGTTAGCGTTAAAACTGCAATGGCTATAATTACCTATATTTCCTGCTCCTGCATCAAAAAGTGCTTCTCTGAGTTTCTCAGCGTCCTTTACAGGGGCGTATGTGGTTAGTTTCTTAATGGTTTCTTTCTGTGGAATTAATATTTTAGGATTATTTATCCCAAGAACTTCACAGATTTTAGCGTTTACTCCTTCAGGTACATTATCTAGTGCGGTATGCATGCTGTAGATGGCAATATCATTTTTGATAGCTTTAATAACAACACGTTCTACATAGGATTTTCCGGTAAGCTTTTTCAATCCCCCAAAAATGATAGGATGAAAGCTGACAATTAGATTACATTTAGTGGCGATTGCTTCGTCAACAACATTCTCTAAAGTATCTAGGGTAACAAGAATTCCCGAAACTGTTGCATTGGCATCACCAACCAATAAACCAACATTATCAAAGCCTTCTGCATAGGGTAAGGGAGCTAAATCTTCAAGAATATCTGTAACTTCTTTTACGGTCATTGCTATTTTTATGAGGTCTAAAGATAAAATATTATAATTTCGCCTTTGTGCAACTACTCAGAAAAATATTATTTCCCGTATCATTGGTTTATGCGTTGGCGGTTTATCTACGGAATTATTTCTACGATAAGGGACTTTTTAGTTCCAAAAGTTTTGAAACACCCACTGTATGTATAGGGAATCTAAGTGCCGGTGGCACAGGTAAAACTCCTATGGTGGAGCTGTTGATTGCCTTGTTGAAGGACAATTTTAAAGTGGCCGTGTTGAGTAGGGGGTATCGCAGGAAGTCAAAAGGATTTGTTTTGGCTGATAATGAAGCTACGGTGAAAACCTTGGGAGATGAACCTTTTCAAATATTTTCTAAATTTTCGGATATCACCTTAGCGGTTGATGCAGATAGAAGAAACGGAATAGAAATTCTAGAAAAACGTATTCAGCCGGACGTTATCTTATTGGATGATGCCTACCAACACCGTAAGGTTTCCTGTGGATTTTCTATACTCCTGACATCTTTTGGTAATCTTTATGTGGATGATTGGTATTTGCCAACAGGAAATTTGAGGGATAGTAAAAAGGAAGCAAGTAGGGCGGCGATTATAGTGGTGACCAAATGTCCCAGTGATTTAAGTGTGGATTCTCGGAACGCAATAATGGTAAGGCTGAAACCAGAACCCCGTCAAAAAGTATTATTCTCCTACCTAGATTATGATGATACCATTAAGGCTGTTGATGATTCTATTTTGTTAGAGGAGTTAAGGACCAAGGAGGTTACTCTAGTTACTGGTATTGCAAATCCACAGCCATTATTAGATTATTTGAAGTCTAAAGGATTGAGATTTGATCACCTAAAATTCAAAGATCATCATGATTTCAGTGATTCGGAATTATCTGTTCTACGAGAAAAGCAATGTATATTAACTACGGAAAAAGATTTTGTACGCTTAAAGGACAAGGTAGATAATCTTTATTTTATTCCTGTAAAGCATCGATTTTTTGATGATGGGGAATCTGTGTTAAAAGGAAGATTGCAAGAATTTATGAAGTAGTATTCTTAAGTTCTTTTCTGTTGAAAATATTTTCACCAATCTTCTGATAAAAGACCTCAGGTTTAAATGGTTTGGTAACTACATCATTACAGCCAGCAGCATAAAAACTTTCTAAACTATCGTCTAGAGAAATAGCGGTAAGGGCTATAATAGGGGTGACAATATCAAACTTTCTAATTTCAATAGTGGCTTCTTCACCACCAATACCTGGCATGTGAATATCCATTAAAATAGCGTCATAATAGTTTTCACGAGCCATATCTATTGCTTCGCCACCGTCATTGGCAATGTCGCTCGTAATCTCTTTTTTGGTAAGCATTTTCTTGGTGATGACTTGATTTATTTTATTGTCTTCAACAATTAAAATATTCAAGCCTTTAAATTTGAAATCTTGTGGAGTTACTTCAAACGGAATATCATCTACAATACTATCCTTGCCCTTCATTTCTATTTGAAAGAAGAATGTACTTCCAACACCCAATTCACTTTCTAGTTCTATTTTACTTTCAAAAAGTCCTAGCAAGCTCTTAACTATAGTAAGTCCAAGACCAGTTCCTCCGTATTCTCTATTTATTTGTATTGAACCTTGTTCAAAACCATCAAAAATATTCTGTTGTTGCTCTTTAGCAATACCTATACCGTTGTCTTTTACCTCAAAATAAAGTGTAACATCCTCGTCATCCTTCTTCATGAGTTTGGCAGTTACTTTGACTTCGCCACCTTTGGTGAATTTTAAAGCGTTACCAACCAAATTCAGGAAAATCTGAGAGAGCTTTAACGGGTCACTCATCAAGTGGTAAGGTATTTTTGTATCGTAATCTAAAATTAACGTGGTGTTATTGGTCTGTGCGCCTTGCTTAAGAGAATCAATAACTTCTTGAAGTACCTTTTTAAGGTTGAATTCTACATTAAGAGGTTCTAGTTTGTCGGCATCAATTTTATTAATTTGAAGGATGTCGTTTATGAAATTCAAAAGATAATCTCCTGAGAATTTTAAGGCTTTTAAATGTTCCTTCTGCCCTTTACTTGGATTCTCCTCTAAGAGTAAATGCGTAAGGCCTGTTACCGCATAGAGCGGTGTTCTTAACTCGTGGCTAACCGTAGACAAGAAATTTGTCTTAGCTTCCATAGCGTTTACCGCAGCATCTCTGGCAGCCTTTAGTTCGTTATTTTTAGTCTGAAGTAAATCGTTAGTTTTTAATTTTATTTGGTTGTTCCTAAATAATGAAACGGCCAAAAGCGTAATGATTATCAATAGGGCAGAAGTCAATATTATAGTAATATCAGACTTGTTCTTGGATTCGTTCAGTTCTTCAATTTTTTGTTCTTGGCGCTTTATTTCATCGCTCATAAAATCGAATTGAATCTTTTCCGCTGTTTTTGCCTCGGTCTTCATTCTTGCAATGTTGAAGAGCGAATCCCGTATTTGCAAAAGGTCTTTGTTGTTGGCTAATGATTTGTCATACTTGCCAAGTCTTTCGTAAACAGTGGTGAGCATTTCATTGGCTTCCCATATTTCTTTAAAAAACTTATTCTTTTTCGCCAGTTTTAGTGCATTTTCTCCATTTTCTGCACTCTGCTCAAATTTTTCGGTAGCTAGATTTAGTTTGGCTAAACCTAAATAGGCTCTAGTGGCTAGATAATCACTTTCGTAAATATCCGTATTGATAATAAGAGAGTTGAAATTTTTTGTGGCACTATCGTACTTTTCTAGTTTCAGATAGATGTTGCCTTCCGCTAGTAATATATTATTGAAGAAATTACGATCGTTATTCAGCTGTTTTGCTTCATTAAGCATGAAAATAGCCTGAAAGTTTTTCTCGTCATGGAAGAGTAAAATAGCTTCAATGTACTTTTGCATAGCGTTACCATAAGGATATTCTATATCCTTTAGCAATGCCTTGGCTCTGTCCCAATAGAAGTAGGTAGTCTCTTCTTTTTTTAATTTTAGGTATACTAGAGCAAATTTGTGATAGCAATCTATAAGTGCTTTTACATCTTCATTTTTCTCAGCAACCTTTGAAGCCTTTTCAAGAGCTTCAAGAGCTAAATCGGTTTGGTCTCTATTACGGAAAGCTCTCGCTTCTTCAAAGTAGATACGAACATCACTGTTTTCCACAACAAGACTATCTTGGGCTTGCGCATTTTGCACAACCCAAATCAATATGAATATTGATAAGATTCTTTTTAAGCCGATATGTAGAAAATCTAGATTCAAACGTATTTATTTCCTTTCAATACTAAAATAAGGTCTATAAGTCTACTACTGTAGCCGGTTTCGTTATCGTACCAACCAATAATTTTGACCATTCTACCAATAACCGAAGTCATCATAGAGTCAAACGTACAAGAGTAATAACTATTGTTTATGTCTATTGATACTATTGGGTCTTCTGTATATAAAAGTATGTTTTTAAGCTCTTTATCTGCTTTTTCCTTAAAAACAGTGTTTATTTCTTCTATGGATGTTTCCTTTTTAACATTAAAGGTAATATCTGTTAGAGATCCATTCGGCACTGGTACACGAATTCCGCATCCACCAATTACGTCTGCCAAATGAGGGAAAATTTTGGTAAGCGCTTTTGCCGCTCCCGTGGTGGTGGGAACAATAGATTGCGAAGCCGCGCGAGCCCTTCTAAGATCATGATGTGGTTGATCATGAAGGCTTTGGTCAGAGGTATATGAGTGTATTGTGGTAATATAAGCCTGTTCTATGCCGCACAAATCATCAATTATTTTGATCATTGGTGCTGCATTGTTGGTTGTACAAGATGCGTTTGAAATGATATCATCATCCGCAGTTATGGTAGCCTCATTAATGCCCAATACAATCATTTTTATATCGTCATCTGCAGGTGGAGCTGATAAGATCACTTTTTTAGCCCCGTTTGCCAAATGTGGTTCAAGACTTTCTTTGGTTTTGAATTTCCCAGAACATTCAACCACAATGTCTACATCGTAATCAGACCATCTAATGTCGTTAGGAGTTTTGTGGTTGGTTAAAGCTACGGATTTATCGTCTACAAGAATTGTATTTTCTTTATAGGTAACCTGGTGATTGAAAACCCCGTGAATACTATCGTATTTTAATAAATGTGATAGTGTTCGGGCATCTGCCAAATCGTTTATGGCTACTACATTTAAATCGGGGTGTGCGTCTAAAAGCCTAAAAAGGGTTCGACCTATCCGGCCAAATCCGTTAATGCCTATATTGGTCTTCTTCATAAAAAAGGTGGTGGCTAAAGAATAAAATATCTAAAGCTATTTTTCATTTGATAGTAAAATTGTTTTAACTGATTAGAAATTCTCAGTTATAAAAACAATTAGTGTATATGTTTGTGGGCCTTGTAAGAAGATCTCACTAAAGCACCACTTTCAACATGTCTAAAGCCCATTTCTAGACCTATTTCTTCATATTTTTTGAATTGCTCCGGAAGAATAAATTCTTTTACGGGCAAATGTTTTTTGGAAGGTTGAAGGTATTGACCAATAGTGACCACATCTACATCGGCATCGCGCAAATCTCTCATGGTCTCTATGACCTCTTCCTCAAGTTCCCCTAAACCTAGCATAATACCAGATTTGGTACGGTTCACGCCATTAGCACGTAAATACCTCAAAGCCTCAAGACTGCGCTCATATTTTGCTTGTATACGAACTTCTCGAGTAAGTCTTTTAACGGTTTCCATGTTATGGGAAACAACCTCGGGACCTACTTCTATAATACGATCTAAATGTCTTTCTATTCCTTGAAAATCGGGAATCAATGTTTCTAGAGTAGTTTCGGGATTCATTCTACGAATGGCCTTTACGGTTTCCGCCCAAATGATAGAGCCCATATCTTTTAAATCATCTCTATCTACAGAAGTAATAACGGCATGTTTGATGCCCATTATTTTAATAGAACGTGCTACTTTTTCTGGTTCCGCCCAATCTACTGTATCTGGACGACCGGTCTGAACACCACAAAAACCACATGATCTAGTGCAAACATTTCCTAGAATCATAAACGTAGCTGTACCTTCTCCCCAGCATTCACCCATATTTGGGCAACTACCTGACGTACAGATGGTGTGAAGGTCGTATTTATCTACTAAACTTCTAAGTTGAGTATACTTTTTACCTGTAGGAAGCTTAACTCTTAGCCATTTTGGTTTGCCTTTGGGAGGAATAACGTTACCTATAGTATCTGTGCTCATAGTTTAATGCAATTTTATACAAATATACGATTTAGCGTTGCAGCACCGATGCTAATGGATGGTTTTTGCTTTTACCTAAAAAGTACTTTTTGTGAGATTTAAGATAATATCAAATTCAAACAGAATATGATATTTGTTTGAGATTGGGAGAGTTCTATTTTTTCTGAATGACTTCGGCTAGAAGCTTTTTGGCCCTTAATAGTTTAACCTTAACGTTGTTAATAGGTTCATTAAGTTCTAGCGCTATATCTGCATAGCTCAATTCTTTAAAATACCTCAGGTTGATGACTTCTTGATAATGTGGCTTCAGTTTTTTAATGTGCATTAAAAGGGTAGCCAAGTTCTGCTCTCTAATTAATTGATCTTCTCCAGATGGCGCATCGTCTAGAACCTTTTTAACCGCATCTTGATTTCCACTGGTTTCAAGATTTTTTTTACGCTTCCGAATTAGGTCTACGTGTATGTTCTTTGAAATGGTAATAAGCCAAGTATTAAACTCGTAATCGGAATTATAAGTGCTTAATTTATCAAATGCCTTTGAAAAAGTCTGAACAGTAATATCTTCTGCATCGCTTTCATTTTCAGTACGTTTTAGCTGAAAGCCATAAACGCCGTTCCAAAAAGTATCTAAAAGTGTACTGTAAGCAATTTGACTGCCCGCAAGGGCCTTTTTTATGGTAATCTGAATATTGTCATCGGCTTTTGCCAAGAGTAGTTAGTTTGAAAATGAGAATTTTAAATTGAAGATTGAAGGTTTATGTTATCTTCATTTTTACAATCTTGCTCGCTCGGTAGTTTACCGCACATTCCACAAGCTTGCCCATCTTGATTCAAAAAAGGACTTTGACTAGCACAGGTGCCTGCAAATTTACCGTCTTTTTTCGCCCAAATTTTAATGGCTATTCCTGCAAAGGCTAATGCCAATAAACCAATTGTCAATAATATGAGTTTCATATAGATGAATTTTGGGACAAAGATATAAAATTAAGCCCCGAAACGGAAGTTTCGGGGCTTAATGATATCTTAAATAAGATGATTGCTTAGTATGCGATATTCGCTACTATATTTTCTACAGATGGACTTTGATTTCCTCCCTTAGGCTCAATAGTAATATAACTTACGGCATCTTCCGCATAAGGTAGTGCCAATAATTTTTCTTGACTGTCAGCCTCTTTGATAATTCCTAGGTTCAACATTTCACCGTTTACCTCTGTCCACATTTGGTAACATTGGTCTTTTGGTAGATGTGGAAGCTTACTAACGTTAAGGTAAGAAAGTCTCTTAACAGGGTTTATGTAAGCAACCGCCTTAAGTTCTTGCGCTTTCCTATTTCCTTTAACCGTATACTTTTTAGTTTCTGGATTTTGAAGTACAATAAACTGGTTTCTTACATCTTCTAACTGAGCACGCATTGTTTCTTCTAAATCGTCAATTTTATTATTAACGATAGAATTTTCTGATTGTAAGCTTTGATTCTGATCCCAGAAGAAATATGAAGAACCTGCAGAAATTAATACGGCAAAACTAGCAGCAACTGCCATGCGGTAGAAGTTTCTTTTAAAGTTAGATTCTTTGTTGATACTTGAAAGTATTCTTTCTTTAAGGGCTTCTGGAGCTTTAACAGCATGCATTTTTGCATACGTTTCTAAGTTGTCTTGCAACTCTTCATAAGTTTTACGAACTTCTGGGTACATAGATAAGTAGCGTTCTACTTGTAATGTTTCCTCAGTTGTTGTGGCACCTAAAAGATAGCTTTCCAGTAAATCGGAGTCTAGGAATAATTTTATTTTTTCTTTCATGGTATTAGGATATCAGGTTCATTGATAACAACAACAGCATTGTTGGGCCGTAAATTTTCTTGAGTTCCCTCAGTCCGATCTTTAGTCTAGATTTAATAGTTCCCAACGGAATATTAAGCTCATCGCTTGCTTCCTGTTGTGTCATACCTTCAAAAAATAAAGCATCTAACACAATTTGGTATTTGGTCTCTATCTTGTCTAGATTTTCACGGACGTCCATAAACTCTGGTCTTATGCTGTTGACGCCTAAATTATATACGTCAGAAACATCAATTTGGATTTCCTTATCGCTTTTTGTATTGACACTTCTTAATTTATCTATTGCCGTATTACGTGTTATACGAAATAACCATGTAAAAAGTTTAGCTTTAGAGGCATCGTACGAATCGGATTTTTTCCAGATTTTTATAAAACTTTCCTGTAATACATCCTGTGCTAATTCTTCATTGCGAACAACTTTGTTGGCTACCCCCAAAAGTGTATCGCCATAATGTTCATACAAGAGGGAAATGGCTTTTTCATCTCTTTCCTGAAGTAGTTCTACAATATGTTTTTCAAGTAGTGTACTCATATTTTAGTGGCGGAAGCAAAAAAAATGGATGTTTGGGCATCCAATTCAATTGATAGTACCGTATATGTTTAAACGCTAATTTATAAAATTGATTTTTATATAGGCGTTTCAAAAATATTAATAATATAAATGTGCACTTGGTAACTGCACATTTAATTTTTGGTTAGTTTGGTTTGGTATAGCCCCCAAGATTTTTCTTTGGGGGTTATTTATTTTATGATGTTTACTTCCGGCGATATATTAATCCCGAATTTTTTCTTTACTTCCGCAATTATTTTAAACGCCAAGTCTAATATTTCTTGGCCTGTTGCGTTTCCATGATTAACCAGAACCAATGCCTGATTTTTGTGAATACCGGCATCACCATATCTCTTGCCCTTAAAGCCACATTGTTCAATTAGCCAACCTGCGGGTATTTTATAACTTTCATCCGTTATTTTATAGGATGGAGCCTCAGGGTGCTGTGCAATGAATTTAGTGTAATCCTCAATATTTATTACGGGATTTTTGAAAAAACTACCACTATTACCTAAAACAGCCGGGTCTGGTAATTTACTCTGTCTAATGGCTATTACCGCATTTGAGATGTCTTTTATTGTAGGGTCTGAAATACCCATGTTTTCAAGTTCCGTTTCAATGGCTCCGTAAGATGTGTTTTTCTTATGATTATTTTTACTTAATTGAAGCGTAACCGAAGTAATAATATACCTTCCCTTTCCTTCGTTTTTAAAAAAGGAATCGCGATAACCAAATTGACAATCTTCTTTTGAAAAGGTTTTCAGGCTTTGTGTTTCAGTATGCATTGCTTCACAGGAAACGAAATTGTCCTTTAGTTCAACTCCATAAGCTCCTATATTTTGAATTGGCGCAGTTCCTGTGTTCCCAGGAATGAGAGACATGTTTTCTAGCCCACCGTAGCCATTATCTAACGTCCATAACACCATTTGATGCCAATTTTCGCCAGCCATGACTTTTAGAAGTACCGTGTTGTCATTTTCTTCAATGACCTCTTTTCCCTTAAGGTTAATGTGCATTACCAGTGCATCAATATCATTGGTAATTAACATATTACTTCCACCACTAAGAACAAATTTATTAGGGTAGCCTTTAAGTTGAAGGGCCGTTTTTAGGTCTTCTAAGTTATTGATTTCAATAAAGAACCGTGCCTTGGCATCAATTCCAAAAGTATTATAAGGCTTAAGGGATATGTCTTTGGTAACCTCCATTAGGCTATATAACTTTTTAACGCCTCCTTTAGTATATGAACAGCTCTCTTTAAGTTGTCTTTATCTAAGACGTATGCAATCCTAATTTGGTTCTTGCCATGTCCTTCTGAGGCATAAAAGCCTGCTGCAGGTGCAACCATTACCGTTTCATTATTTAATCTAAAATCTTCTAACAACCATTGGGCAAAATCATCGGCATCTGTAATGGGCAATTCAGCAATACAATAAAAAGCACCTTGAGGTCTACCTACTTTTATACCCTCAATTTTTTCCAGTTCTTCAATAAGTAAATTTCTCCGGCCTACGTACTCTTCCTTTACATCATCAAAATAACTTTGTGGTGTTTCCAAAGCAGCTTCACTTGCAATTTGGGCATAAGTTGGTGGCGATAACCTTGCTTGTGCAAATTTCAAGGCCGTCTTAATAACGCTCTTATTTTTAGTAACCAAACAGCCGATACGTGCGCCGCACATGCTATATCTTTTACTTACGGAGTCTACAATAATGGCATGTTCTTCTAACCCTTCTTCCTGTAAAATTGAGTAATGCTCTTTTCCGTCGTAGGTAAACTCTCTGTATACTTCGTCCGCAATCAAAAACAAATCATGTTTTTTAACAATTGCAGCTAGTTTTTTAATTTCCTCTCTAGTATATAAATATCCTGTAGGGTTACCAGGGTTACATATAAGGATAGCTTTAGTCTTAGGGGTAATTAGTTTTTCGAACTCTTCAATGGCCGGAAGGGCAAAATTAGAATCGATATGAGATGTCACAGGAACAACTTTGACGCCTGTTGCGGTTGCAAAACCGTTATAATTGGCATAAAAAGGTTCCGGAATGATAATCTCATCATCATTATCCGCAATACTCCCCATAGTAAAAGCCAAAGCTTCTGACCCACCAGTGGTTACTATAATATCTTTAGCAGTTACGTGAATATTATTTTTGGCATAGTAAGCCGCAAGTTTTTCACGATATTCTTCAGACCCTTCTGTACGGCTATAAGCAATAACTTCTAGTGTATTGTTCTTTACCGCATCTAGAGCTACCTGTGGCGTTTTTATATCTGGTTGGCCAATATTAAGGTGAATTACTTTAGCCCCTTTTTTCTTAGCTTCTTCCGCATAGGGAACCAATTTTCTAATAGGAGATTCGGGCATAGAAAGCCCTTTATGTGATACTGATGGCATATAGGTTCAATTTAGCTGCAAAAGTGAGAAAACCAAATGAGAAAACCATGCCAGATTGGAAAATCGTTTATTGGCAATTAGTTAAAAAAGGAGGGATGTATCTATAAATATCGTAAATTAAAGAGGAAAACATGAGAAAAGTTGAAAAAGCTACAACCACATATCATCTTTTTTTTAATGTTGCTATCTTCTTTGGTGACAGCGCAGGGCTTCAACTTGCCTAAAGGTCAAAAAATTGAAAAATTAAAGTTTCAACTGATAAATAATCTAATTGTAGTGCCCATTGAAGTAAATGGCACTGAATTATCCTTTTTATTAGATTCAGGGGTGAGTACTCCCATATTGTTCAATATATCGGAGAAAGATTCTATACAAATAAATAATGTTTCAGAAATCACCATAAAAGGCTTTGGAGGTGATGTTCCTATAAAGGCGCTGGTTTCAAATGGAAACCAATTCCGACTAAAAAATATAACGAATGAAGACCAAAAGCTGTTCGTTGTGATGGATAAAAGCATTAATTTTTCAACCTCTATGGGTATTCCAGTGCATGGCATTATAGGATATGACCTTTTTAGGGATTTTGTGGTTGACATTAACTATGTACGTAAAACTATTAAGTTCCGAGATTCTGAAAGTTATGTGTATTCAAAAAATAAAAAAAAGCAGGTTTTACCACTATCTATCAGAGCTAAAAAGGCGTATCTAAATACGGGACTTTATTTAAAAGATAGAAAAGAATTTCCGGTAAGGCTTTTGTTGGATACAGGAAGTAGCGATGCCCTCTGGCTTTTTAAAAATGATTCTATAAATGTACCCGATAAGCATTATGATGATTTTTTAGGTAAAGGGCTCAACGGCAATATTTATGGAAAAAGAACCAAGGTAGATGGCCTACGTATTGGCCGTTTTGTGTTAAATGATGCAAAAGCTGCTTTTCCCGATAAAGAATCTATGCGGGAATTAAAAAATCTGACGGGGCGTAATGGTAGTATTGGTGGTTGTGTCTTAAAGCGTTTTAATGTGGTCTTTGATTACCAACGAAATCGTATTACGCTTAGCAAAAATTCTAATTTCGGTAAACCTTTTAGATACAACTTATCTGGATTGGATCTCCAACATGATGGTATTCGTTATATAGCGGAAAGTATTGCCGACGATAGAGGGGTGGTATATAATGATAAAAGCGATTTTGGTAATGTGCAGTTGCTTTTTGAGGGTCAGACTAGACTTAGTGTTGCTCCGGAAATTATTGTGTCTGCCATTAGAGCAGGAAGTCCCGCACATGAAGCTGGCCTGAAAGAGGGAGATATTATCTTAGCGGTAAACGGTAAAAAGATTCATCGTTATAAACTGCAAGACATTCTGGAGATGATTAATGAAAAGGAAGGTAAACGTGTTAAATTACTTATTGAACGCTATAATTCTGATTTGCTCTTTTCCTTTGTTCTTAAAAACATGCTCAAATAAAAAACCCCAATCTTTCGATTGGGGTTCATTATAAATTTTAAGATAATGTTATTTACCGTCAGCGGCTTTAACTTCACCTTTAATTTTAAGAACCTTAGTAGGTGTCTCTGCATTAGAAATAACGGTAATCGCTTTTCTAATAGGACCTACACGGTTAGTATCATATTTTACAGAAATCTCACCTGTTTTACCTGGTAAAATTGGATCTTCAGGTTTTTTAGGAATGGTACAACCACAACTAGAACTTACCTTACTAATAATTAACGGCGCTTGGCCTGTATTTGTAAATTCAAAAACGCGGACGCCATCAGCTCCTTTTTGAATTTCACCGTAATCTACGGTTTCAGATTTGAATTCGATTTTAGCGGCCTTGTCCTGTGCGGTTAGGGATAATCCCATTAGGCCAATAAATAATACGAGTACTATTTTTTTCATTTTGTTAAATTTAGGGAATCTCAAAAATAAATCTTTTCAGATGAACCTCCAAAATTCTTTTGTTATCTGTTAACGTTACTTATTTTTGTTTCGTATTTAAAATTAGGCAAAATTGCCATAAATTATATATAACGTAACTTCAAATTACGGTCTTTATTGTTAAGACCGTTATTACTTAGACAAAAACCGTTCCAAAAATATGGATATCCCTTCTAAATATGATCCCCTAAAAGCTGAGAACCACTGGTATGATTACTGGATGGAGCACGATTATTTTTCATCCACCCCAGATGAAAGAGAGCCTTATACTATTGTAATTCCTCCTCCAAACGTAACTGGAGTGCTCCATATGGGACATATGCTGAATGTCACTATTCAGGATGTATTAACCAGAAGGGCCCGTTTAATGGGTAAGAATGCATGTTGGGTTCCGGGAATGGACCACGCTTCTATTGCTACTGAAGCTAAAGTTGTGGCAAAATTGAAATCTCAAGGTATAGATAAAGCAGATTTAACTCGTGAGGAGTTTCTGAAACACGCATGGGATTGGACAGATGAATATGGAGGAGTTATTCTTGGTCAACTTAAAAAATTGGGTGCTTCTTGTGATTGGGAACGTACCAAATTTACTATGGATGATGATATGTATAAATCGGTCATCAAGGTTTTTGTTGATTTATTCAATAAAGGATTGATTTACAGAGGTCACCGTATGGTAAATTGGGATCCGGAAGCGCAGACTACCCTTTCTGATGAAGAAGTAATTTATGAGGAAAAGCAGGGTCTTTTGTATTACTTGTCATACCCAATTGAAGGTTCTGATGAACGTGTAACCATTGCCACAACAAGACCTGAGACTATATTAGGAGATACGGCTATTTGTATTAATCCTAATGATGAACGTTACCGTCATTTACAAGGAAAAAAAGTAATTGTTCCTATATCTGGTAGGGTGATACCTATCATAGAAGATGAGTATGTAGATATTGAATTTGGTACAGGATGTTTGAAAATAACACCAGCCCACGATATTAATGATAAGGCCTTAGGTGAAAAGCACGGCCTTGAAACTATAGATATCTTTAATGCAGATGCAACTCTAAATTCTTTTGGATTGCATTATGAGGGAAAAGACCGTTTTGTAGTTCGAAAAGAAATTACCAAGGAACTTGAAGAAAAAGGATTTTTGGTTAAAAAGGAGAACTACGTTAATAAAGTAGGTACTTCAGAACGTACTAAAGCTGTTATTGAGCCTCGCTTAAGTGATCAGTGGTTCTTAAAAATGGAAGATTTGGTAAAGCCTGCCATCACAGCGGTACTTGAAACTGAAGAAGTGAAATTCTTCCCTAAAAAGTTCGAGAATACCTATCGTCACTGGATGGAGAACATTCGTGACTGGAATATTTCGCGCCAATTGTGGTGGGGACAGCAGATTCCCGCTTTTTATTTTGGTGATGGACAAGAAGATTTTGTAGTAGCAGAAACTGCAGTTGAAGCTTTAAAATTGGCTCAAGAGAAATCAGGAAATGCCAATTTGACAGAGGCGGACTTAAGACAAGATGAAGACGCCTTAGATACTTGGTTTTCTTCTTGGTTATGGCCTATTAGTGTCTTTAACGGCATTTTAGAGCCGGATAATAAAGAGATAAATTACTATTATCCAACTAATGATTTGGTGACCGGTCCGGATATTATTTTCTTCTGGGTAGCTAGAATGATTATTTCTGGCTATGAATACCGTGATGAGCGTCCTTTTAAAAATGTATACTTCACAGGATTGGTACGTGATAAGCAACGTAGAAAAATGTCTAAGTCGTTGGGGAATTCTCCTGATGCGCTTAAATTGATAGAAGACTATGGGGCAGATGGTGTTCGTGTTGGACTTTTACTAAGCTCTGCTGCGGGTAACGACCTAATGTTCGATGAAGATTTATGCCAGCAAGGTAAAAACTTTGCGAATAAAATATGGAATGGTTTCCGTTTATTAAAAGGGTGGGAGATAGCAGATTTACCACAACCTGAAGCATCAAGATTAGGTATTGAATGGTATAGAGCTAAATTCAATAAGACCTTAGTAGAGATTGAAGACCATTTTAGCAAGTATCGTATTTCAGATGCGTTAATGGCAATTTATAAGTTGGTTTGGGACGATTATAGTTCATGGTTATTGGAAATTATTAAGCCAGACTATCAGAAACCTATAGATAGAACTACTTATGAAGCAGTAATTGTTTTGTTTGAACAGAATTTGAAACTGTTACATCCGTTTATGCCATTCTTAACAGAAGAGGTTTGGCAGCATATAACAGAGCGTACGCCGGAAGAGGCTCTAGTAGTCGCGCAATGGCCAAAGATAGAAAAGGTTGATGAGGAGCTAATAGAAAGTTTTGATGTGGCTGCAGAAGTAGTATCTGGTGTTCGGAATATTCGAAAAGAAAAGAATATTCCAATGAAAGAAAGCTTGGAGCTTATGGTTCTCAACGAAGGAAATTTTGCTAAAACTTGGGATGTGGTTATAGAAAAACTGACCAATGTTGGTGAAGTTGCTTATGTTGATGCAACGGTAGAAGGTGCTTTGTCTTTTCGTGTAAAAAGTAACGAGTACTTTGTGCCGATGAGTGGCGCAATTGATGTTGAAGCCGAAATTAAAAAGATTGAAGAAGAATTGAAGTATACCAATGGCTTTTTAAAATCTGTTCAGAAGAAACTTTCTAATGAGCGATTTGTGAGCAATGCTCCAGAAAAGGTTATAACTATGGAACGCCAAAAGCAAGCAGATGCTGAGGCTAAAATAGAAACGCTAGAGAAAAGTTTGGCAAGTTTGAAGTAAGCTTTTTTCTTACAATTTAAAACAGCCGGGTATTCTTTAATTAGAATACCCGGCTGTTTTGGTTCTTTAATGAGCTATTTAATTACTTTTCGTTTAGAGTGATATAAAAAGTATACTATTGATTTTGATCATTTTCATTCTATTCATTGGTCTTGTGTGATTGAATTTTGAATTACAAACTACTAAATGAACTGAAATTCATTTATGACCGTATATTGTTATGTCTTGAGACTTTAATGACATCTAAAATTAGTTTGTATAGCTCCATATTCTTACTTGGATACATGTTTTTTTAAGATTAGTCTGATCTGCTTAAGTCATTGGAGGCCCCAATTGTCATGATTTTAAATGTTCCCCCATTGTATGACTTCGGGGTCCTTCTTTTTTGTGTGACTAGTAATTTTTAGTCAGTATATCTTCATTATTAATTTTTCATGTTTATATTTATGTAAAACCAGCATAACATGAAAAAGATAACATTTATAGCAGCTCTTTTATCGGTTTGTTTTGTGACTTCACAAGAAACTAAGACCGAAATTTTGTCACCTGAAATTCAAATTAGAACTGCGGTTTTGCCAGCCCCGGAGGCAGATAAAGATGCTGCCATGGTCTATGGATATGATAGTTCTGGGAATTTGACGGTATTAAGAGAGGGAACCAATAATTTGATATGTATTGGTGATGATCCAACTAAAGAAGGAGTGAGCGTGGCATGTTATTCCAAAACATTGGAACCTTTCATGAAAAGAGGTAGAGAACTAACCGCAGAAGGGAAGAATACAAAAGAAAAGAGAGAGATTCAAGGTGCAGAGGTAGCATCTGGTAAATGGCAAATGCCTATTGTGCCAAGTATGCTATATATTTATTATGGTAGTGACGAGGCATATGATAAGAAATCTGGTGAGTTGGGTGACGGTCAATATCGTTACGTGATTTACACACCATTTGCTACAACAGAATCTACTGGATTACCATCAAAACCTCATGAAAAGGGAATGCCATGGTTGATGGATCCAGGTACTTTTCGTGCACATATCATGGTAGGTCCTTTTAATTAATTTTCTAAGTAAGAACGATAATGTTGAGGTTCACTAATTTTAATAGTGTTCAGGTATGATATTGAGTTAATTCTACTGAATTTATCAAACAATTTTTAAGTTATGAGACCTTATATTTTAGCAGAAACAAATTGGGAAGCTTTAAAGGATGAAAAATTTGATTTAGCCATATTACCTTGGGGCGCAACCGAAGCCCACAACTACCATTTGCCCTATGCTACGGATAATTATCAAGCAGACCATATGACTGCAGAATCCGCTCGAGTAGCATGGGAGAAAGGAGGGAAGCCTATTGTTTTACCTACACTTCCGTTTGGGGTAAATACAGGGCAGTCTGATGTTTATTTGGATATCAATTTAAACCCGAGTACGCAACTTGCTATTTTGACCGATATAGTAGAAGTGCTTAATAGGCAAGGGATTTACAAATTATTGATTTTTAATGGTCATGGAGGTAATAATTTTAAGCCTTTAGTCCGTGAGCTGGGATATAAATTTCCTAAAATGTTCATCAGTTTTTGCTTCTTTCCAGGAGTGTTGGACAAGGATTTGTATTTTGATGAAAAAGGAGATCATGCAGATGAAATGGAAACTAGTCTAATGCTTCATTTACGACCAGATTTGGTGTTGCCAAGAGAAAAATGGGGGGACGGAGCTTCCAAAAAATATAAAATAAAGTCTTTTTCTGAAGGTTGGGCCTGGGCCGAAAGAGAGTGGTCAAAAATAAGTAAAGATACCGGTGTTGGTAACCCACATAAATCTACAAAAGAAAAAGGGGAGCGGTTCTTTAAAGATGTAACCCGGAAAATGGGTCATTTTATCTACGAACTCTGTCAAGCAGATACTGGAGATCTTTACGAATAAAATAGGACGGGCAAAAGTTGAAAAGAGCGATTATTTTTTCTTTTTAACTTCAACTTTAACAAGTTTAATATATGCCTTCATGGCATCATCTCGCTTAATGTTTTTAGCCTGAATAAGGGCATTAGCTTTAAAAGCGTTGATAAGGGGAGTGCTACTACCCGGATTACTATAATTTCTATTGGCTATTTTATAATAGGCATAGAGTTTTAATAGTAGATCGGCCGGTAAGGGTTCTGTAAAGCCGTTCATAAACTCTACGGCCTTGTCGAAATCAATATGTAATTTCTCCTTCTTCATTCTTTTTTAGAACTGCGGCAACACAAGTTTCTGCACCGATTACTTTTTGGTTTAGCTTAACGGTAATTGCACAGTCTAGTGGCAAAAACAAGTCGACTCTTGACCCAAATTTAATAAAACCTGCATCTTCACCTTGTTGAACGTTGTCACCTTCCTCTGCATAATTAACAATACGCCTCGCTAAGGCACCAGCAATCTGTCTGTAAAGGATATCTCCAAATTTAGGTGTACGTATAACTACGGTTGTTCGTTCGTTCTCTGTGCTGGACTTAGGATGCCAAGCTACCAAATATTTACCCGGATGATATTTTGAGTATTTTACACTTCCGCTTACGGGATACCTAGTTACATGCACATTTGTGGGAGACATAAAAATAGAAACCTGTATGCGCTTGTCTTTAAAGTATTCGGTTTCTTCAACCTCTTCAATAACAACTACTTTTCCATCTACGGGCGCCAAGATGTCATCAAAGTTTTTTGCTGCTCTACGTGTAGGGTTTCTAAAGAATTGCAAAATCAAAATTAAAAACACAAGTGCAATTAATTGAATTCCTAAGCGAAGCCATGGAATATCAATAGCGTATTGAGAGCCAAGTACAACTAAAGCCACAATAAAAAAGGTGATCAGGATAATTTTTTGACCCTCTCTATGAAACATGTGCGAAAATTTTTAAAGTTAAGTATGCAAAAGGTGCAGCAAATATTAAACTATCTAGGCGATCCAACATGCCGCCATGGCCAGGTAAAATAGCACCACTATCTTTTACGCCTGCCGTTCTTTTAAATTTTGACTCAATTAAATCACCTAAGTTACCCGTAACTACAATTACAATAGCCAACATAACCCATTGTAGGGGATTTAAGATGGGCTCGTACTTAGCCATAAAATAAGCCGTTCCAACGGCGAAAACTAAACCGCCAAGTGCACCTTCAACTGTTTTCTTTGGTGATACCGCAGAGAACAACTTTGTTCGCCCAAAGCTACGACCAACAATGTAAGCAAACGAATCATTTACCCAAATTAAGATAAAAATACCTATAATTAGAAACTTGGCAAAGTCATTATTGGTATATGGAATCATTGTAAGGAAAATGCAACCACCTCCTACATAGAATAAGCCGATAAGAAATTTTTGAATTGTATTGAAAAGTTTAGTCCTTTTGGAAAAAAGGAAAAACAGAAGCATGAAGTTAACAACTAGAGTACAGCCTAAAAGAACGTAAACCACATACATATCGCTTACAAAATATATATAGGCCCACCATAGTATTAAATAGGCACCATAAATATGGAGCCCTTTTAAGTCAACAAGTTTTTTATATTCATTTAGACAGGCAAGTCCAAATATCATAAATAAAAAGTCGAAAGCATCTGAACTTAAAAAGACCACGGACAATAATAAAAGGATGTAAACAACTCCAGTAATCGACCGCCTTAAAATTTCCTTCATACTATTATAGGTCTTCCAAAAGTAAAAGGTACAGATTTTTAGAACTGCTTCCGTAAGTTAGGAAATCATCTGAATTTCCTTCGTTTGCCTGAAAGTGCTTTAGTGTAGTTATGTTTGCTGGAATGTTATGACCGTATTTTTTCTTAATCGTTTTTAAACCTTCGCCTATAGATTCTACTAGCTGACTAGTAGTGGCAAATACGATTACATTATAAGGTAGCTCGTTAAGTTTTTTATCCATTAATTGATTAGAACAAACCAATATGGATCCATTTTGAGCAATTAAATGCTCGCAAGTGGTGAAAAAGACTTCACTATCTCTACTAGTATTTGTAAAGCTGATGTTTTCTTTTGCAAATTTTTCTTTGAGCTTTGGGTTCATGACATAGAAAGGGTGTTCCTGCCAGCTATTCTCATTTACGATGTTCTTAACCGCCTGAGAAATTTCAGAAAATGAATCGCAGTAAAGAAATTTACCACCATTTTGTTTAAAATGTATGGTAAATTTCTCGTCTACAGGAATGTTCAGGTCGGGCATATGCGCACCTCTGGTTTCCGCTGTTTCTTTGGAAACCTTCTTTTGCTTACCACCGCCGAATAATTTGTCAAATAGCCCCATTTGCTCTTATAAAACTCAATGCGTGTTCTCCTCTAGTTAAAGAAAACGCTAAATATTCTTATTTATTTTCTTCATCTTCTTCTGCTACAGTATCCTCGGCGGACGATTTGTTGGCAGAAAGTTTTTCTTGTCCTTTTTTATCGAATGTTTCACCGAAATCTCTTTTGCCGAAAATCTTCTCTAAGTCTTCTTTAAAGATAACTTCTTTTTCTAGCAATCTTTCAGCTAGAATAGTAAGCTTGTCTTTATTATCGGTCAATACTTGAATAGCTCTTTGGTACTGCTCTTCAATAATTTTAGAAATCTCTTTGTCAATTTTTCTGGCAGTATCCTCACTGTAAGGTTTAGAGAAGCCGTATGAATCTTGTCCTGAAGAATCATAAAAGGTAACATTACCAATCTCCTCATTAAGACCATAGATGGTTACCATTGCTCTAGCTTGTTTGGTTACTTTTTCCAAATCGCTTAAAGCTCCAGTAGAAATCTTGTTGAAAATAACTTTTTCAGCAGCTCTACCACCCATAGTGGCACACATTTCATCTAGCATTTGCTCTGGACGAACAATAAGACGCTCTTCTGGTAAATACCATGCAGCACCTAAGGATTGCCCTCTTGGAACAATAGTAACTTTTACTAACGGAGCAGCATGCTCAAGCATCCAGCTTGTAGTAGCATGACCAGCTTCATGGTAAGCAATAGTTTCCTTTTCGCCAGGTGTTATTATTTTGTTCTTTTTCTCTAATCCACCAACAATTCTGTCAACGGCATCTAAGAAATCTTGTTTAGAAACAGCCTTTTTCTCTTTTCGGGCAGCGATCAATGCAGCTTCATTACATACATTGGCAATGTCCGCACCAGAGAAACCAGGTGTTTGTCTCGCTAAAAATTCTGTATCTAAAGCTTCGGCAGTTTTAATAGGTCTTAGGTGAACTTCAAAAATTTCTTCACGCTCCCTAATATCCGGTAAATCTACATATATCTGTCTGTCAAAACGTCCCGCACGCATTAATGCTTTATCCAATACATCTGCACGGTTGGTAGCAGCTAATACAATAACATTAGTGTTTGTTCCAAAACCGTCCATCTCAGTAAGTAACTGGTTGAGTGTGTTTTCGCGTTCATCATTAGAGCCGGTAAAGTTATTTTTACCACGTGCACGGCCAATAGCATCTATCTCATCAATAAATATAATGGCAGGTGATTTGTCTTTAGCTTGTTTGAAAAGGTCACGTACTCTTGAGGCACCAACACCAACAAACATTTCTACGAAATCAGAACCAGACAGAGAGAAGAAAGGTACTTTAGCTTCTCCTGCTACAGCTTTCGCTAAAAGGGTCTTACCTGTTCCCGGAGGGCCTACAAGGAGGGCTCCTTTAGGTATCTTTCCTCCAAGAGAAGTATACTTGTCCGGATTTCTAAGAAATTCAACAATTTCTTCAACTTCTTCTTTTGCGCCTTCTAGACCGGCAACATCTTTAAAGGATGTTCTGGTGTCTGTCTTTTCGTCAAAAAGCTTTGCTTTAGATTTTCCAATGTTAAAGAGTTGACCACCAGCACCGCCGCCGCCGCCGCCAGACATTCTACGCATCAAATAAATCCATATACCAATTATTAAAATAAAAGGTAATATGCCTAAAAGAAGGTCCATTAGATAGTTATTGTCTGTATCGTAATCGACAATAGTATCTAGGTTATTTTCTTTTTTTATGTTCTTGATTTCATTCTCAAAGTTCTGTAAATCACCATAATCCAACACATACTGAGGTACAACACCTGTTGAAGGAAGTAATGGCTTTTCCGCTACATCTTTATGAACATCCTTTGCCATGGCTTCGTCTGTAAGGAAGACTTTTGCCTGACGCGTATTGGTAATGATCATAATTTCTTTGACATCACCATTTCTAAGGTATTCTTGCAACTCTGAAGTTGTTGTCTTTTTGGTACTGGCTAAGTTGCCACTACCTATAAATTGAAAACCAATTAAAAGTATTGCGATCAATCCATAAATCCACCATGAGCTGAACTTCGGTTTCTTTGTATTCGTGTTGTTATCTTTAGCCATTATTTTTTTTTTACTGATTCAAACTGCTACTACTTTCTATCTTGGTTACTTTAGCGTCTCCCCAAAGGCCCTCAATATCATAATACTCCCGAATATGTTTCTGGAAAACATGTACAACAACGTTTACGTAGTCCATTAGTACCCATTCCGCATTGTCTTCGCCTTCTACATGCCAAGGTTTATCTTGGATTGCTTTACTAACGATTTTACGAACTGATCCTACTATGGCGTTTACGTGTGTGTTTGAAGTACCGTTACTAATTATAAAGTAGTCACAAACTGTGTTTTCTATATCTCTAAGATCAAGTAAATAAATATCATGACCCTTAACTTCTTCTATTCCCTGTAATATCAATGCAATTAGTTCATCTGCACTGGCTTTGCTTTTTTGCATTCAAAAATTTTAGTTTGTACAAAGTTATTATTTTTTTGTTCTTTTAGACCTAGTTTTTTATAATAGATACAATATATTCTAAATAAGCCTAGCATGAACATAATCAAACTTGATGCCACGGACTCTACAAACGCATATTTAAAGCGTTTGTTGTCTGATGGTTTAGGGGCTGATTTTACAGTAATTACCGCAAAAAAACAGCTGAAAGGTAAAGGTCAGATGGGCGCTAAATGGGAGTCTGATTCTGGTAAAAACCTTACGTTTAGTGTGTTGAGGCAGGGTTTGGGTTTAAGTGTTGCTAATTATTTTGTTTTAAATATTTGTGTTTCGTTGGCCGTTTATAAAACCTTAAAGGCGCACCAAGTACCAGATTTAAGTGTAAAGTGGCCCAACGACATTCTGTCAGGTACTTCAAAAATTTGTGGTATTCTTATTGAAAATATTCTTTCTGGAAATTTAATAAATACCGCTATTATAGGAATTGGGCTTAATGTGAACCAAACCTTCTTTGGTGAACTGGAAAATGCGTCGTCTTTAAAACTGATATTGGGGAGCAATTTTGACTTAGATGAGTTGCTACATGAAATTGTAGAAAACCTAAAATCAATCTTTTTAGAATCAACTACGAATAGCACGGAAAATCTCTGGAAAGCTTACGAGAATGTTCTCTTTAGAAAAGATAAACCCTCAACTTTCGAGAATAAACAAAATGAATTGTTTATGGGCTTTATTCGTGGAGTTTCCCCAACAGGGAAACTTCAAATAATGCTTGAGGACAATGTGCTAAAAGAATTTGATATTAAAGAGGTGAAATTGCTCTATTAATTAAATCTTCGTTAAGTTATCGGATAAAGTGCCCATAAAATTTGTTATGGGATGCTTAATCATCATAGCCATCATAGCGTTAAACTTACCTTCAAAACTTAAAGACACTTTACTTTCTGTATCGCTTATGGCAATAATATCTGCAGTTAAGGTAAATGGTAATTTATCGCTTGCTGCACCTAAAATAATTTGACTGTTAGGAGTCTGGGTTTGGCGTTCCAATACAATTTGAGGCATGCCTTTTAGTGCAAAAAGAAATCGATCTTCGTTTATTACTTCAAACTTATCGATATTATCCGGCATCAATTTTTCAAAATTCTTTAGGTCTGTCAAGAAATCATAGACTTCTTTATCTCCCTTTGAAATATCTTTTTGAGGTGTTTCTATGTGCATAGTAAAATTATTGTTGCCATTTAGATGGATTTTTTCTCCATTCTAATAAGGTATTTAACTGATCTTCTTTAATAAATTTAGTGTCTGAAGCTTGCTCAATAAGATGTTCATAGTCGCTTAGTGTGTTTAAAGAAACATTTTTTTCTTCAAAATTACTTTGCGCAACATCAAAACCGTAAGTAAAAATGGCTAACATGCCCTTAACATTGGCGCCAGCCTCCGTTAAAGCGTCTACAGCGTTCAAACTACTTTTTCCAGTACTAATTAAATCTTCAATAACTACTACTGTTTGATTGGGTTCTAATTGTCCCTCAATCTGGTTTTTTCTTCCGTGAGATTTTGGCTCAGGTCTTACGTAAATGAACGGAAGTCCTAAGAAATCTGCAACTAAAGCCCCAATTCCTATAGCGCCAGTGGCTACTCCGGCAATAATATCCGGTTTGCCATAAAGTGCTTCTACCTGCTTTGCCATTTCTTCTCTAACGAAGTTTCTAATGACAGGATAGGAGAGTATTATTCTATTATCACAATAGATTGGAGATTTCCATCCGGAAGCCCATGAGAAAGGATTTTCCGGTTTCAACTTAATTGCATTAATTTGCAATAGAAGTTCGGCCGTTTTCTTGGCGGTATTTTTGTCTAAAACCATGACGCAAATGTATAAAGTTTTTGTGAACGAATTGCCTTTGATCCTAACAAATAAACTCTCGGAAACCGGAGGTGGTGAATATTTTTTGCTAAACGAAGCTTCTATTCAAGAAGCTATAAAGGCGTTAAGGAAGAAAAAATTGACCGAAGCTTACATATATCACCCTAATCATGAGGATATTCTTAAGAAGTTTACTCATAAAATTCCACTAGTAGTTGCAGCGGGCGGAGTGGTTACGAATGACTTGGGAGAGGTGCTATTTATCTATAGAAATGATAAATGGGATTTGCCAAAGGGAAAATTGGATAAAGGTGAGTCTATAGAGGCTTGTGCCATAAGGGAAGTTATGGAAGAAACTGGTGTAAAAGATTTACGGATAGAGAACTTCCTTAGAATTACCTATCATATATTCAGCAATAACGGGGTGTATACTTTAAAAGAGGTACATTGGTATGCAATGAGAACTAGTTTCATGGGGAAACTTAAGCCAGAAAAAAAGGAAGGAATAATTAAAGCAAAGTGGAAAGGTCCAAAAAAAATCCAAGAAGCGCTTTTAAATTCTTACAACAACATTAAAATTCTTTTTGGGGCATAACCTTAATCTTTCATAATTCTGTACACCGGATATTGTAAATGGGCCGCTTCATAATGGTCAGATTGTTTGTAAAGCCAATCTAGTTGCGCATACCAATTAGTGTTAAATGTTGAGTCGTTGGCTTTCTTTGAAAGAAAACTGTCTCTCAATATTTGATTTTCTTCTAGTAATTTTGCTGCTTCATCTTCAAATACGTACGGAGAGAAACCTTCTTTTTGTTGTAAAACCGAATCGAAAAAATTCCAATTAAAGAAAGAATCTTTTGTTTCTGGCTCAAGGGTTTCTAAAATATACCTAATACCTTCTTGTTTGGTAGGAATTATGATATCTCCTTGTTGAAACTTTAGTTTTTTAGTGGACTTTGTTATCTCGGTATCATAGTGTGGGTAATGGCCCTCGTATGGGTAGTCTAAGGTCTTGTAGCTGGCTATTTTATACGATTGTACAGTGAGTATGGTATCTTTCTTTATAGTGTTGTAGTCTATTTTGTTAAGTTCTAATAACGAAAGGGCTTTACGCCATCCCTTTTTTAAAATGTAAGCTTCGGGAATTATTACGGAATCAACAGCTTTGTAAAAATTTTGATAGGCTACTTTTTTGGTAAAGGGCTTGGTTCTGTCATATTTTAGTCTTGATAGTCCAGTGACTTCACTGGTAAGTGTGTCTCCTTCATATCCCTTAAAATCTAAAATTGTAGTTTTTGTAGTATCTACCTGCCATTTGGTAGGGTAGTGGGTCCAATCTTTATGTCTGTGTTTTGCTTCTGCTCTAAGTTGTTTTATTTGTTTAAAATCTGTCTCTGCTAAATCAATCATTTTGGTCATTAGAGTATAAGTGCCGTCTACTCTTTGTTTGTAAGGTTTAAGCATGTGAGTTTCTACCATCATGCCAAACGTATTCCATAGTGTGGTATAACCTGTAGAGTATCTAGGGTAATCCATAAATTGAGAAAACCCTTTTTCCGGTACTTGGTTAAAAACATTTACATAGGGAGTAATATCCCATTCCGCGTCCTGCAATGATTTTTCTAAGGAAGGCATCATCTTATTGTTAACGTATTTGCCCAATTCGCCACCTAATTTGTCGTGTTGGGTAAAGAGGTGTGTCAGCGTGTATTGGTAATCCGCTCCATTGCTTACATGGTTATCTATAAAAATATCAGGTTTAACCATATGGAATATTTCAAAAAATGTTTGCGCATTTTTTGTGTCTGCCTTAATAAAGTCTCTATTGAGGTCGTAGTTAAGTGTATTGCCGCGAAAACCGTATGATTTAGGTCCGTTTTGATTTGCTCTGGTTGAGCTGTTCCTGTTCAGTGCTCCACCAACATTGTAGATGGGTATGGTAACCAACACGGTATTTTTTGGGGCATTTAATTTACCAGTGGCAAAATCTCTATACAGCATCATTGTTGCGTCAATGCCATCACTCTCGCCAGGGTGTATGCCGTTATTAATGAAAAGGATGGTTTTCTTGTCGCTTATTTTTTGAAAGTTGAAGTCCCCGTCAGGGTTGTAGGTAATTATATGTAGTGGGTGCCCACTGTCTGTATCACCAATAGTCTGCATGTTTATTTCAGGAAACTCCTTGGCTAAATGAATATAAAAATCAATTGTTTCTAGATATGTGGCAGTTTCATTGCCATCACTAAGTTCAAAATGAGTTTTATGATCTGCTGTCTTGTCTTGCTGTTCTGTTTCGCATGAAAAACAAACCAGTACGACTACCAAAAGAATGGTAAATAAGAAGGGGTTGATACTCGTAGATATTCGTCGCATATATCAAAAATAAGCAAAAACAGGTAAGCTTATACTATGCAATTTTGGTAATCTCGGCAACGTGTTCTTTACGGATGGGTTTGTTGTTGAAGGTAATGGTATGGGCAGTTTTTTTCTTGAAATCCTCCCAATTTTGCAAATCTAGGGTGTCAATAGAAGAGGTAATTATGTTTACTCTTACCTTATCTGTTAGGTTTAGGGTTATAAATTCATCTAAGAATTGCCACCCGTCCATAATGGGCATATTGATGTCCAAGAAAATTACCTGAGGCGTTTTTTTATTTTCCTCAATTCTCTTTTTAATTCCTTCTATTGCAAATTTTCCATTACGGTATACCGTAATGTCATTACAATCAACCACAAGACTCAACATCTTTTGAATGCCAAAAACCGTAATAGGGTCATCGTCAATAATGCAAATGCTTTCAATTTTGTTCATTAAAATATATTTTGAAGGTAGTACCTACGCCTACCTCACTAGCAACTGTCACTTTGCCGTTCATTGCCTCTATTTGGTTTTTGGTAATGTAAAGACCAATGCCTCTGGAGTCACTATGATCGTGAAAGGTCTTGTACATTCCAAATAATTTGTCGCCGTATTTTTTAAGATCAATACCTAAGCCGTTATCTTCAATAGATAGAACTATAAATCCGTTTTCGCTTATTGCACTCAACGTAATCAATGGTGGTCTATCTGGGTGTTTATATTTTACAGCATTTGTAATGAAGTTCATTAGGATACTGTCTATATATGAAGGAATAACTTTTATGGCCGTATGTTCAGATATCGCATTTATTATTTTAGCATTATTGTTGACTAAAAACTCTTTTAGATTTCGTTTTACGGAAACTATGCGCTGATTTAATCGAATAGGTTTTCGTTCAAGATTGATGTTCGTATTAATCGCCACTACCTCGTTCAGATTTTCTAATGTCTCCAATAAATTATCCGATGCATGTGTAAGCATTTTTACAATGTGGGTCTTCTCTTCTTCGTTTTTTTCGTTCGTAAGAAAATCCAATAACATGGAGAAGTTAGCGGTATGTGAACGCAGGTTGTGAGAAACAATGTGAGCAAAGTTTACCAGTTTCCTGTTTTGTTGTGAAGTAACGTTAATAAGGTCACGTAATTCTTGTTCTTTTTGCTTGATGTCCGAGATATCCATACTGATGCCTACTAGACCCTGAGCTTTGCCATTATTCCCTAACAAAGGTATTTTTGAAGTAAGGAAAGTAGCTATTCTACCGTCTTTAGTTTCGTTTATAGTCTCCCTACTTAATATAGGAATAAGAGTTTCCATTACCTGCAGGTCCTCAGCTCTAGAAAGTGATGCAACGTCCTCATTGAAAAGCTCAAAATCACTTTTCCCCAATAATTTATCGGCACTGTCAACACCCATATAGTCGCATTCTGATTTGTTAACCAGAATTTTTCTTGATTCAGTATCTTTTATAAATACGTTTAATGGCAAATTGTCAATAAGCGTACGGAGCAAGAGTTCATTTTCTTTGGTCTTGGTTTCTGATTGTACCTCTTTTTCAATATTTTGTAAAGTTCCTTTAACGCCTACTATTTTGCCATCTAAATAGGTAGGCATACCGGCTATCTGAACCCAAATTTCTTTTCCTTTGGAAGTTCTAAACTGTAACTTTTCGTTCCATTTGGTACCCTTGCTCATGGTTTCATGAACTAACATAGATACGGTATTTCTGCTATATCCATCTTTATAGGAAGAAATGGCAGCATCAAAGGTAAATTCGTAATCTTGGTCAACATCATATATTTTGCGAATCACATCGCAACACACAAGTTTGTCATTTAAAATATCGTAATCCCAAACTCCAATCTGACTAATCTCGCACATAGCGTCCAAAAGTGATTGAAGTCTATCTCCTTCTTCATCTCTAAGTTTATTTGCGGTAATATCTTCAAAGTGAATAATAAGGCCAATGGTTTCACCAGTATCGTTTTGCCATGCTGTACATGCCCATTTATACCATTTTGAACCGGCAGCACTTTTTAGCGTGTAATTTAGATTGGCATCATGAGACTCATCCGTAAGGTAATTGTAGAGTTTTTTCTCCCAATTGTTGCTAAGGGTTGTAAAAAGTTCATTAATTGGTTTGCCAAAAGTATTTTTAGCATCAAAAGAAAAGTTACTCATAAACTTGTCGGACGCATAAATAACCTCGAACTTTTTGTTCGTGAAAACAGTGGCCGTTGGCAGCTGTTTTACAAGAGGGTTATTTCGTATGGTTTTGGTTCCGTTCAAGGTCATGTGGTAATTTCTTACTAAACTAGGTGCATTTGGTGTGATAATTAAACCTTTGTTGTGAATAGTATCAAACTCGTTGTGTTGCTAGGATAATAGGATGTTTGGCTTAGTTAAAAAACCATTTGTGTTGTATTTACTTACAAAATACAAATAAATTACAACAATACCATCCCTTGAAATATCATATTCAGAAATAAATTTAAAAATTTAGGATATACGCACAGTATCAGGCACAAGACTGGTATAGTCGCCACCATTACGAATTACATCTCTGACAATAGAAGAACTGATGTAAGATTTTCCTGAACTTGTAAGTAAAAAAACCGTTTCTATCTCAGATAATTTTCTGTTTGTATGCGCAATAGCTTTTTCAAATTCAAAATCTCCGGGGTTTCGTAAGCCTCTTAAAATAAAATCGGCATCTACTTTCTTACAGAAATCTACTGTAAGACCCTCGTATGTAAGAACTTTAATTTTAGGTTCATCTTTAAAAGCGGTTACAATAAATTTCATACGCTCCTCTAGTGAGAACATATATTTTTTATCGGCATTTACACCAATGGCTATTATAATCTCATCAAAAAGAGTGATGCCTCTTTGAATTATATCAGAATGACCTAAGGTAAGTGGGTCAAAGGAACCTGGGAATATAGCACGTCTCATATGTTCTACAGAAATTTTGGAGCTGGTTTTGCCCGTTCTTATAAAGTTATCCTTTTTTACTTAAAGCTTCATCTACGGCACTGGTAAACAATTCTTCAAGAGTAATACCGGCCTTTTCTGCCTGCTGTGGCAAAATGCTTTCAGTAGTGAGACCAGGAGTGGTGTTCATCTCTAACATGTAGGGTTCGTCTCCAATGAAAATAAACTCACTTCTGGAATAGCCTTTCATTTTTAATACCTCGTATGCACGTTTGGCAAGTTCTTCAACCTTTTCCTGCTGTATTTTGGAAATACGAGCTGGAGTAATTTCTTGAGATTTTCCTTCGTACTTTGCCTCGTAATCAAAAAAGTCGTTTTCTGTTACTATCTCCGTAATAGGTAAAACTTTCGTTTTGCCTTTATAGGTTATAACACCAACGGAAACTTCCGTACCGTCTAGAAAAGATTCAATGATAATTTCATCATCTTCTTTGTAGGCATTTTCTATGGCACTCTTTAGACTCTCCTTTTCATGAACTTTAGAAATACCAAAACTGCTTCCGGCCTTATTTGCTTTTACAAAACAGGGTAAACCTACTTTTTCGATTATCGCCTCTTCATCTATTTTATCACCTAAGTTTAAATAATAGGATGGCGCAGCGTTAATTCCGTAAGGTTTTAAAACACTTAAAAGGTCTCTTTTGTTAAAAGTAAGTGCAGATTGGTAATAGTCGCAAGAAGTTTGTGGCATACCCAGCAGTTCAAAATAAGCTTGCATAAGTCCGTCTTCTCCTGGTGTGCCATGAATTGCGTTAAAAACACAATCAAAACTGAGGGTTTCATTTCCTAGGTTTACGGTAAAGTCATTCTTATTTATGGAGTGCTCTTTTTCATTCTCATCAACATAGACCCATCTATCCTTAAAAATATGGATAGGGTAAGTATTGAACCTTTCCTTATTAATGTAGGTATGCACCACATTTCCACTTTTTAGCGAAATTTTATATTCGCTACTGTAACCACCCATAATAATGGCAATATTTTTCTTCATACGACCGTTTAAAATTTACTCAATAAAACGAAACCGAAATTAAACAAAAAAAGCAACACGAGTTCACTATATTTGTTGCGTTAAAAGGAACCCGATGCGTAATTTTTTCAATTTTTTAAAAAGTAAGGTATTTTTTATTCAAATAGGTCTAGCCATATTGGTTTTGATATTCTGTGTTTTTTTTACGTTACGTTGGTTAAGTTCAACCACAAACCATGGTGAATTTGTTGAAGTACCTGACTTTGGTAAAATGTCCGTACCGGATATGCGTAAAGCTGCAGAGGAGGCAAAATTAAGATATGAGGTCTTGGATTCTGCTAATTTCAATCCAGATTATCCAAGATTCTCTATTATAGAGCAAACACCTCCCGCAGGTAATAAGGTAAAAGAAAATCGTAAAATATACTTTACTGTAAATCCATCTGGTTATAAAAAGGTTTCTGTACCTAATATAATACAGGTTACACAACGTAATGCAGAATCTATGCTTCGCGCCGTTGGTTTAGATGTACAACGTGTTACATATATAGACCAATTGGGTAAAGACATGGTATACTATATAAAGTATAAAGGAAAACAGATTAAGCCTGGTGATAAACTACCTAAAACTTCAAAAGTAGAATTGGTTTGTGGCAACGGTTCTATAACCGAGAAAGCAAGGGTTCAAGCAGATTCAGAATAATACATGCAAACACCAGAAAATCAAGAACCAAACGATGATGACCTTTTTGAGCATCACCGTGTCATAGCCTCTAAGGGGCAAGAGCCGTTAAGAGTAGATAAATTCTTAATGAACTTTATTGAATACGCTACCCGAAATAAAATTCAACAATCTGCTAAAAACGGACATATTTGGGTTAATGGGACTATCGTAAAACAAAATTATAAGGTAAAACCAAATGATGAGGTAAAGGTGTTATTTGAACATCCGCCTCATGAGTTCCTTTTAATTCCAGAGGATATTCCTATAGATGTTGTCTATGAAGATGATGTTCTTTTGGTGGTGAATAAACCTGCAGGTATGGTAGTGCATCCTGGTCATGGAAATTATTCTGGGACACTTATAAATGCACTTTTGCACCATGTTAAAGATTTACCTTCAAATAGTAATGAACGCCCTGGTCTTGTACATCGTATAGATAAGGATACTTCAGGACTTTTGGTTGTTGCCAAAACGGAAGCCGCCATGACACATTTGGCTAAACAATTCTTTGATAAAACTTCTGAAAGGGAATATGTTGCCTTGGTATGGGGTAATGTTCAAGATGATGAGGGTACTATAGAAGGAAATGTTGCAAGAAACCCTAAGAACCGTCTTCAGATGCATGTTTTTCCTGATGGGGATGAAGGCAAAGAAGCGGTAACTCACTATTCCGTAATAGAAAGGTTAGGTTATGTTACCTTGGTGTCGTGTAAGTTAGAAACAGGTCGTACGCATCAGATAAGGGTGCATATGAAATATATTGGCCATACGCTTTTTAACGATGAGCGCTATGGAGGTGATAAAATTTTAAAAGGAACCACATTTACTAAATACAAACAGTTTGTAGATAACGCTTTTAAAATTTTACCACGTCAGGCATTACATGCTAAAACGCTAGGTTTTGTGCATCCCGTAACTGGAGAAACTATGCGATTTGATTCTGAGATTCCGCAAGACATGGTAGAGTGTATTGAAAAATGGAGACATTACTCAAATCACAGCAGTTAACTTATAAATAACATTGATACCCGTATCAATAACTCTTTTCTTTAGCCATAGGTCACGTTGATTATCATCAGTATTTTTACCTTAAGTTTTTGAAAATAGACACTAGTATGAAAATTGTTATCTCACCTGCAAAATCATTAGATTTTGATAAAGATTATCCCAGATTTAGGGAAACACAGCCTCAATTTTTAGATGAAGCTTTAAAACTGAACAAAGTTTTAGCCAAGAAAAACCCGAAAGACCTATCCGCACTGATGGGCATTTCAGATAAATTGGCACAGCTTAATTATGAAAGGAATCAAAGTTTTGAGGTGCCTTTTACATTGAAGAATGCGCGTCCTGCTATTTATGCTTTCAACGGGGATGTTTACCAAGGTTTAGATGCTTATAGCATGCCTGCTCGCAATGTAGAGAAGCTACAAGAAAAACTACGTATTCTTTCTGGCCTCTATGGTATTTTACGCCCTTTAGATTTAATGCAACCCTATCGTTTGGAAATGGGTACGCAGTTAAAAGTAGGTAGAAAGAAAAACCTCTACGAATTTTGGAAAAAGACTTTAACTGATGAATTAAATTCAGAACTGAAAGATGATGAACTTTTTATCAACTTAGCGAGCAACGAATATTTTAGTGCAATAGATAAAAAGGAATTAAAAGTTCCTGTAATAAGTCCTGTTTTTAAAGACTGGAAGAATGACAAGCTAAAGATTATCAGTTTCTATGCTAAAAAAGCACGAGGTTCCATGGTTCGTTACATTATTGATAAAGATGTAAACACGCTAGATGAACTTAAGGGGTTCAATTATGACGAGTATGAATTTAGTGAAGCACACACCGTCAAAGAAAACGAACCCGTTTTCATTAGATAATTATTTCTTTTTTTTAATATCAATTTTTTCTTCCACGGTAGGGCGTCTCTTGATTTTTCTTGGTCGCCTTGCCCCAAAAGAGCGATTTGCAATTTTACCTCTTCTCGTTTTTATATCTCCTCGTCCCATATCTTTCTATTCTTTGTTTTAATATACAGTTTTAGATTTACATCTTCAAATGAAGTGTCTAGAAACCACTTTATTTGTCTGAGAAACTTCACAATTTTCCTTTAATTAATAGGCTTTTGATATTGCTATAGTAAGTCAAAAAAGTTAAGTTTGTTTGAATCGGTTTTTAAATACGAATTTAAACAACGCAGAAATGAAAATAGAGAAGGTTTTAGTAGCGAATAGAGGAGAGATTGCTATACGTATTTTCAGGGCCTGTGTTGAAATTGGAGTTCGTACAGTGGGTATTTATACCTATGAAGACCGGTATTCTTTACACCGCTATAAAGCTGATGAATCCTATCAAATTGGAGAGGACAACGAACCGCTAAAACCATATTTAGACATTGACGCCATTATAAAGGTGGCCAAAGAGAACAATGTAGATGCCATTCACCCAGGTTACGGATTTCTATCTGAAAATGCCAAATTTGCTCAGAAATGCGAGGATAACGGTATTGTTTTCGTTGGTCCTAAAGTATCAGTTTTAAAAGCTTTAGGCGATAAAATTACTGCTAAAGAAGTGGCGGTAGCGAATAATATTCCTGTTATTCAAAGTAGTGATAAAGATTTAAAAGATGTAAAAACAGCCATTACAGAAGCCAAAAGAATTGGTTACCCTTTAATGTTGAAAGCAGCTTCTGGTGGTGGTGGTCGCGGAATGCGGGTTATTAGAACACAAGAAGAATTAGAAAAAGGTTTTCCAGAAGCTAAAAGAGAATCATTGAACGCCTTTGGCGATGATACGGTTTTCTTGGAAAAGTTTGTTGAGAATCCAAAGCATATAGAAGTACAAATTGTTGCTGATACACATGGTAATATAGTACACCTTTTTGAACGGGATTGTTCGGTGCAAAGAAGGTATCAGAAAGTTATAGAATTCGCTCCTTCCATAGGGCTTCCTCAAGAAACAAAAGATAGTCTGTATAAATATGCAATAGATATTTGTAAGGCGGTTAATTACAATAATATTGGTACAGTAGAATTTCTGGTAGATGATGATGGTAGTATCTATTTTATTGAAGTTAACCCTCGTATACAGGTAGAGCATACGGTTACAGAAATGATAACCAATATAGATTTGGTAAAGGCACAGCTGTTCATCGCCGGTGGATATAAACTTTCCGATACCCAAATTAAAATACCTAATCAAGAATCTGTTCAGGTAAATGGTATTGCACTGCAGTGTAGAATTACAACAGAAGACCCGTCTAATGACTTTAAGCCAGATTATGGCGTAGTAACTACGTATAGAAGTGCTTCTGGTTTTGGTATTCGTTTAGATGCAGGAAGTATTTATCAAGGTGTGGTTATTTCTCCTTTTTTCGATTCAATGCTAGTAAAGGTATCTGCACGTAGCCGAACGTTAGACGGTTGTTGTAGAAAAATGAGACGTGCCTTGGCTGAGTTCCGTATTCGGGGTGTGAATACGAACATGGCTTTTCTGGATAATATTCTAAAACATGATACTTTCCGTGAAGGAAAAGTAACGGTAAATTTCATTAAAAATGAACCTAAACTTTTTGAGTTTGTAGAGCCTAGAAATAGAGCTAATAAGCTTATTACATTTATAGGGGAAACTATTGTAAACGGAAACTCGGACGTTAAAAATTACGACCCTAACCGTAAATTCACAAAACCGAAAGTTCCTTCGTTTTTAAAAACGGACAGCTATCCTAAGGGAACAAAAGATTTGTTGACGGAGATGGGACCAGAGAAGTTTTCCCAATGGTTAAAAGCGGAGAAAAAAGTACACTTTACGGATACCACCATGCGTGACGCCCACCAAAGTTTATTGGCGACCCGTATGCGAACGGTAGATATGATGAAAGTAGCCGAAGGTTATGCTAAAAACCATCCAGAGATATTTTCTATGGAGGTATGGGGCGGTGCCACTTTTGATGTTTGCTTGCGGTTTTTACACGAAAACCCTTGGGAGCGTTTAGCTCTTCTTCGAAAAGCAATGCCAAATGTACTGTTGCAAATGCTTATTCGTGGTTCAAATGGAGTAGGGTATACTGCTTACCCAGATAACCTGATCGAAAAGTTTGTAGAGGAATCTTGGAATACTGGAGTAGATGTCTTTAGAATTTTTGATTCATTAAACTGGATGAAATCCCTTGCACCATGCATTGAACATGTGCGAAAACGAACGGGAGGTCTAGCAGAAGGTTCCATCTGTTATACAGGTGATATTTTAGACCCTTCCAAAACAAAATACGACTTAAAATATTACATACAGCTGGCTAAGGATATAGAGAATGCCGGAGCCCATATTCTTGGAGTAAAAGATATGGCTGGACTTTTGAAGCCAAATGCCGCTTTTGAGCTAATTTCGGCATTAAAGTCAGAAATAAACATTCCTATTCATTTGCATACGCATGATACATCTTCGGTGCAAACGGCTACTTATTTAAAAGCTATTGAAGCTGGCGTAGATGTTGTGGATGTGGCTTTAGGAGGTCTTTCTGGACTTACCTCACAACCTAATTTTAATTCGGTTGTAGAGATGTTGCGCTTTAATGAGCGAGAGAATAAAATGAATACAGATAAGTTAGCTGAGTATTCTGATTACTGGGAAGGTGTAAGAAATTACTATTACACTTTTGAATCTGGATTGAAGTCAGGTACGGGAGATGTGTATCATCATGAAATTCCTGGTGGACAATATTCCAATTTAAAAGGTCAAGCTATTGCTTTGGGTCTTGAAACCAAGTTTACGGATGTGACCAAAATGTATGCTGAGGTTAACCAGATGTTTGGTGATATTGTAAAAGTTACGCCTAGTTCCAAGGTAGTAGGCGATATGGCTCAATATATGGTTAGTAATAACCTTACTGTAGCAGACGTAATGGAAAGAGGTCAGGATATTTCCTTTCCAGAATCTGTAAAAAGCTTTTTCAGGGGAGACCTTGGACAGCCTGTTGGTGGATTTCCTAAAAAATTACAGAAGATTGTTTTAAAGGACGAAAAACCATATACCAATAGACCTAATGCTCATCTAGAACCAATTGATTTTGATAAGGAGTTCAAAGCTTTCAAAAGAAAGTTCAATAAAGGAATGGGTAGACCACTTGAAATGACCGATTTACTTTCGTACCAATTGTACCCAAAGGTGTTTACGGATGCATATAACAACCATGTAAAATATGGCAACGTGGTGAACATACCTACTAAAAATTTCTTTTATGGTATGGATGTGGGCGAAGAAATTATGGTGGAGCTTGAAGGCGGTAAGAACGTTCTAATTTCTTTAATGCTTAAGGGTGAGCCAGATGAAGCTGGAAACGTTAGTATTTTCTTTAAAATTAACGGACAGCTTAGAAATGTTTTAATAAAGGATACGTCTGTAAAAGTAGAAAAGCAAGAAAACGTAAAAGCAGATTCTGCTGACCCAAAACAAGTTGGAGCACCGTTGCAAGGTTTATTATCTAATGTACTGGTTAAAACAGGACAGGAAGTCAAAAGAAATCAACCTTTGTTTGTAATCGAGGCCATGAAAATGGAAACTACGGTAACCGCCACAGAAGAAGGTATTGTTGCAAAAGTTCAATTGAAAGGTGGCTCTTTGGTTAATTCAGATGATTTGGTGCTGACCCTTAAATAGGTATACTTTTGTATCTATGTTCTCACACACGCACCCTTATGAGCCTTTTATTTTTGAGCAAGCAGAAAAACTGATTGTTGGCACATTGCCACCACCTAGATTTACGACTGGCGATTTAAAGGTAGATGATGTAGATTTTTGCTACGGTAGTAAAAATGGTATGCTTTGGCCTATACTTGATCGTATTTTTGAGCTGGGTTTAGTGTATGAAAATACCCATTTAGCCATAGAACAACGTAAGAACTTCTTGCTCTCAAATAAAATTGGGGTTTGCGATATTGTTCAAGCAGCGGAGCGGGATAAAGTAGATGCTTCAGATTTGGGAATGCAAAATGTACAGTTAAGAGATTTAGTTCATTACTTAGAAGTTTATCCGAACCTGAAAACTATCCTTTTCATGGGCGGTAACAGTAAAAATGGGCCGGAATACTTTTTTAGAAGACTCTTGAAACCTTTAGGTTTGAAGATGAAAACTATTTCTGATCAAGTGCCTCGCATATATGAACTACAACTTCCTAAGTCCAAACGGAAAATACGTACCGTTTCTCTAACGGCGCCATCAGGTGCGGCAAATAGGGCAGTAGGGAGTTTGGATTCTTATAAACAGATGAAGGCTGCAGATGCCAATTTCAATACATTGGATTTTCGGGTTATGCAGTACCGTGATTTTTTCACTCGATAATCGAGATTAAATGCTTCGAGGCTTACCTCAAAATCAATGTGTATTCCTTTTGATGCCTCGTGGGCTTGCCCCGAAGTAATTTACTTTCTAAGATATCTATCTTATTCCTCTTCAAAAAATACCAATCAAATTGTCATAAACTAAAAAGAGTCTCATCGGTTACGACAAGACTCTTTTACGAGAACACTATATGAAAATGAAAAATTTTGATTCGGTATTAATTACATGGTAAATGTACTGCCTTGTTCCCCTTCTGGGTAATTATTGTTGTCAAGGTTGTTGTTTTTGTGGTGTAGCACTGTATTTTTGTTATAAGAAGTATTGGAGTGGTAATAGTCGTGGATTATTACCGATATTTACGAATCGAAATCGATATATAATTGTCTTAAAATTTTAAAATAGCCTATGGCGCATTCAGAAAGATTGGTTGAGTTTAAAAAATCGGTCAACAATAAGTTTAATGTTTATAATAGCCTGTTCTTAAATTTGCCGTATCGCGATATTGAGAATGTGGGTATGCTTATTCCTTTATTGTTGGATCAATGCCAAAAAGGCTTGAGTTCAGGTCTTAATCCTCAAGAAATTCTTGAAGGTTTTTTCGCGAATTATGTGGAAATAAAATCAGAGAAAGACCAAATCGATTTTATGTTCAAAATCATTCAATATGTTGAAAGACAGGTGGTTTTGTATGATAGTGTTGAAGATGCTGCTTTTCCTAAATTACAAGAGCACACAAAATCACTATCTATAAAAGACTATTTTCAACTAGTAGACAAAAATAAAAGTTGGGATAAGGTCTCTAAAAAGCTATCAACATTTAGTGCTCGTTTAGTGCTTACAGCTCACCCCACGCAGTTCTACACGCCTGCGGTCTTAGATATTATTGAAAAATTACGTTCTCTTATATTAGAGGATAAGATAGATGATATTGATATTGTTTTACAACAATTAGGTCTTACTTCTTTGATCAATTCTAAAAAACCAACTCCTTTAGATGAGGCAAAGAATATTATTTATTTCTTGCGCCATGTCTATTACAATGCGGTAGGTGACTTATACGCTTATATAAAAGAGAATATTAATAAAGCCGATTTTGAGAACCATAACATTATGAAACTAGGCTTTTGGCCTGGTGGAGACCGTGACGGTAACCCATTCGTAACTGCAGATATTACTAAAGATGTTGCAGACGAACTTCGTATAAACTTAATGAAGTGTTACTACAATGATTTAAAAATCATTCAGGAGAAGTTGACTTTTAAAGATGTACAAGAACCGTTACAAAAGCTTAGAAGTAACTTGTATGCGGCTATGTTCGATTCTAAGAAAACAGTAGGATATGATGATATTTTACAACCACTTCTTGATACAAAGGAGCTATTGATTAATAAATACCATAGCCTTTACCTAAAGGAGTTGGAGAATTTTATTGATAAGGTAAAGATATTCAAGATTCACTTTGCTACGCTAGATGTAAGACAAGATCATAGCAAGCATTTATTGGCCGTAGAGACTATTTTGAAAAAGAATAAGTTGATTAAGGAAGATATCAATGAGCTTTCGCAAGACGAATTGATTGATATTCTGATCAATAAAAACATTACGATTAATGCTAGTGATTATTCTGAGGATATTGTTAAGGATACCATAAACAACATTCAGCAATTAAAAGGTATTCAGGATTCTAATGGCGAAGATGGCTGTAATCGTTATATAATAAGTAACTCTGAGGATATTTTTTCTGTATTGTTCGTTTTTGGCTTGTTCAGATGGTGTGGTTGGAAGAAAGAAGATATCAGTTTTGATATTGTGCCTTTGTTCGAAACTATGATTGGTATGGATGGTGCAGAGAATACTATGCAGACGCTTTTTGATTTACCTGAATATAATGCACACTTAGAAAGAAGAAATAAAAAGCAGACTATTATGCTTGGTTTTTCTGATGGAACCAAGGACGGCGGTTATTTAAAAGCCAACTGGGCTATTTTCAAGACTAAGGAAACACTTTCCAAAGTTTGCGATAAAAATGGTTTCAGCGCTATATTCTTTGATGGGCGCGGTGGCCCACCGGCACGTGGTGGTGGTAAAACGCATCGTTTTTATGCTGCGCAGACTAAGACTGTTGCTAATCATGAAATTCAGTTAACTATACAAGGGCAAACTATTACAAGTACATACGGTACCAAGGAGCAATTTATTCACAACAGTGAGCAATTGTTGACAGCGGGACTTTCAAACAACCTTTTTGGTAAAGAGAATGTAATTTCTAAAGAGCACAGAAAACTAATTGAACAACTTTCTGAGTTGAGCTTTAGTAAGTATGATGCCCTTAAACAGCATGATAAATTCATGCCATACCTAGAAAACCGTAGTACTTTAAAATACTACCAGAAAGCGAATATTGGTAGTAGACCAGGTAAGAGAGGTAATAAGAAAAAATTAGAGCTTTCTGATTTAAGAGCAATATCTTTTGTAGGTTCTTGGAGCCAGTTGAAACAGAACGTTCCGGGTTACTTTGGATTGGGTACAGCTATTCAAACTATTAAGGATGAAGGCAGACTGTCAGAGCTTAAGAAACTGTACAAAGAAGTTCCTTTCTTTAAAGCGTTGATGAGCAATAGTATGATGTCTCTTTCTAAATGCTATTTTGAGCTTACTAGCTATATGCAGAAAGATGAAGAGTATGGTGCTTTTTGGAATATTCTTCATGAAGAATATCTATTGTCTAAGAAAATGTTGCTTCTGATTTCTGGAAGTAAAATTTTGATGGAAAATGAGGCTATTTCTCGTGAGTCTATCAGAATACGTGAAAACATTGTTCTTCCGTTATTGGTGATTCAGCAGTTTGCTTTACAGAAAATAGGACAAGATAAAGGGTTCAAGGACGAGTATGAAAAAATCGTTACTCGCTCGCTCTATGGTAATATTAACGCCAGTAGAAACTCAGCATAAAAATGAAGCCCTTACTTTTAAAGTAAGGGCTTTTTGTTTTAGTGTAAAGTGATTTTGCTTTCTTAATCCTCATAAACTTTAAACTCAGCACCCATACCGTAGTTGCGATGTCCGGTTTGAAGTAGTTTTGAGTTGGGATTATAATTGCGGTCAAAGACTTGCCATTTTTTATCGTTGAAGAAAATGCGCCGTACAAAGGTCCGTTGCATGGCTTCGCCTTTTACGAAAGGCAATAGCGGACGGAAGGAGGTGGATATTTTCTGAATACCTCGGGCCGTTTTTATTTCTCTGTATTTTTTTGTCTCAACTAGTTTTCCATCGGTATTGGCATATCCTAACACTTGGATAGAAACAAAAATGCCAGACTCGGGTATGAAAATAGATTTGGATAGTAAATCCAGCTCAAAAACCTTATCGGCTTTTTCATCCATGGCAAAAACTACATTCTCGTAGGGTATGCCTGCTCCTGGAGTCCCATTATTATTTTCATAGAATTGCACTCTAAAAATAGTAGCGAATTTTCCTTTCCCCTTAGACTTGTATTCCGATTCTGCATTGACCGGGAGATACAGTTTAGAAATTTGCGATACGTTATCTTCATATCTATTAAACAGTACGGCCACTTCACTCTCCACCGTAGGTAGCCAACAAGCAAAAATGTCTTTATGGGTTTCTGCCTTTTGTTTTCGAAACTTAAATTTTCCTTGTTTTGGGGCGGAAACTATGACTTCTCCAAGTTGTGAAACTTCTGGGTCTAGAGAAACAATGTTGGTAGCTGCATTAATCTCATCAGCTATAGTTATCATTTTTTCTCTATATCCTAGTGCAGAAATATAAAGTGTATCTATATCTGGATATTTCTTTTTAGAAAAAATGAAAAGGCCTTCTTCGTCAGCAAAAGTACCTAGCCCATCGCCAAATGATATTGTAGCAAAAGAAATGGGAGAACGGTCATTGGTGTCTATGATTTTAATCTCTTGCGCATTGACATAGCAGGCGGCGAGAAAGAAAAGAACTAGTATGTATCGTTTCATGGCGTTAACAATTTTGTACAGAGAAATTCCCAATAAGGGCGTGTACTTTATTGAGAACGGGATTTACTGATTTTCAGTATTAAAAGCCGAAGTAATAAGAAAAAGGGAAACCCATGAAAAGCCACATCAAACCAATCTTTGAATTGCATATTGACAGCACCACCCATTATCCATTTTACTTTCCCCCAAATATGAGGTTCAGGAAAAAAGGGGGCTAGGCCAATAGTGAGGCATAGCAGTATTACAATCTTCCAGTTGTTAATAAGGTCTTTCATTAACACGTATTTAATTAAAGCCTATTATCTAATAGTTTTTGTAAACGCAGAAATTCCGTCTACGCCATGACCATTTAAATGTTTGATAAAGGCAGATCCTATGATGGCACCCTTTGCCGATTTTGTTGCTTGCTCAAAAGTCTCGGAGTTGCTTATGCCAAAACCAACTATTTGAGGATTATCTAGCTTCATGTCAGCAATTCGTTGAAAATAGGTTTGCTGTTCGTCACCAAAACCAGACTGGGCTCCTGTAACACTTGCCGAGCTTACCATATAGATGAATCCGTTTGAAACCGAATCTATAAAACGAATACGTTCGTCAGAAGTCTGCGGTGTAATTAAGAATACGTTAATGAGTCCGTATTTTTCGAACATCTCTTGATATTCTTCATGATAAACATCTACCGGTAAATCGGGTATAATAAGTCCGTCTATACCAATTTCTTGGCACTTTTTGCAAAACGCTTCAACACCATATTGAAACATAGGATTAAAATATCCCATGATAATAAGTGGAATGGAAACCGATTTCCGAATATCTTTCAATTGATTGAAAAGAATTTCGGTAGTCATACCATTTTTAAGCGCTGCTGTAGAGCTTTTTTGAATAGTTGGGCCATCTGCCAGTGGGTCACTGAACGGAAGGCCTATTTCAATCATATCTACTCCGTTTTTCTCTAATTGTTGAATGATTTCTACGGTGTCAGCCAATTTTGGGTATCCTGCCGTAAAATAGATAGAAAGCAATTTTCCATCTTCTTTCAATTTTGTGTTGATTCTATTTGCCATAGTTTCAAATCAGTTTTTTCCTTTTTTAATAGGATGGAGTAAGTTAGTTACGAACATATATTATCATGTTCATGAAACTTTCCCCCATATATTTTATAGATTAAAGTATTCAATATAATTGTTGAGGTCTTTATCACCACGACCAGATAGGTTGATGACCACAATGTCTTCAGGCTTGAATTTTCGGCACTCAAGAATTGCAAGTGCATGCGAAGATTCTATAGCAGGAATAATACCTTCCATTTTAGATAAGAGTAAACCTGCATTCATGGCATCATCATCTGTAATAGATATAAATTCACCTCTACCAGAAGTAAATAAATTGGCATGCATAGGACCAACACCAGGATAATCCAATCCTGCAGAAATAGAATAAGGCTCTGTAATTTGTCCGTCACCCGTCTGCATTAATAAGGTTTTGCTACCGTGAATGATACCCACTTTACCTAGGGCAGATGTTGCTGCACTTTCGCCAGTATCTATTCCTTTTCCGGCAGCTTCAACAGCTATAATACCAACATCTGGATTGTCTAAATAGTGATAATATGCCCCTGCAGCATTACTTCCACCACCTACACACGCTACTACATAGTCAGGATTTTCACGACCTTCTTTTTCTTTTAATTGCCATTTGATCTCCTCGGAAATAACCGATTGAAACCGCGCTACCATATCAGGATAAGGATGTGGCCCAACAACACTACCAATAATATAATGTGTATCTACGGGGTTATTAATCCAATCGCGAATAGCTTCATTTGTGGCATCTTTTAAGGTTCTACTACCAGAAAGAGCCGGTCTAACTTCTGCGCCTAACATTTTCATGCGGGCTACGTTAGGAGCTTGTCTGGCAATATCTATCTCACCCATGTATACAATACATTCAATACCCATAAGTGCACAAACGGTTGCCGTAGCTACCCCGTGTTGGCCAGCACCCGTTTCGGCTATAATTCTGTTTTTGCCTAATTTCTTGGCCATAAGAATCTGCCCTATGGTGTTATTCACCTTGTGAGCTCCGGTATGACAAAGGTCTTCCCGTTTTAGGTATATTTTTGTATTGTATTTTTTTGAGAGTCTATCAGCAAAGTAGAGTGGAGTAGGGCGGCCTACATAATCTTTTAGCAATTGGTCAAACTCTTCTTTAAAAGAAGGTTCTTGCATAATGCGAATATAGTTTTGCCTAAGCTCTTCTGTGTTTGGGTAGAGCATTTCAGGAATAAAAGCACCCCCAAACTCTCCATAATATCCTTTTTCGTCCGCTTGATACGTTTTCATATTCATTCGTATTAGGTAAATGGCATCAACAGATAAATTATTGTTTTAGGCCAACTTCTTTTTTAAACTCCTTTAATTTCTCGGCATCTTTAAGACCAGGCTCTATTTCAAACTTACTGTTCACATCAATGGCGTGACAGTATTTGGCTTCTGGTCTTTTCATGAACTCCTTTAAGGAGCTAACTTCATTCAAACCAATTCCACCACTTAGAAAATAGGGTTTGGTAGACGGGTAATCCTTTAAAACTCCCCAATCAAAAGCGTAACCGTTTCCGCCGGGTAATTCTCCTTTAGTGTCAAAAAGATAGAAATCACATATGGATTCATAAGGTTTCAAAACATCAAAATTAAAATCATTTTTGATGGAGAATACTTTAATGATTTTTACTTGCTTTGCTTTTTGCTTAAGCTCAGTACAATATTCAGGGCTTTCGGAGCCATGCAGTTGTACTAGTAAAAGCTCATAATCTTGAATACGAGCAATGACGGTTTCAATACTGGCATTCACAAACACACCAACTTTCTTGATGGTATGTGGAATCGGTTTCATTGGACCCGAAAAGTGCCTTTTTGATTTGTCCCAAAAAATAAATCCCAGGTAATCAGGTTTTAGGCCGGCAATTTCTGCCGTATTTTTTTTCATGCCACAGACCTTCAATTTAATCGGAGCATTTTCTATGGTAGAAGGCCCTTCTTTTTTAGTCGTGTATTGATAGTCCATTTTAGTCATCGCTATTGGGTCGCAATTACGACAATTGATTTATAAATTTCTTGGCGTTTTCACCGGGATTATCGGTCTTCATAAAATTTTCACCAATTAAGAAACCTTGGTAACCATAAGGCTTCAAATCTTTAATAGCCTCTATTGAGCTGATACCGCTTTCTGAAACCTTTACAAACTCATCTGGAATTAGTTGAGAAAGCGATTTGCTCGTCTCTAAGCTAACTTCAAAAGTTTTTAGATTTCTATTGTTTACACCCAACATATCTAGGCTAGGCATAATACTTTTATATAGTTCGGCCTCATTGTGCACTTCTAATAATACATCTAAGCCAAGACTTTTTGCCAATTCTGAAAACGTTTTAATTTGTTCTTTGGATAAAATGGCCGCTATTAAAAGAATAACATCTGCACCATGGGCTTTTGCCTCAAGAAGCTGATATTCATCTATAATAAATTCTTTTCGTAATAAAGGCATTTGCACTGCTGCACGAGCCAATAGGAAATCGTCTAAAGAACCACCAAAATATTTACCGTCAGTTAAAACGGACATACCACAAACTCCTGCATTTTCATATCCTGAGGCTACATCTTGAACATTCAGACCTTGGTTAATTTCTGATTTTGATGGTGAGCGACGCTTGTGTTCCGCAATGATGCCAGAACTACTATTGCGAAGCGCATTGCTCAAAGAAACCGTTTGACGTGAGAACAAGACCGAGTTTTCTAATTGTGAAACCGGAATAAGAGACTTTTTTAAGTCTACTTCTTTGCGTTTGTCCCCTACTATTTTATCTAGAATGTTCATGTTTCCTTCTTTGAAAGTACTTTTAGTTTTTACTCAATTCTTGTAATTTTCTCAAAGCATTTAAACCTTTTCCGGCCAACAAAGATTCTTTGGCCTTTTCAAAACCTTCTATTGGACTTAGGTTTTGAACGGTTGCAATAGCAATACCTGCATTAGCACAAACTACGTTGTTTTGAGCCTCCGTACCGCGGCCTTGCAGTACGTTCAAGAATATCTGTGCCGAGTCTTCAATGGAATCACCTCCAACAATTTGTGACTGTTTTATTTTCTGCACGCCAAAATCTTCTGGTTTCAGCATACTTTCTGAATGGTTAGAAATAGTTTTTGTATTTCCTGTTAATGATATTTCATCATATCCATCCAATGCATGAAGCACGGTAAATTTCTTATCTGTATTTTGATAAAGGTAACCGTACATTCTGGCAAGTTCAAGATTGAAAACACCTACTATTTGGTTTTTTGGAAAAGCAGGGTTTACCATTGGCCCCAACATGTTGAAAAATGTTTTCACGGCCAGTTCTTTTCTAATTGGACCTACATTTTTCATAGCTGGGTGAAACAATGGAGCGTGTAAAACACAAATACCAGCTTGATCAATAGATTTTCTAAGAAAGTCGGCTTCATTACTGAACTTAATCCCTAGAAATTCCATCACATTACTACTTCCACATTTAGAAGAAACTCCGTAATTACCATGTTTGGTAACATTTACACCGGCACCAGCCGTTACAAATGAGGCTAAGGTAGAGATGTTGAACGTGTCTTTTCCGTCACCACCAGTTCCACAAAGGTCAATAGGGTCGTATTCAGAAAGGTCAACGGCCAAACATAATTCTAAAAGCGCGTCACGAAAACCTTCTAATTCATCTATAGTAATGCTACGCATCATATAAACCGTTAGAAATGCGGCAATCTGACTTGTATTATAATCTCCTTTTGCAATGTTCACCAACACTTGTTTTGCTTCTCCTTTTGGAAGAATATCGTGGTTGATGAGCTTATTTAATGTTTCTTTCATGATACTGTTCTTACTACTATGGGATACTACTTAGTGTATTTTGTGCGATTTCTTAATTTAGTTTTTTACCCAGTTGGCAAGAATTTTTTTGCCTTCAGGAGTCAAAACCGATTCCGGATGAAATTGCACTGCAGAAACATCATATATTTTATGACGAAGCGACATAATTTGACCGTTTTCATCTACTGAGGTGGCTTCTAAGCTTTCCGGTAGATTTGGGTCTACGACCCATGAATGATAGCGGCCAACAAGTAATTTTTTAGGTAAACCTTCAAAATTAGGGTCGTCTTTAGTTATTGTTATTTCGGTAGCAATACCGTGATAAACTTCTTCTAGATTGATAAGCGAACCACCAAAAACTTCACAAATGGCCTGTTGTCCTAAACAAACGCCAAAAATACTTTTTGTAGGAGCGTATTTTGCAATGATTTCTTTTAGAAGTCCTGCTTCATCTGGGATGCCAGGGCCTGGCGAAAGAACAATCTTATCAAAAGCATCAACCTCTTCCAAGGTTAATTGGTCGTTACGTTTTACAATAACCTCACAATCTAAGTCCTCTAAATAATGAACCAAATTATAAGTAAAGCTATCGTAGTTGTCTATTACTAAAATCTTCTTCATGGTTATATGGTTTCAGCAATTTTCAAAGCTTTGGTAAGTGCGCCCAATTTATTATATGTTTCTTGAAGTTCGTCTTCTGGGTCAGATGCGGCAACAATACCTGCACCTGCTTGGTAATGTAGTTGGTGATTTTTACTTAAAAAAGTACGTATCATAATGGCATGGTTAAAATTACCGTCAAAATCCATAAAGCCAATGGCGCCACCGTAGTAGCCACGACTGGTCTTTTCATACTTTTCAATAAGCTGCATGGCCATGTGTTTTGGTGCGCCGCTCAAAGTACCTGCAGGAAAAGTATCTGCCACCACTTTCATGGTAGGAATATCCTTTTTCTTTTTGCCCATTACTTTTGATACCAAATGAATAACATGAGAGAAGAACTGCACCTCCCTGTAGTTGGTGACCTCCACCATACTACCGTTTCGGCTTAAGTCGTTACGAGCTAAGTCAACTAACATAACATGCTCGCTATTCTCTTTATCGTCTTCCGTAAGTTCTTTGGCTAAGATGGCATCTTGTTCATCATTTCCGGTACGTTTAAAAGTTCCGGCAATAGGATGAATTTCTGCATTACCATCTTTTACAATAAGCTGTGCTTCAGGAGAGCTTCCAAAAATTTTAAAATCGCCATAATCAAAGTAAAATAAATAAGGTGATGGATTTACAGAACGTAGCGCTCGGTATACATTAAATTCATCTCCTTTAAAACCTTGAGAAAAACGGCGAGATAGTACCAATTGAAAAACATCGCCGCGTTGGCAGTGTTTTTTAGCTAATCGTACATGTTCTCTATATTCTTCATCTTCTAAGTTAGAAGTAGCTTCACCGTCTAAAGAAAATTTATAGGAAGCAAAAGTGCGTACATCTAAAATATGCGCAATTTCCGTGGTGTTTTCTTCTGTGTTGAAGCAATGTGCAAAAATATAAGCTTCATTTTTTTGGTGGTCTATGGCAATTATATTCTGGTAAACCGCGTAATAAATGTCAGGAATGGAAACAGAATTGTCTTTTTTGCTGATTTTGACATCTTCATAGTAACGGACTGCGTCGTAGGCCATGTAGCCAAAAATACCGTTGTTTATGAATTTAAAATCGCTCTCCTCGGCTTCAAATTTTTTGCTAAAATCATGAAGGACTTTTACAACATCTGTATCTGAATTGATTTCCGTTTCATTGGAAGTCTGATCAGGAAAGTTTTCAACGATTGTTTCGTTCTCTATTTTTATAGAGGCAATAGGGTTGCAACAGATATACGAAAAACTATTGTCCGCCGCATGGTAGTCGCTACTTTCTAACAAAATACTGTTCGGGAAACGATCTCTAATTTTTAGATAGACGCTTACCGGAGTAATAGTATCTGCTAGAATTTTTTTGTGATAAGATTTTAATTTGTACTTCATGTTGATAGTATTCAAATGCAAAAGGCTTGTCGTGAAGACAAGCCTTTATATAGTTTTACTACAATGATGCTTAGCTCACGATATCTGTCGAGAGTTGTTCCACCACCAAGTATTTGCGTTATTTCTGTTCATTGGTTCAAATATAGAAATCATTTTTAAAACCACAAACCGATTGTTTGAAAAAAACAAAACCCTGCAATCGTGTTAAATGCAGGGCTTTGGTTTTAGTTCTTAAAGTGATTTAGAATTCTAAATCTACCACAAGATCAAACTCATCATAAATGGTCTTGTCACCTAAGTTTTCAAAGAAATTCCCAGAACCATATTTAATGTCATAGGCAGTTCTATCTACTTTTACAGAAGCAGTTGCTTTGCTACCATAAACAGATACATCAAACGTTACAGGTTTAGTAATACCTTTAATAGTTAGGTCACCAGTAACTTCGTAAGCATTTTTACCTTTAGCTTCAACACTAGTGAAAACCAATGTAGCTTCTGTGTTCTTCTCGGTTGAAAAGAAATCTTCAGATTTTAAATGGCCTTCTAGTTTTCCTTTAGACTCACCTTCAAGGTCAGTAGCTACAAGAGTAGTCATGTCTACTACAAATTCACCACCGGTAAGTTTGTCTCCATCAAAAGCCAAAGTACCCGATTTTAAGTTTACGGTACCAGTATGTGAACCAGTTACTTTATATGCTTTCCAAGTAATTGTACTTGTCTCTGTTTTTACTTCTTTTTTATCTTCTGCCACAGGCTCTGTTGCAGTTGCAACTCCAAATACCAAGGCTAGGGCTAAACTAAATACTCCTTTTTTCATAATTGATTGTAAAATTTAATTAATAATTAGTGTTTCTATTCAAATTTGTTGAACAATATGTTCAGTTGTTCCATTTCTTTATCAGATAGATTTTGAAGCACATTATCTTCAGCTTCTGACATTGAGGCATCCATTCTCTTCAAAGCTAGAAGTCCCTCTTTAGTTATACGTATTTCAACCTTTCGTCGGTTCGAAGGGCAAACCTTTCTTTCTACATATCCTTTTAACAATAGTTTATCTACCAAGCGCGTGGTATTGCTCATTTTAGTAACCATACGTTCATTAAGTGTGGCCAAGCTTGCAGGCTTTTTATTTTGACCTCTTAATATACGTAGTACATTAAACTGTTGTAATGAAACGCCATAAGGTTTTAAAGCAGCACTTAGCGCTTCCGTAATTGTATTATTAACCAATAAAAAGTGAATCAGCGTTCGGCTTTTTAGAGGAATTTCTTTTTCGGTCTTTAAAATATCTTCAACATTCATGTCAATACAACTATTGTATATACAAATGTAAGTTGATTGTTTGATGTGAAGAAATATTGAAGCGGTAATTTTTTGTTAAATATTTAGGAAAAGCCTTTGCGTCAAAATCCGTAATTTTGAATTTTAATTGATATCCGCGGTAGCGATAAAAAATAACGTTATGAATTTATCACAAGAAGAGTGGGAAGAGCAATTGGCAAAAGATGACAATGCACTTATCCTAGATGTTAGAACTCCACAAGAAATAGAAGAAGGTTATATTCCTAATTCTACTAATATAGATTTTTATCTTGGACAAGATTTCTTGAACGAGATAGAAAAGCTTGATAAGAGTAAGAATTATTATGTGTATTGCCGTAGTGGTAACCGTAGCGGTCAGGCCTGTGCAATTATGAATAGCGTAGGTATTGAGAATGCCTATAATTTGGAAGGCGGTTTCATGAATTGGGATGGAGCAATAGAAGGGGAGTAATTAAATTTGCTTTCTAAACCTTAAAGAAATAGAGTCCTCAATAAATGCCTTTTAAAGGTGTTTTTGGGGACTTGTTGTTTCTTGTAATTTAGTTTTTACAATTATTGTCTTTACATTGTGCAGAGGAAAGATAAACTATTTGCCATGCGTGAAGACCTTCTTCATTTTATTTGGAAGTATAAAAAAATACAACTTACCGACTTGGTGACGACCCAAGGAGAAAGTTTGTCTCTTTTGGATTTTGGTACCCACAACCTATTGGCAGGTCCTGATTTTTTCAATGCTAAAATAAATATTGATAATCAGGTTTGGGCAGGTAATGTAGAGATGCATTTAAAATCTTCTGACTGGTACGCGCATCATCATGAGGAAGATGAAAACTATAACAATGTAATACTACATGTAGTGTGGGAGGACGATGCCGAGGTTTTTAGAAAAGATAACAGTAGTATACCCACTTTAGAACTCCGTAAGTATATTCCATTGCAGCTTTTGCAATCGTACCAAAAGCTTTTTGATAAAAATGAAACACGTTTTATTAACTGCGAAAAAGACATTAAAGATGTTGACGATTTCTTGGTTAAAAATTGGTTAGAGCGACTTTATTTTGAAAGACTAGAAACCAAAGCCGAATTTGTATTTACGCTTTTGGAAAAATCTAATAATGACTGGGAGCAAGTTTTGTTCACATTGCTTTTAAAGACTTTTGGACTTAAGATAAACGGAGCTTCCTTTTTAAGTTTGGGCTCTGCTCTTGAATTTTCTGTTTTTAGAAAGCAGCAAGAGAATCTCTTTCAGATGGAGAGTTTACTCTTTGGGATGACTCATCTATTAGAAGGTGAGGAGGTTTTAGATGAATATTATATTCAGCTTAAGAAAGAGTATGCTTACCAGAAGAAAAAATATAATTTGAAAGATGAAAGTGTTCTGAAGCCACAATTCTTTAAGCTAAGACCGCCCAATTTTCCAACTATCCGCCTATCGCAATTGGCTAATTTATACGCTACACATTCATCATTGTTTCAAAAAGTAGTTACGGCAACAAGCTTAGAGGAAATGCATACGTTGTTTGAAGTTTCTGCCAGTGGTTACTGGAACAATCATTATACATTTGGTAAGGAGTCAAAAAAGAACCTAAAAAAACTCACCCCAAAGTTTATTGATCTTTTGATTGTAAATGCTATACTGCCGCTGCAATTTTGTTACGCCAAATACCAAGGTAGGGATGTTAATGAGAGTATAATCAATATCATCTCAAAAATCAAAAAAGAAGAGAATACGGTCGTGCGTAATTTTAATACACACGGTCTTATTATTGCCAATGCACAAGAGAGTCAGGCTTTATTGCAATTATATAATGAGTACTGTACGCAAAACAAATGTTTGCAATGTGCGGTAGGAACTAGTTTATTGCGTTGAAATGGTTAAATTTGATTTCTTGATTATGATAAATATGCTTTTAAGAGCACGTCCTGTCAATACCCAGATTTAATATGAATATTTTCTATAAACTACTTTATTATTTTCAGAAACGTGGTTTTGAGGTATGCCGTAGAATTGCGGAAAGATTAGGTATTAGGGCTAGAGTAGTCCGTACTTCGTTTATCTATCTAACTTTTGTAACCCTTGGTTTTGGTTTTGCACTTTATTTGTTTTTGGCGTTTTGGCTAGGAATAAAAGATCTAATGTATACAAAACGTACTTCCGTTTTTGATTTATGAAGATTACACAATTCTTTCAGTCTAGAATGAATATAGCGCTGACGTTAATGTCAAGCGTGCTAATAATTGGTGTTCTTGGTTACCGCTTTCTATCGGAGCTTTCTTGGATAGATGCGCTTTATATGACCATTATTACGGTTACCACAGTAGGTTTTTCCGAAGTTGGGCCAATGGATACCCAAGAAAAATTATTCACCGTAGTACTGATTATACTTAGTATCTTCATTTTTGCATTTGCTATCTCGGTCATTACCGAATATATTTTGAGTAGAAATTCACTAGAGGAATTAAAAAATAAAAAAGTGAAAAATAAGATAGAAAGCCTTTCTGATCATGTTATTGTATGTGGTTTTGGTAGAAATGGAATGCAGGCCGTTAAGCGATTAACAGCCTATAATAAGTCATTCGTAATTATCGAAAGGGATAAAGAAGTTATTGAAAAATATGATGAAGACGTCTTATTTGTAGAAGGGGACGCTAACGAAGATGAAGTTTTACTAGCTGCAGGTATTGATCGCGCTCGGTATCTCATAACAGCACTTCCCGATGATGCTACCAATCTTTTTGTAGTGCTATCTGCACGACAATTAAATAAAGCTCTTTTTATAGTTACAAGGGCGTCTTTGCTTACTTCACAAAAAAAATTGCTATTGGCCGGTGCCGATAAGGTTATTATGCCGGATAAAATTGGTGGAGACCACATGGCTTCATTAATTGTGATGCCGGATTTAATTACTTTTATGGATAAGCTGGGCGTAGAGGGCGAACATACGACTAATTTAGAAGAGGTTGCTATTGAAGATTTCAAAGAACAAGTGGAGTGTAATTCTTTGCGAGATTTGGATCTTAGAAGGCGAACAGGCTGTACCATAATTGGTTATATAGAGCCAGATGGTAATTATATAATTAACCCTGAGGCAGACTTACAATTGCAGCCAAGGAGTAAAGTAATTGTTTTGGGTAGACCGGAGCAAATACGAAAATTAAATGAAATGTTTAAGATTGGTTAGTCCCATCTACGTTAATTGAACATTATTATTTGATTGTGTTACTATTTTTTATGATATTGCCGCAATTGTGTTAAAACCATTGACGAGCACTAAACCGACAAAAATACATATGAAGAAATTTACCTTATTGTTTTTCCTACTACTTGGTGTAGTGGCCTTTTCTCAAGAACTTGTTGTAAAAGGCAAGGTTTACAACCCTTCAGCACAAATAAACGATGGTGTAATTGAGTTAAATGTAACAGGAGGAACCCCTCCATATGTTTATAAATGGAATAATCAATCAACCGCTTTGTCTTCTAAAAGAGCCAGCGGACTTGTTGAAGGCGTGCCTTATGATGTATTGGTTACCGATGCTGCAGGTAATTCAGAAACTAAAGTATTTGAAATAGAGCCCACAGTAATAGCCGAAATTTTTAATGGTACAATGACCCCTGCGGTAAGCGCATTAGGGGCTATACTTTTTTGGGACCCTTTTGCTGCTATAGGTATTTATGATCCTGTGGTTTATGCAGATGTTAAGTTGGTAGGTACTCCGGGTTGGACCAACGAAACGGAAAATAGATTCGTTCTCAAAAAATGGTTAAAGCCTGAGGGAGCTAAGGTTAAAAAAGGAGATAATATTGCTATAATTTCAAGTAATGACGAGGAGGATTTGACCGTCACAGCTACCGTTACAGGAGAATTGAAATATTTGGTAGGTGAGGGTAAAGTTATTTACAATTCTGAAAATGCAAAACATGTTATTGAGTCAGGGGCACATTACTTGGCAGAAATTAAGTATGATGAGCCTTTAGTAATGGTGCACCCAAATGGAGACCCTATTACTAAGCCTATCCCCTTTATTGTAATTTGGTTGGTACTAGGAGCTACTTTCTTTACGATTAGAATGGGCTTTATAAATATTAGAGGTTTTGGGCACTCTATTGATTTGGCAAGAGGAAAGTATGATGATCCTGATGCGCCAGGTCAGGTTACACACTTTCAAGCGTTGGCAACAGCAGTATCGGGTACGGTAGGGCTTGGTAATATAGCGGGTGTTGCTGTTGCGGTTTCTTTAGGTGGTGCAGGAGCTACATTTTGGATGATCGTATGTGGTTTATTGGGAATGTCTTCCAAGTTTGTTGAATGTACTTTGGGAGTAAAATATAGAGATATATTACCTGACGGAAGGGTTTTTGGAGGTCCAATGAATTACTTAAGATACGGGTTAGAGAAACGTGGCATGAAAGGTTTTGGTAAAATCCTGGCAGGTTTCTTTGCTGTCTTGGCTATTGGAGCTTCCTTTGGTGGAGGAAACATGTTTCAAGCGAATCAATCTTTTGAGCAATTAGCAGGGCAATTTCCAGCATTGGTTGGTCAAGGATTTTGGTTTGGTGTGGTTACGGCAATTCTTGTAGGTGTTGTAATTATTGGAGGAATCAATAGTATAGCTAATGTTACGGGTAAGATTGTTCCTTTAATGGCTTCGGTTTATATTATAGCGGCCTTAGCGGTAATTATAATGAATATAGAAAACATAGGGCCTGCATTTACGGCAATATGGGAAGGAGCTTTTAGTCCATCTGCTTTAAAAGGTGGGGTTATAGGTGTTCTGGTAATCGGTTTTCAGAGGGCGGCCTTCTCTAATGAGGCGGGCGTTGGTTCTGCGGCCATTGCGCATAGTACCGCAAAAACCAATCATCCTCCATCAGAAGGTTTTGTAGCTCTTCTTGAGCCATTTCTAGATACGGTGGTAGTTTGTACGCTTACGGCGCTTGTTCTTATTTTTACAGGTATGCACGAGGTAGAAGGTATGGCGGGAGCGCAGTTGACCTCAGATGCATTCGGAAGCCAGATTTCATGGTTCCCATATGTATTGGCTTTAGCAGTATTCCTTTTTGCTTTTTCTACAATGATATCATGGTCTTATTATGGTATGCGTGCGTGGACATACCTTTTTGGAAAAAGTAAAAAATCAGAGATGGTTTATAAAATGCTTTTCTTAGTATTTGTAGTTATCGGTGCTTCTGTTAGTTTAGGAGCTGTATTGGATTTCTCGGATATGATGATTCTGGCAATGTCGTTTCCAAATATTATCGGACTTTATATAATGTCTGGTGAGGTTAAAGGTGACTTAAGTACCTATTGGAAGAAACTTAAGAAAAACGAACTTTTTAAAAAACAGATAACCGCTAAGGAATAATTAATATATCTTATTTAGCGGATGAAAAATTTTAAATCCCACTTCAGGTTCAATAAACAAGAACGAAGTGGGGTTTTTTATTTGCTGTTGATAATAGTACTACTTCAAGTAGCTTATTTCGTTCTTCGTTCATCGGGAGCTACTGAGGTAGATAATTCATTTATTGAGAATGACGACCTGCAAACACAGATAGATAGTCTAAAGGCCAGGGTGCAATTAAAAGACTCCATTAAGCTTTATCCTTTTAACCCTAATTACATAACAGACTATAAGGGTTATACTCTGGGAATGTCCATAGAAGAAATAGATAGATTACATAGTTTTCGAAAGGATGGGAAATTTGCAAATTCCGTAGAAGACTTTCAAAAAGTAACCCAAGTTTCAGATTCTTTACTACAGGTAATTTCTCCCTATTTTAAATTTCCTGAATGGACGCAGAGGAAATCAAAATCAACTTCATCTTATAAAACATCATCTAAAGAACAAGATAAAGGCAGTAGAAAGGCTGAATCAAAATTTACAGTTTCCGATTTAAATTCCGCAACAATTGAAGAACTTCGGGAAATTAATGGAATTGGGGAAAAGCTTTCTGCTAGAATCGTAAAATTTAGGGATAGGTTAGGAGGGTTTTTAATAAATGAACAATTGTATGATGTGTATGGATTAGAGTGTGGGGTTGTAGAGCGAACTTTGAAGCGGTTTCAAGTGCTTAAAAAGCCAGTTATCGAGAAAATTAATATAAATACAGCATCAGCAAAAAATCTATCGAAATTAGTATATCTTCAAAAAGACGTCTCTGAGGGTATAGTAAATTACAGAAGTGACAATGGAACCATACTTTCTTTTGATGAATTGTCAAAAATAGAGAATTTTCCATTTGAGAAGATTGATAGAATTAAGTTATATTTGACCCTATAAATTTAATTGGAATGCAAAGCATGTATTTTACGGAAGAACATCAATTATTTAGAGAGAGTCTCCGAGATTTTTTAAAGAAAGAAGTTGTACCTCATATAGATAAATGGGAAGCTTCGGGAACCATAGAACCCTTTATATGGAAAAAGTTTGGTGAAATGGGTTATTTTGGTCTTGCAACCCCTGAAACTTATGATGGACTTGGACTAGATCTTTTCTATACGGTTATATTTTTGGAAGAGCTCCAGAAAGTAAATTCAGGTGGTTTTGCTGCTGCCATGTGGGCACATGCTTATTTGGCTATGACCCATTTGAATAAAAATGCAAATGACGCGCAGAAAAAAGCGTATTTGATTCCTAGTGTAAACGGGGAGAAAATAGGTTGTCTTGGTGTTACTGAGCCTTTTGGTGGCAGTGATGTTGCCGGTATGCGAACGACTGCAGTAAGAGAAGGGGATAGTTATATAATAAATGGCTCAAAGACTTTCATTACTAATGGGGTGTATGGTGACTACTGTATTCTTGCAGCAAAGACTGATCCATCTGCCGGTAATAAGGGAATAAGTATTTTTATTGTTGATTTAGATAAGGAAGGTGTCTCTGCTAATAAGTTAAATAAATTAGGTTGGCGTGCATCAGATACGGCAGAACTCGCTTTTGATAATGTAAAAATTCCAGCAAGTAGTTTGATGGGAGAAGAAGGAAAAGGTTTCACTTTTATAATGGAAGCTTTTGCTTTAGAACGTTTGGTTATGGGGGTAAATGCCCATGCTAGAGCAGAGTGGGCTTTAGACTATGCGCAGCAATATATGTCCGAGCGGGAAACGTTTGGTAAGTCTATTAATCAGTATCAGGCGTTAAGACATAAGTTTGTAGATCTGCATGCAGATATGGATTTGTGCAAGCAATACAATTATGGAGTGGTTTATAAAATGGGCAAAGGTGAGTATGTTGTTCGTGAAGCTACCATTTCTAAGTTAAAGTCTACAGAAATGGCCGATAAGGTTGCTTATGACTGTTTGCAGTTTTTAGGGGGTTACGGTTATATAGAGGATTATCCTATGGCACGTATGTTTAGAGATAGTCGTTTAGGGCCAATAGGAGGGGGGACCTCTGAAATACTTAAAGAGATAATTGCAAAAATCGTTATTGATAAAAAAGAATATAGAGTGCCAAAAGAGTAGTGAATATAAAGGCTGAGGAGTTATTAGTATTTTTTTGATATGGCGTTTTCTGGTATATTTAAAAATAAGTAGTGCTCAATTGTAAATTAGTTTATATATTTGCCGCCTTAATCATATAGAAAGGAGGTTGTAGCCAATGTTAATTATACCAATAAAAGAAGGAGAAAACATCGATCGCGCTTTGAAGCGTTTCAAGCGTAAATTTGATAAAACGGGTACGATGCGCAGATTGCGTAAGCGTCAACAATTCACAAAACCTTCAGTTCAGCGCAGAGCGCAGATACAGAAAGCAGAATACATTCAAGGTTTAAGAGATAAAGAAGAAATTTAATAAATCTTGTTTAGTGTACAAATAGAAAAATCCCATCATATGATGGGATTTTTTTTTGTTTATATATTTTTCTCCGTGTAATTGCAATGTCTATTTCCTCTTGGCGTTGTTAAATCTGCAGTATGTTATCAACTTTGTTAACTTCGTAGTATGTCCTTGGAACCCTTTATATCATATTTGGCTTTAGAGAAGAACTATTCCGTTCATACGGTAACGGCATATAAAAGAGATTTAGAGGCGTTTAGTGATTTTTGTGATAATAATTACGATTATAAAAATATTGATGCTGTAGCGTACGGTATTGTGAGAAGTTGGATTGTTAGTTTGGTAGATGCCGGTGTTTCTAATCGATCTATAAACAGAAAAATGGCATCTCTAAAAGCTTACTATAGATTTCTTCAAAATATAGGGGCGATAGATATAAACCCATTAGCTAAGCATAAGGCTCTTAAGACAGCAAAGAAAATTGAAGTTCCTTTTTCGGAAATTGAAATGCAAAAAGTGCTTTCTCAAATAGATTTTGCAGATGATTTTGAGGGAGTTAGAGATCGCCTTATTATTGAGTTGTTCTATACAACTGGTATGCGTAGGGCGGAACTAATTAGTTTGAAGATGGTGAACGTAGATTTTTCGCAACAACATTTAAAGGTTTTGGGAAAAAGAAACAAAGAGCGTATTCTGCCATTATTGCCTTCTACTGTAGAACTTTTAGATGATTATTTAAGAGAAAGGGAGGCGCTTGAACTAATTGCCGATGAAGCGTATGTTTTTTTGTTGAAGTCGGGCAATAAATTATATGAAAATCTTGTTTATCGGCTAATAAATAAGTATTTTAGTAAGGTGTCGTCTAAGGTAAAGAAGAGTCCTCATATCCTTAGACATACTTTTGCGACCCATCTGTTGAATAAAGGAGCAGACATGAATTCTGTAAAAGAGTTGTTGGGTCATGCAAGTTTGGCATCTACACAGGTATATACTCATAATAGTATTGCCGAGCTAAAAAAGGTACACGCCAAGGCTCATCCTAGGAGTAAGGAGTAATTGGGTGATTTTATATTGTTTAATTTAAAAACTACAACCTATGAAAGTAAATGCGCAATCAGTTAATTTCAACGCGGATCAGACACTTATCGATTTTTTACAGACCAGACTTGATAAGCTTGAAACCTTCTACGATAAGGTAATTAGCGCAGATGTTTATTTGAAGGTGGAAAACACCAGTTCAAAGGAAAATAAGATAGTAGAAATCAAATTGAATATTCCGGGTGATAAATTCATGATAAAAAAACAATGTAAGAAATTTGAGGAGGCAGTAGATTCTGCATGTAACTCCTTGGAAAGAAAGCTAATAAAGCACAAAGAAAAATCTCGTGTTCAAGCTTGATGATTTTTTTTTCATTTTTTGTTTTGAATATACAAAAAAACGTATACATTTGCAGTCCGTTAGAAATAGCGGACTTTTTTATGCCGGAAACAGCGTAGAAAGGCCGATGTAGCTCAGCTGGCTAGAGCAGCTGATTTGTAATCAGCAGGTCGTGGGTTCGAGTCCCTCCATCGGCTCTTAAGTTCTTTTAAAAAATTGGTTTGGGGAGATACTCAAGCGGCCAACGAGGGCAGACTGTAAATCTGCTGACTACGTCTTCGCAGGTTCGAATCCTGCTCTCCCCACTTTTTTTAAACAGCCCGGTTTTTTGGGTTTTGAAATATTGGATTATTAAAATTTGCGGGAGTAGCTCAGTTGGTAGAGCGTCAGCCTTCCAAGCTGAATGTCGCCGGTTCGAACCCGGTCTCCCGCTCTAATAAACCAAGGTAATGTTTTGTAGTCTTAAATCTACAGACATTAGTCTTGAACCTTGAACCTAATAAGCCGACGTAGCTCAGGGGTAGAGCGTTTCCTTGGTAAGGAAGAGGTCACGGGTTCAATTCCCGTCGTTGGCTCAACAAAGGCATTATTTGTACACTAATATATAACTAAGATTAAAATTCATTAAAAATGGCAAAGGAAACTTTTGATCGTTCCAAACCGCACTTAAATATAGGTACTATTGGACACGTGGATCACGGTAAAACTACATTAACTGCTGCTATTACTACAGTTTTGGCAAATGCAGGTCTTTCTGAATTGAGAAGTTTCGAGTCTATCGATAACGCTCCTGAAGAAAAAGAAAGAGGTATTACTATTAACACTTCACACGTAGAGTATTCTACAGCTAACCGTCATTACGCTCACGTTGACTGTCCTGGTCACGCGGATTATGTAAAGAACATGGTTACTGGTGCTGCTCAGATGGATGGTGCTATTTTAGTTGTTGCAGCTACAGATGGTCCAATGCCACAAACTCGTGAGCACATCCTTTTAGGACGTCAGGTAGGTATTCCTAGAATAGTTGTATTCATGAACAAAGTGGATATGGTTGATGATGAGGAATTGATCGAGCTAGTTGAAATGGAAGTAAGAGAATTACTTTCTTTCTACGAGTATGATGGTGATAATGGTCCTGTAATTGCTGGTTCTGCATTAGGTGCATTGAACGGTGAGCAAAAATGGGTTGACACGGTAATGGAATTGATGGAGGCTGTTGATAACTGGATCGAACTTCCAAAGAGAGATGTTGAAAAAGATTTCTTGATGCCTGTTGAAGATGTATTTACAATTACTGGACGTGGTACTGTTGCAACTGGTCGTATTGAGACTGGTGTTGCTAATACAGGTGACCCTGTTGAGATTATCGGTATGGGAGCTGAGAAATTAACTTCTACTGTTACTGGTGTTGAGATGTTCCGTAAGATTTTGGATAGAGGTGAAGCTGGTGATAACGTAGGTATCTTGTTGAGAGGTATTGAAAAATCTCAGATTAGTAGAGGTATGGTTATTTGTAAGCCAGGTTCTGTTAAGCCTCATGCTAAATTTGAAGCTGAAGTTTACGTATTGAAAAAAGAAGAAGGTGGTCGTCATACACCATTCCATAATAACTATCGTCCACAGTTCTATGTAAGAACTACTGATGTAACTGGTAACATCGCACTTCCTGCAGGAGTTGAGATGGTAATGCCTGGTGATAACCTTACTATTACAGTTGAGTTGATTCAACCAATTGCTTTAAGCTTAGGTTTACGTTTCGCTATCCGTGAAGGTGGTAGAACTGTAGGTGCCGGTCAGGTTACTAAGATTATAGATTAATTTATTATATAGGAATAATGTAATTAAGGGTGTTCTGCTTTAGTAGGGCACCTTTAAATGCAATTATAAACGGGTGTAGCTCAGTTGGTAGAGCACTGGTCTCCAAAACCAGGTGTCGGGAGTTCGAGTCTCTCCTCCCGTGCGAATTTAAGTAAGAATCATTATGTTAACGTATATAAAAGAATCTATAGAAGAGCTTCGTAACAATGTTACTTTGCCTCCAAGAGCCGAATCATCTAACCTTATGGTAGTGGTTGCGGTATTTTCTATTTTGTTCGCTTTGGCGACTTGGGGTGTGGATAGTGCATTCAGCAAATTGGTTCGATTGTATTTCGATAACATCTTAAACTAGTCAGTTGCTATGTCAGAAGTATTGGAAAAGAAATGGTATGTAGTAAGAGCTGTCAGTGGGCAAGAGAATAAAATCAAAGGCTATATTGAGAGTGAAGTAGAGCGCCATGGTTTTTCTGACTATTTGGAAGATATCCTTGTTCCAACGGAAAAGGTTATTCAGATTCGTAACGGAAAAAAGGTTAATAAAGAAAGAGTTTATTTTCCCGGTTATATAATGATCAAAGCTAATCTTGGTGGTGAGATGATTCATATTGTACGTTCAATAACGAACGTAATTGGTTTTTTGGGTGAGACAAAAGGAGGTGATCCTGTTCCGTTGAGAAAAGCTGAAGTGAACAGAATGCTAGGTAAGGTAGATGAATTAGCTGTTAATACAGATGCGGTAGCTATACCTTTCACTCATGGTGAAACGGTAAAAGTTATTGATGGTCCGTTTAATGGGTTTAATGGTACCGTTGAGAAAATCAACGAAGAGAAGCGTAAACTAGAGGTAATGGTTAAGATTTTCGGAAGAAAGACACCATTAGAGCTTAGTTATATGCAAGTAGAGAAAGTATAAGTTAAGTGTTACATATTTAAAGTTGTGTTGCTTCCAAAATAATACAGCTGAAATTTAATTTTAAACAATGGCAAAAGAAATAGGTAAAGTAGTTAAACTACAAGTTAGGGGAGGTGCAGCGAATCCGTCGCCACCGGTTGGACCCGCCTTAGGTGCTGCTGGTGTTAACATAATGGAGTTCTGTAAGCAATTTAATGCTCGTACGCAGGACAAACAAGGTAAAGTATTACCTGTTGTTATCACCGTGTATAAGGATAAGTCATTTGACTTCCTTGTAAAAACACCACCGGCGGCAATTCAGCTATTGGAAGCGGCTAAGATTAAAAAAGGATCAGGTGAGCCTAATCGTGTAAAATCTGGTAATGTTACTTGGGATCAAGTTAAAACAATTGCCGAGGACAAAATGGTAGATCTTAATGCGTTTACAGTAGAATCTGCAATGAGCATGATTGCTGGAACAGCAAGGTCTATGGGTCTTAAAGTTGCAGGTAAGCGACCTTTCTAAAATCTTAAAAGCAATTTGAAATGGCAAAATTAACTAAGAAACAAAAAGACGCCCACGCGAAGATAGATAAAGATAAACTTTATTCTGTAGCTGAAGGTGCTGCTTTGGTAAAAGAAATTACCAATACAAAATTTGATGCATCTGTAGATTTGGCAGTGCGTTTGGGTGTAGATCCAAGAAAAGCAAACCAAATGATCCGTGGGGTGGTAACACTTCCTCATGGTACTGGTAAAGATGTTAAGGTTTTGGCCTTGGTAACACCAGATAAAGAAGCAGAGGCTACAGAAGCCGGTGCTGACTTTGTTGGATTGGATGAGTATTTGGAAAAAATAAAAGGCGGTTGGACAGATGTTGATGTTATCATCACTATGCCAAGCGTAATGGGTAAACTAGGTCCTTTAGGACGAGTTTTAGGGCCAAGAGGTCTTATGCCTAATCCAAAGACAGGAACAGTTACTATGGATGTCGCTAAGGCGATAGCAGAAGTAAAGGCTGGTAAAATCGACTTTAAAGTAGATAAAACAGGTATCGTTCATGCTGCTGTAGGGAAAGCTTCTTTCTCTGCGGATAAATTGGAAGAAAATGCTAGAGAGTTGTTAGATACTTTAGTGAAAATGAAACCTGCTGCTGCTAAGGGTGTTTATATGAAAAGTATTTTCATGTCAAGTACCATGAGCCCAAGTGTTCAGTTAGATCCAAAGACAGTTTAATCGAACTGGGTAGTTCAAAATTTACAGTATGACAAGAGAAGAAAAAGCAAACGTAATACAGGATTTGACTTCACAGTTAGGCGATAATGCAACTATTTATTTAGCTGACATATCGGGCTTGAATGCAACGCAAACCTCAGATTTGAGAAGAGCTTGTTTTAAAGCAGATGTGAAACTAGCAGTAGTCAAAAATACATTGCTTGCAAAAGCAATGGAAGCTTCCGAAAGAGAATTCGGTGAACTTCCCGGAGTGCTTAAGGGCAATACTTCGTTGATGTTCTCAGAAGTAGGTAACGTTCCAGCAAAAATTATTAAGGCTTTTAGAAAGAAGTCTGATAAGCCTTTGTTGAAAGGAGCCTTCGTAGAAGAAGCGGTATATATTGGTGATGAGAATTTGGATGCACTTGTAAGCATTAAGTCTAAAGAAGAAATGATCGGTGAGGTTATTGGATTGTTACAATCCCCAGCCAAAAACGTTATTTCTGGACTTAAATCTGGTGGTGGTAAACTAGCAGGTATCCTTAAGACATTATCAGAAAGATAAGAACGCACTAGTAAACTAAGTATATTTTAAAAATTTATTAAACGATAGTAAAATGGCAGATTTGAAAGATTTCGCAGAACAATTGGTTAACTTAACCGTAAAAGAGGTAAATGAGTTAGCTAATATATTAAAAGATGAGTACGGTATAGAGCCTGCAGCTGCTGCAGTTGCTGTTGCTGCTGGTGGTGGAGACGCTGCTGAAGCTGCTGACGAGCAAACAGAATTTGATGTAATCTTAAAAGCAGCAGGTAGTTCAAAACTAGCTGTAGTTAAATTGGTTAAAGAATTGACTGGTCTTGGATTGAAAGATGCTAAAGATATCGTTGATAGCGCACCTAAAGCTGTAAAAGAAGGTGTTACTAAAGACGAAGCTGAAGGAATCAAAAAATCTTTGGAAGAAGCAGGAGCGGAAGTTGAGCTTAAATAGTATCAGCAACCATAACAATTTGGTTTAGGTCTTTCCTCGCTCCGGCGGAGCTAGACCTAAGCCTTTTTATACAAGTAAGACCCACGTATATGATGAGATATACGACCCGAATTTAGTATTCACGTTCAAAATACTGTCCATAGATGTTCACACAACAGACTGAGAGAATAAATTTTGCATCCGCTAAGAACACACCGGCTTATCCGGATTTCTTGGACATTCAGATAAAATCGTTTCAAGACTTTTTTCAGCTAGAAACGAAATCTGACGAAAGAGGCAATGAAGGCTTGTACAATACCTTCATGGAAAACTTCCCTATTACGGACACCAGAAACCAGTTCGTACTTGAATTTTTAGATTACTTCATAGATCCGCCAAGATATTCTATCCAAGAATGTATTGAGCGTGGTCTTACCTATAGTGTTCCGTTAAAAGCACGATTAAAATTATACTGTACCGATCCTGAGCACGAAGATTTCGAAACTATCGTGCAAGATGTGTATTTGGGTACTATTCCTTATATGACACCTAGTGGTACATTTGTTATCAACGGAGCGGAAAGGGTTGTAGTTTCTCAGTTACACCGTTCACCAGGTGTTTTCTTCGGTCAGTCATTTCATGCGAACGGAACTAAATTATATTCTGCCAGAGTTATACCTTTTAAAGGTTCTTGGATAGAATTTGCAACAGATATAAACGGTGTAATGTATGCGTACATTGATCGTAAAAAGAAGTTGCCTGTAACTACTCTTTTCAGAGCTATTGGTTTTGAAAGAGATAAAGATATTCTTGAAATTTTTGACCTTTCTGAAGAGGTTAAGGTTTCAAACGCAGGTCTTAAAAAAGTATTGGGACGTAAATTAGCCGCTAGGGTTTTGAACACTTGGCATGAAGATTTCGTTGATGAAGATACTGGTGAGGTTGTTTCTATTGAAAGAAACGAAATTGTTATAGATCGTGATACTGTTTTAGAAAAAGAACATATTGCAGAGATTATAGATGCTGATGTTAAAACCATTCTTCTCCATAAAGAGAGTAATGCACAATCAGATTACTCTATAATCCATAATACATTACAGAAGGATCCAACAAACTCTGAAAAAGAAGCTGTTGAACATATTTATCGTCAATTACGTAACGCTGAGCCGCCAGATGAGGAGACTGCACGTGGTATTATTGATAAATTATTCTTCTCTGATCAACGTTATAACTTAGGTGAAGTTGGACGTTACAGAATGAACAAGAAATTACAGTTGGATATCGGAATGGACAAGCAAGTCTTGACTAAAGAAGATATCATAACTATTATAAAATATTTGATCGAACTTATCAACTCTAAAGCAGAGATTGATGATATTGATCACCTTTCTAACCGTCGTGTTCGTACTGTTGGTGAGCAATTATCATCTCAGTTCGGTGTAGGTCTTGCGCGTATGGCAAGAACTATTCGTGAGCGTATGAACGTTCGTGATAACGAAGTGTTTACCCCAATAGATTTGATTAATGCTAAGACATTGTCTTCTGTTATTAATTCTTTCTTTGGTACTAACCAGTTATCTCAGTTTATGGATCAAACCAATCCATTAGCAGAGATTACGCACAAACGTAGATTATCAGCTCTTGGGCCAGGTGGTCTTTCTAGAGAGCGTGCTGGTTTTGAGGTTCGTGATGTTCACTACACACACTACGGTAGACTTTGTCCTATTGAAACACCTGAAGGCCCAAACATTGGTTTGATATCTTCATTAGCGGTATTTTCTAAAGTAAACCCAATGGGCTTCTTGGAAACTCCATATCGTAAGGTGGATAATGCTAAGGTAAATACGAAAGAATTCGTTTACTTAAGTGCAGAGGAAGAAGAAGGAATGAAAATAGCGCAGGCTAACATTCCATTGAAAGAAGATGGTACAATTGATACTGATAAAGTTATTGCTAGGGAAGAAGGTGATTTTCCAGTAGTAAATCCTATTGAGATTAATTACACGGATGTAGCTCCGAATCAAATTGCATCTATATCTGCATCACTTATTCCATTCTTGGAACATGATGATGCCAACCGTGCATTGATGGGGTCTAACATGATGCGCCAAGCGGTGCCATTGTTAAAGCCACAAGCACCAATTGTTGGTACAGGTCTTGAGCGTCAGGTTGCTTCTGATTCTAGAGTATTGATAAATGCAGAAGGAGACGGAACTATAGAGTATGTAGATGCTAAAATGATTACGATTAAGTATGATCGTACTGATGCCGAGCGTTTAATTAGTTTTGAAGAAGACTCAAAATCATACAACCTAGTTAAGTTTAGAAAAACTAACCAAGGTACTAGTATTAACTTAAAGCCGATTGTAAGAAGAGGCGATAAAGTTAAAAAAGGTCAGGTTCTTTGTGAAGGATATGCAACTGAAAAAGGTGAGTTGGCATTAGGTCGTAACCTTACTGTGGCTTTTATGCCTTGGAAAGGATACAACTTTGAGGATGCGATCGTAATTTCTGAAAAAGTAGTTCGTGAAGATATATTTACTTCAATTCACGTAGATGAGTATTCTTTAGAGGTTAGAGATACTAAATTAGGTGCGGAAGAATTAACTCACGATATTCCTAATGTTTCTGAGGAAGCTACTAAGGATTTGGATGAAAACGGTATGATTCGTATCGGTGCCGAGGTTAAGCCTGGTGACATTTTAATTGGTAAGATTACTCCAAAAGGAGAGTCTGACCCAACTCCTGAAGAAAAATTACTTAGAGCGATCTTTGGTGATAAAGCAGGTGATGTAAAAGATGCATCTTTAAAAGCATCTCCATCATTACATGGTGTTGTTATTGAGAAGAAATTGTTTTCTCGTTCGGTAAAAGATAAGCGTAAGCGTTCTGAAGATAAAGAGGAACTTAACAAGTTAGAGTTAGAGTACGAAGTGAAATTCCAAGAGTTGAAAGACGTCTTGATAGAGAAACTTTTTACTTTAATTAACGGTAAGACATCTCAAGGTGTATTAAACGATTTAGGTGAAGAAGTATTACCAAAAGGTAAGAAGTATACACTTAAAATGTTAAACTCCGTAGATGATTTTGCTCACTTGGTAGGTGGTAGTTGGACAATGGATAAGGATACAAACATATCTGTTGCCGATTTACTTCACAACTATAAAATAAAATTGAACGATCTTCAAGGAAACTTGAGAAGAGACAAGTTTACAATTTCTGTTGGTGATGAATTGCCAGCTGGAATTATGAAATTGGCTAAAGTTTATGTTGCCAAAAAGCGTAAGCTTAAAGTAGGTGATAAAATGGCAGGTCGTCACGGTAACAAAGGTATTGTATCTCGTATTGTTCGTCAAGAAGATATGCCTTTCTTGGCAGATGGAACTCCAGTAGATATCGTATTGAATCCATTGGGTGTACCTTCTCGTATGAACATTGGTCAGATTTACGAAACCGTATTAGGTTGGGCAGGTTTAAAGCTAGGAAAGAAATTTGGTACGCCAATTTTTGATGGTGCCACTTTAGATCAAATAAATGAGTATACAGATGAAGCTGGTATTCCAAGATTTGGTCATACTTATCTTCATGATGGTGGAACAGGTAAGCGTTTTGATCAACCGGCAACAGTTGGTGTGATTTATATGCTAAAACTTGGTCACATGGTAGATGATAAAATGCACGCACGTTCTATAGGACCATACTCTTTAATTACACAACAACCATTAGGTGGTAAAGCACAATTTGGTGGTCAGCGTTTTGGAGAGATGGAAGTTTGGGCTCTTGAGGCATACGGTGCTTCGGCAACTTTACGTGAAATATTGACCGTTAAGTCGGATGATGTTATTGGTAGAGCTAAGACCTATGAGTCAATAGTTAAGGGCGAAACCATGCCAGAACCCGGTTTACCGGAATCTTTCAATGTATTGATGCACGAACTTAAAGGTTTGGGCTTAGATATCCGTTTGGAAGAATAGAATCGATTGCAGCGATTGAAGAACACACATTTTAATTAGTATCACCATTAGATTATGGCTAGAATAAAAGATAATAATCCAATAAAAAGGTTTGATAAGATTTCTATCGGATTGTCCTCACCAGAAGCAATTTTGGCGGAGTCAAGAGGAGAGGTTCTTAAGCCTGAAACTATCAACTACAGAACGCACAAGCCAGAGCGAGACGGTCTTTTCTGCGAGCGTATTTTCGGTCCTGTGAAGGATTACGAATGTGCTTGTGGTAAATATAAGAGAATTCGTTACCGCGGTATTGTTTGTGACCGTTGTGGTGTTGAGGTTACGGAGAAGAAAGTACGTAGAGATAGAGTAGGGCACATCAACTTGGTGGTTCCTGTAGCTCATATCTGGTACTTCCGTTCGTTGCCAAATAAAATAGGTTACCTTTTGGGATTACCTTCCAAGAAATTGGATATGATTATTTACTACGAACGTTACGTAGTAATTCAACCAGGTATAGCTAAAGGCGCTGAAGGTGAAGAAATCAATAAAATGGATTTCTTGACTGAAGAGGAGTACTTGACTATTTTAGAGTCTATTCCTGTTGAAAACCAGTATTTAGATGACACGGACCCTAATAAGTTTATCGCTAAAATGGGTGCGGAATGTCTTATAGATCTTTTAGCTCGTATTGACTTAAAAGAATTATCGTACCAGTTACGTCATAAGGCAAATACAGAGACTTCCAAGCAAAGAAAAACTGAGGCTTTAAAAAGACTTCAAGTTGTTGAGGCGCTTCGTGAATCTCAAGAAAATAGAGACAACAGACCTGAATGGATGATTATGAAGGTAATTCCGGTGATTCCACCAGAATTGCGTCCATTGGTGCCATTAGATGGTGGTCGTTTCGCAACTTCAGATTTAAATGATCTTTACAGAAGGGTTATTATTCGTAACAACCGTTTAAAAAGGTTAGTTGAGATTAAAGCTCCTGAGGTAATTCTTAGAAACGAGAAACGTATGCTTCAAGAAGCAGTAGATTCTCTTTTTGATAACACAAGAAAAGCTTCAGCTGTAAAAACTGAATCTAACAGACCGTTAAAGTCTCTTTCAGATTCATTAAAAGGTAAGCAAGGACGTTTCCGTCAAAACCTATTGGGTAAACGTGTTGATTATTCTGCACGTTCGGTAATTGTTGTTGGACCTGAAATGAGATTGTTTGAATGTGGTCTTCCTAAAGATATGGCTGCTGAACTTTACAAACCTTTCGTTATCAGAAAACTGATAGAAAGAGGTATCGTAAAAACAGTTAAGTCTGCTAAGAAGATTATAGATAAAAAAGAACCCGTTGTTTGGGATATTCTTGAAAACGTATTGAAAGGACACCCTGTAATGTTGAACAGGGCCCCTACATTACACCGTTTAGGTATTCAAGCATTCCAGCCAAAACTTATTGAAGGAAAGGCTATTCGTCTTCACCCATTGGTATGTACGGCGTTTAACGCGGATTTTGATGGTGACCAGATGGCAGTTCACCTTCCTTTAGGACCAGAAGCAATTCTAGAGTGTCAATTATTAATGTTGGCTTCTCATAATATTTTGAACCCTGCAAATGGTTCACCTATTACTGTACCATCTCAGGATATGGTATTGGGTCTGTATTATATGACCAAAGAGAGAAAATCAACTCCAGAAGTGCCTATTCAAGGTGAAGGTTTAACTTTCTATTCTTACGAAGAGGTAGAGATTGCCTTTAATGAAGGAATGGTTAACTTAAATGCTGGGATAAAAGTAAGAGCAAAAGACTTCAACGAAGAAGGTGAGTTGGTAAATAAAATTATACCTACTACGGTTGGTAGAGTTTTGTTTAACATGGAAGTTCCAGAAGCTGCAGGATACATTAATGATGTATTGAATAAGAAATCTTTACGAGATATTATCGGAGGAATCTTAGCAGTTACTGATGTCCCTACTACAGCAGATTTCTTAGATAAGATTAAGACTATGGGATATGATTTCGCCTTTAAAGGTGGTCTATCTTTTAGTTTGGGAGATATTATTATACCGCAGGAAAAGCATGAAATGATTGCTGAAGCTAACGTACAAGTTGATGGAATTAAGGCCAACTATAACATGGGTCTTATTACCAACAACGAACGTTATAATCAGGTAATTGATGTTTGGACTTCTACGAACGCGCAATTGACCGAATTGGCAATGAAGCGTATTCGTGAGGATCAACAAGGTTTCAACTCTGTGTATATGATGCTTGATTCTGGTGCAAGGGGTTCTAAAGAACAAATTCGCCAGTTAACAGGTATGCGTGGTTTGATGGCCAAGCCTAAAAAATCTACTGCCGGTGGTGGTGAAATTATTGAAAACCCAATTTTATCTAACTTTAAGGAAGGTCTTTCAATTCTTGAATACTTTATTTCTACTCACGGTGCTCGTAAAGGTCTTGCGGATACGGCTCTTAAAACGGCAGATGCAGGTTACTTAACACGTCGTTTAGTAGATGTTTCACAAGATGTTATTGTTAATATTACAGATTGCGAAACTTTAAGAGGTGTTGAAGTTTCTGCTTTGAAAAAGAATGAAGAGGTTGTTGAGTCTCTTGGAGCACGTATATTAGGTAGGGTTTCTTTACATGATGTATACAATCCATTAACTCAAGAACAGTTACTTTCTGCTGGTCAGGAAATAATGGAAATTGATGCTAAGAGAATTGAAGAGTCTCCTGTTGAAAAAGTTGAAGTACGTTCAGCATTAACATGTGAAGCTCCTAAAGGAATCTGTGCTCAATGTTACGGTCGTAACCTTTCTACCAATAAAATGGTTCAAAGAGGTGAAGCTGTAGGTGTTGTTGCTGCTCAGTCAATTGGTGAGCCAGGAACACAGCTTACATTGCGTACTTTCCACGTGGGTGGTATTGCAGGTAACATTTCTGAGGATAACAAGTTAATCGCTAAATTTGGTGGTGTAGCTGAAATCGAAGATTTAAGAACTGTTTTAGGAGAAGATAGCGAGGGTAAACCAGCTGTGATTGTTATTTCTAGAACATCTGAAATTAAGGTTGTAGATAAGAAAACAGGTATTACATTAAGTACTAATAATATACCTTATGGTTCTCAATTGTTTGTTGAGAATGGAGCAACAATAGCTAAAGATGATGTTGTTTGTTCTTGGGATCCATATAACGGTGTAATTGTTTCTGAGTTTCCAGGTAAGATTGCTTACGAGAATATTGATCAAGGTGTTACTTATCAAGTTGAAATTGATGAGCAAACCGGTTTCCAAGAAAAAGTTATCTCGGAATCTCGTAACAAGAAGTTGATACCAACTCTTTTAATTCAAGATAGTAAAGGTGAAACGTTACGTTCGTATAACCTTCCTGTTGGATCACACATCATGGTAGATGATGGTGATAAGATTAAAGAAGGTAAGATTCTTGTGAAAATACCTCGTAAATCTGCTAAAGCAGGTGATATTACGGGTGGTCTTCCAAGAGTAACTGAACTTTTTGAGGCGCGTAACCCTTCTAACCCAGCAGTTGTATCTGAGATAGATGGTGTTGTTTCTTTTGGAAAAATCAAAAGAGGTAACCGTGAAATCATAATAGAATCTAAATTAGGTGAAGTCAAGAAATACTTGGTGAAACTTTCTAATCAGATCCTGGTTCAAGAAAACGATTACGTTCGTGCAGGTATGCCATTGTCAGATGGTTCTATTACTCCTGAAGATATTCTTAAGATTAAAGGCCCATCTGCTGTTCAGCAGTACTTGGTTAACGAAGTACAAGAAGTATATCGTTTACAGGGTGTGAAGATAAATGATAAGCATTTTGAGGTTGTTGTTAGACAGATGATGCGTAAAGTACGTATTCAAGATCCTGGTAATACAATCTTCTTAGAGAATCAATTGATTCACAAAGATGATTTCATTAAAGAAAATGATGAAATCTTTGGTAAGAAAGTTGTTGTTGATGCTGGTGATTCTGAAAACCTTAAAGCTGGTATGATTATTACGGCTCGTGAATTAAGAGATGAAAATTCTGTTTTGAAACGGACCGATAAGAATCTAGTAACTGCAGAGGATGCCGTTGCAGCTACTGCTACGCCTATATTGCAAGGTATAACACGTGCGTCTTTACAGACTAAATCGTTTATATCTGCAGCATCTTTCCAAGAAACGACTAAAGTATTGAATGAAGCTGCTGTAAGCGGTAAAATAGATACATTAGAAGGCTTGAAAGAGAATGTTATTGTTGGACATAAAATTCCAGCAGGTACGGGTATGCGCGACTATGAGAACATCATTGTTGGCTCTAAAGAAGAGTATGATGAAATCATGGCACGCAAGGAAGCCTTGAAATTTTAAACTCAAATAATTCAAACCCTCAATAGTTTCTATTGAGGGTTTATTTTTTTACTTATGAGCGAAAAAGAACAAAAACAAAACCAGATTAATATTGAGCTTGATGAAAAGACGGCAGAAGGTATCTATTCAAATCTGGCGATTATCAATCATTCTGTATCAGAATTTGTAGTCGATTTTATTAGTATGATGCCAGGCGCTCCAAAAGCGAAGGTTAAGAGTAGAATAGTTCTTACACCGCAGCATGCCAAAAAGTTTCTAAAGGCTTTGAACGACAATGTAAAGCGTTTTGAGGCAGCACATGGAACTATTAAGGACTATGAGCAACCTCCAATACCTATGAATTTTGGGCCAACAGGAGAGGCTTAAGTATATAAACCAAAAAATGCCCTTTGTTTCTACAAGCATTTTTTGGTTTATAAATATTCTGTTTTAATCGAACTCAGAAACAAAATGTAGTTTTACGCTTGGGTATTTTTGTTGCGTCATCTGCAATGAGAATTGAGAATCTGCTAGGAAAACTAATTGGTTTCTTTTGTCTTTAGCCAAAAATTTCTGTTTTACTCTTTTAAATTCTTTGAACTCGTCGTTCTTTGGGTCTGAAGGGTCTACCCAGCAGGCTTTAAACACAGGGAAGTTTTCATACGTACATTTGGCTCCATATTCATGCTCAAGACGGTATTGAATAACCTCAAACTGGAGAGCGCCTACGGTTCCAATTACTTTTCTTCCATTTAATTCAAGAGTAAATAACTGCGCTACACCTTCATCCATCAACTGGTCAATACCTTTGTAAAGTTGTTTGGATTTCATTGGGTCAGCATTGTTAATGTATCTAAAGTGCTCAGGGGAGAAACTAGGTATGCCTTTGTAGTGAAGTTCCTCTCCTTCAGTAAGCGTGTCACCAATTTTAAAATTACCAGTGTCATGAAGTCCTACAATATCACCAGGGTAGGAGATATCTACAATTTCTTTTTTCTCGGCAAAAAATGCGTTTGGGCTCGAGAACTTTAGCTTTTTACCATTTCTAACATGTAGATATGGTTTGTTTCGTTCAAAAGTACCTGATACAATTTTTATAAATGCTAGTCGGTCACGATGTTTCGGATCCATATTCGCATGTATTTTGAATACAAAACCGGACATTTCCTTTTCATTCGCATTAACTAGTCTTTCCTCGGCCTTTTTAGGGCGTGGAGAAGGAGCAATCTCAATAAAGCAGTCCAATAGTTCGCGGACACCAAAATTGTTTAAGGCAGAGCCAAAGAATACAGGTTGTTGTGTACCTTGTAAGTATTGTTCCTTGTCAAAGTCAGGGTACACACCCTTCACTAACTCTATGTTCTCACGTAATTCTTCTGCCGCTTTGTAACCAATAATTTTCTCAAGTTCTGGGCTCTCAATAGAATCAAAAGCAATGGTTTCTTCAATGTTTTTCTTGCTGTCACCACTAAAAAGATTGATGTTTTTTTCGTAAATATTATAGATTCCTTTAAAATCATAACCCATACCAATAGGGAAGCTTAAAGGGGTGACTGATAGTCCAAGTTTCTGTTCCAAATCATCAAGAAGGTCAAAAGCATCACGTCCTTCCCTATCTAATTTGTTTATAAAAACAATGATGGGTATGTTTCGCATTCGGCATACTTGCACCAATTTTTCGGTTTGCTCTTCCACACCTTTAGCAACATCAACAACCACAATTACACTATCTACAGCGGTAAGTGTTCTAAATGTATCTTCGGCAAAATCTTTGTGCCCTGGCGTATCAAGAATATTAATTTTCTTATCCTTATATATAAACGCAAGTACAGATGTAGCAACAGAAATACCACGTTGGCGCTCTATTTCCATGAAGTCACTAGTGGCGGTTTTTTTTATTTTATTGTTTTTTACGGCACCTGCTTCCTGAATAGCTCCACCAAATAACAGAAGTTTTTCCGTTAAAGTGGTCTTACCCGCATCTGGGTGGGATATTATTCCGAAAGTTCTACGCCGTTGAATCTCATCTTTAAAACTCATGAAGAAAATTTGTGCAAAAATACGTTAAATTATAGTTTATTTAGAACAGAAGATAGGTTAATAACAAAGTGTTAAAATGGATAAATATTTTACTTGTATTTCAACTTTAATAGTGGATTGCAACGTGTCGATGAACTACACATAAATTCGATTTAATGAATTAAGGGAATGATATTTGGTTGTTTTCGTCGATGTGCTAATTCGATAAACTGGTTTAATTCCTGCCCTTTACCGAATATTTAGGTTTTTAAAGGGTAAATCATAATTTCTAGAATCAAAAGAATTTGGTTAACGAAATATTAAATATATCTTGCATCCATATTGAAGCCCCCAACTTCTTACTTTATACGTTTTAAACCTACAGGCCATGGTGATTAGTTTAATAAAAACTAAACATTTATGGAAAACTTTACTCTATTGAATTTTAAAAACGGTGCTTTTAAGACCGTTACTTATACTTTTGCTCTTGCCGTTTTTGGTATGAGTTCTTCTTTTGCTACTACTGGGAATGTAGAAAAACCTGAAGTAGAAAATTCCGAAATAATTGTTGGATCCGAACTGGATATGAATGATTGTATGGAACTGAATGGTATAGAAATCACCGCTAGCGATTTTGGTTTTCCTGATAGAGTTACCGATGGTAGCCTTTCCGCTGAAAATGTAGATTTAAGCTCCAAATGGGGTCTTCCTGATGGTAGCGTTTTAGTATCTGTTATAGGTGCTAGTACCAAGAGTTCAGGTGGGTTTTTTGAAGTAAACCAAGGTCTTCCTGCAACCTTTTCTTTTTCAGGTACGGTTCCAGTGAAAATAATCGCAGAACACTCTCTTAGAGTAGACGCCAACCACAGAGATGGAATTATCGCCTTAGATAATGTTATGTATGATTATACAAGTGCATTACCGAATGGTACCGTTTCAGGTAACGACGGGAATGACTATTTTGTTGAGAATACTACAAATACTCCTATAAATTCAAAAAGTCGGTTTACCTGGGAATCTCAAGATTTTGTTAATGAAATTCAATTTTACACCTCTTCTAGTTTTCCTATTAATGGAATTCATTTGACCATTATTCCGGTTCAATGCCCAGAAACTGATACAGATGGTGATGGTGTTCCAGATACTACAGATTTAGATGATGATAATGATGGTATACTAGACGCTGTTGAAGATCCAAATACAGATGGTGATAATGACCCTATGACCAATCCTTTGGATACGGATAATGATGGTATTCCTAATCATTTGGATATTGATTCTGATGATGACGGTATTCCAGATAACGTAGAGGCTCAGACTACAGATGGGTATATAGCACCTAATGAAGATAATGAAGCAACAAGTATTGCTAATGATGGTTTGAATACTGCTTACCCAGACGGATTAACGCCTGTTAATACTGATGGTACTGATACGCCGGATTATATAGATCTTGATAGTGATAACGATTCTGTACCGGACAATAATGAAGGAAATGATTTCAATTTTGATGGTAATCCTGATCAAACTTATACTGGTATAGATACGGATGGTGACGGACTGGATGATGGTTATGAAGGAAGTGATGTTAATGATGGTTTTGATGTAAACGATGAAATAAATGATCCGGCAAACGATTTACCGGATACAGATGGTACCGAAGATGTAAACTATCGTGATTTAGACGATGATGGTGATAAAATTGATACGCCAAATGAAGATGTAGATGAAGATGGTGACCCAACCAATGATGATACAGATGGTGATGGAACTCCGGACTATTTAGATCCAACCCTAGATGTTACACCTGATACAGATGGTGATGGTGTTCCAGATGCAACGGATTTAGATGATGATAACGATGGTATTTTGGATACAGTTGAAGATCCTAATATTGATGGTGATAACGATCCACTTACAGATCCTTACGATTTAGATGAAGATGGTGTTCCAAATCATTTAGATATTGATTCTGATGATGATGGTATTCCTGACAATGTAGAGGCTCAGACAACAGATGGTTATATCGCTCCAAATGAAGATGATGAAGCTACAAGTATAGCTAACGACGGTTTAAACTCAGCATATCCTGATGGCTTAACACCAGTTAATACAGATGGTCGTGATGTTGAAGATTATTTGGATGCGGATAGTGATAATGATGATGTGCCTGATAATAATGAAGGTAACGATTTCAATTTTGACGGTTCTCCTGATCAGACTTATTTAGGTACGGATGCCGATGGTGATGGTTTGGACGATGGTTATGAAGGAAGTGATATCAACGATGGTTATGATGTAAACGATGAAATAGATGATCCTGCAAACGATTTACCTGACACAGATGGTACTGAAGATGTAAATTATCGTGATTTAGACGATGACGGCGATGGTATTGATACTCCAAATGAAGATATAGATGAAGATGGTGATCCAACCAACGATGATACTGATGAAGATGGTACACCAGATTATCTTGATTTTGATGAAGACACTACAAAAGATACGGATGGAGACGGAGTACCTGATGTAACTGATTTAGATGATGATAACGATGGTATATTAGATGCTGTAGAAGATCCTAATATAGATGGTGATGATAATCCATTGACCAACCCGTTGGATACAGATGAGGATGGTATACCTAATCACTTGGATATTGATGCAGATAACGATGGTATTCCTGATAATGTAGAAGCTCAAACTACTGACGGTTATATTGCTCCAAATGAAGATGATGAAGCTACAAGTATAGCTAATGACGGTTTAAATTCTGCATATCCAGATGGTTTAACACCAGTTGATACGGATGAAGACGGTACATCAGATTACATAGATCTGGATAGTGATAATGATACGGTGCCCGATAATAATGAAGGTAACGATTTTGACTTCGATGGTACTCCTGACCAAACTTACACTGGTGTGGATACAGATGGTGATGGACTGGACGATGGTTATGAAGGAAGTGATGTCAATGACGGTTTTGATGTAAACGATGAAATAGATGATCCTGCAAACGATTTACCTGATACAGATGGCACGGAAGATGTAAACTATCGTGATTTAGATGATGATGGTGATGGGATTGATACTCCAGATGAAGATGTGAATCAAGATGGTGACCCTACTAATGACGATAGTAATGGAAATGGTATTCCTAACTACTTAGATCCTACGGATAACATTCCTACAACGGATACAGATGGTGACGGTGTACCGGATATGGTAGATTTAGATGATGACAATGATGGTATATTGGATACGGTTGAAGATCCTAACACAGATGGAGATAATAATCCGTTAACAGATCCATTGGATTCAGATGGTGATGGTTTTCCTAATCATTTAGATATTGATGCGGATAATGATGGTATTCCTGATAATGTAGAAGCTCAAACTACCGATGGTTTTATTCTTCCAAATCCGGATGATGAGGCTACTACAATTGAGAATAACGGTGTTAATTCAGCTTATCCAGAAGGATTTACTCCTGTAAATACTGATGGTACTGATGAACCAGATTATTTGGACTTAGATAGTGACAATGACCTGGTACCAGATAACAACGAAGGAAATGACTTTAATTTTGATGGGGAACCAGATCAGTTGCCTACGATAGAGGATACTGATAATGACGGTCTTCTTGATGGATATGAAGGGTCTAATGTTAGTGATGGTTTTCAAGTTCATGATGAAATTAACGATCCTGCAACAGACTTACCTGATACAGATGGTACGGAAGATGTAAATTACCGAGATTTTGATGATGACGGTGATGGAATTAACACGGCAGATGAAGATGGCAATGGAAACGGAGACCCAACAGATGATGATCGTGATAATGATGGTATTCCTTCATACCTTGATCCAGAAGAGGAAACAGAGATTGTAGTAATGCAAATGGTAACACCTAACGGTGACGGTAAAAATGAATTCTTGTGGATTGAAAATGTAGATAAGGCATTAAACAATAAACTTCAGATTTTCAACAGATGGGGTATAGCCGTGTATGACGGTGAAGATTATAATAATCAAAACAATGTTTTTGATGGTAGATCAAAAGGAAGATCTACTATTGCTGGGCAAGACTATTTACCTGCCGGCGTGTATTTTTATATTTTTGAGTACACCACTGTAAACGACGAGAATATAACTGATAGTGGTTATATTTACATTAGCAAGTAATCTATAAAGTAGGCATGATTATAAAAAACAAACTACTAGCAGCCCTATTCTTGGTGTTGATCTATTGCCAAACGGCTTCGGCCCAGCAAGATGCTCAATACACTCAGTATATGTTCAATACTATGAGCGTTAACCCGGCCTATGCTGGCTCTAGAGGTCAGCTTAGTATAGCAGGACTCTACAGGTCACAATGGGTAGGTTTAGACGGCTCACCAGAGACTTTTACCATTAACTTACATTCACCCATAAGAAATAGTAATGTGGGGTACGGATTGTCTATTGTTAATGATAAGATAGGGGAAGGTACAGTTCAAGAAACCTATATTGATGGATTAATTTCGTATTCAATAGATGTTTCTCTTAAAGCTAAACTATCTTTTGGTTTGAAATTGGGAGGTAATATCCTTAATTTGGATTTTGACCAATTAAGACAAAGGCCCGGATTTGAGGAGGCTGTAGGAACGGACAATATTGAAAATCGATTTTCTCCAAACGTAGGTTTGGGTATGTACTATCATACTAATAAATTCTACGCAGGTCTTTCTGCTCCGAATTTGTTGGAGATAGAACATTTTGATACTTCTAATTCCGATGCGAATGATATTGACTTTTTGGCTAAAGACCGTGTTAACTTCTATTTAATTACGGGTTACGTATTTGATTTGAATGATAATTTTAAGTTCAAACCGGCACTTTTAACAAAAGTTGTTGGTGGAGCGCCACTCCAGGTAGACGTATCTGCTAACTTTCTTTTTGCAGACAAGTTTTCTTTTGGTGCGGCTTACAGATGGGATGCCGCTGTAAGTGCCTTAGCTGGTTTTCAAGTATCTGATCAAATTATGTTAGGATTGGCTTATGATAAAGAAACAACCGATTTTGGTAGTACTCAGTTCAATAGCGGATCTTTTGAAATTTTTCTAAGATGGGAATTGGTAAAATCATTTGAAAAACTGGTTTCTCCTCGTTTCTTCTAAACCTTGCCTTATGATAAAAAAAATACACATTCTATTTGTTTTGGTCTTTTTGATGGGTGTAAGTGGTTTTGCCCAAGAAAAGTTAATTACCAAAGCCAATGAAAAATATGACGAATATTCTTTCAGCCCTGCTATCGACATTTATAAAAAGGTATTAGATCGCGGGTACGCTTCTGCAGATTTACTTAAGAAATTAGGGAACTCTTACTATTATAATGCAGATTATGAAGATGCATCTAAAACGTACAAAAGATTAGTAGACGAGTATCCGGATGAAATAGGTCCAGAGTATTATTTTAGATATGCTCAAACTTTAAAAACTTTAGAAGATTACGAGGGTTCAAAAGCCATTATGGCAAAATTCTTAGAAGCTACTTCTGATGATGCCAGAGCAACTGCTTACAAAGATGAAGAAGACTATTTAAACGATATTAAAAGAAACTCTGGAAGATACAATGTATCACCTTTTCAGTATAACTCTCCGTATTCAGAGTTTGCTCCTTCTTTCTATAAGGAAGGTCTTATTTTTTCTTCGGATAGAGATACTGGAAACTTCGCTCGGTATCGTCACACATGGAATTCAAAAGATTTCTTGGACTTGTATAAAGTAAATGCAGATAGTGCTTCACAAGGGTTTGTTATTAAATTCGGTGATCACGTTAATACAAGATTGCATGAATCAACTTCTACTGTAAGCAAAGATGGTAACATACTATATTTTACTCGAAATAACTTTAAGGAAGGTAAGTATGTAAAAGATGAAACAGGAGTAATACGTCTTAAGATATTTAAGGCTAAAATGGTAGAAGGCGTATGGTCTGAAATTGAAGAACTACCTTTTAATAGTAATGATTACTCAGTAGCACATCCAACATTAAGTTCTGATGAAAAGGCGCTGTATTTTGCATCAGATATGCCGGGAACTTTAGGTGAATCCGATATATTTAAAGTAGCCATAAATGAAGATGGAACTTATGGTACTCCTGAAAATTTAGGTCCAGTTATTAATACAGAGGCTAGAGAAACCTTTCCTTTTGTAACGAGTGAAGATGTTTTATATTTTTCTTCAGATGGACACCCTGGTCTTGGAGGCTTAGATATTTTTGCTTCTAAAATAGCCAATGGTAGATTGGACGGGAATGTAATGAACGTTGGAGAACCAGTAAACGGAAGAATGGACGATTTTACGTTCATTTTTAATGAAGATACAAGAAAAGGTTATTTTGCCTCTAACAGAGCAGAAGGACGAGGCGCTGATGATATCTATGTTTTTTTAGAAACGAAACCTTTACTTATTGATTGTGAGCAAGCTATTTCTGGTGTGGTGAGGGATAAGATTTCTAATCAACCCCTTATTGGTGCTTCTGTAAAAGTTATAGACGAGAATAATGAGGAAATCATGTCGGCTATTACAGATGCCGAAGGTAAATACAATTTATTGATAGATTGTACGCAAGGTAATTTCGTAAGAGCTATGACAGAAGGTTATGTGCCTTCAGAAGAATACTTAGGAAAATCTGATGGAGAACCTAAAGAAATAGACTTCTATTTAGAGAGAAGCTCTATAACAGCTGGGTTTGGAGATGATTTATCTAAATTGTTACAGTTAAGTACTATTTACTTCAACTTTAATAAATATGATATTCGTAAAGATTCTGAAATAGAGGTTGAGAAAGTAATCGCAGCTATGGAAAAATATCCAAGTTTGAGAATCAAGGTAAATTCACATACGGATAGTAGAGGTAAGGATTCCTATAACCTTTGGCTTTCACAAAAAAGAGCCGAATCTACCGTAAATTATATGGTAAAAAAGGGAATAGCTAAAGAACGGTTGGATGGAGAAGGTTTTGGTGAGACAAAACTGATTAACAAATGTGCCAATGGCGTCAAATGTTCTGATAAAGACCATGAGTTGAACAGAAGATCGGAATTCATCATTTTAGAATAAAGTTTATTTTACATAAATTAGGAAAGGCAGCTATTTTAATAGCTGCCTTTTTTTTGTTTCAATATCATTATATAGCGAGGTATTTAATCGATAGAGTATAATGATTACAGGTGTTAAAGAAGTTTTGTAAATCAGCTTACATTGAAAAAAACACCAGTTACACCTACATTTTAGGCCTACACAACAATTATTCTCATAGCAACTTAAGTACAGATATATTTACCTAATAACTCTGTCAATCAATTCTGTTGACGAATATGTTGAGTCACTTGTAGGTACATAGGATGTTGTATAGCCCGATAAAATTCTTTTACATTTTAGTAGCGATGCTTCTTTTCAGCACAGCAGGTCTAAAAGCGCAAAATATTGTGGTTAACCCGTCAACTGATCTTCCAACGGAGGTTGTTGCTTGTGGCGATTCATCTACATTTCAATTTAGGCTTTATGGTACCACTGGAGCAGATGCACAGGTAAGTGTTCAATTACCTACCCAATCAGAGTTCGTGGCACTTGTATCTCCTGTTGCAGGGGTTTCAGTAGATGCTACTAATCCTAATAACCCAATATTTACTATTGCTGCACCTCTTATTGGAACTATAAGTTTTATAGACATAACATATACGGTTCAGACAGGGTGTTCAACAATGATAGATCCAGAAATTGAACATACGCTCATTAGTAATCCTTCTGTTTCAACAACTGTGGATTACCCATCAGTTTTGTATTCATCTTTGGAAGTTGATAATGCTATTATACCCTTGTCGGGTTCATTACGTGTTGACGAAACACAAGATTTTACCTTTACAATTGGCAACGACCCCGTAAATTCCAATGCCTATAGTAATAATGTGGTAGCTTATATTGAACATTCTGACAATATTTCTATTTCATATGGAGGTACAGGAAATTTTTCTTTAGGGACGCCAGTGGGAGGCATGGTTACAGATACCTTAGAATTGAATACTGTGGAAATTTCAGCTATAGGTGATAATGATTCGCGCTTTGAACAAAGTGAAAATATTTCAATAACTGTAACGGCAAAACTTTTAAATTGCCCGTCTGGTGCGGGAGAAACCATAACATATCAAGCAGCTTATGGCGGTTGTATTACTGGTGCCAACGCGTGTGAATCAGGTAATACTTCTACATCAGGTATTGCTTTAGCTTCGGGAGCCCCGGACTTATATACTAGAGTAGTCAAAAGAGCTTGGCCAGGATTAACGACTACCGACACTGCTGAATTCTTATTACGGAATGATGGCACAGGTGCTGGAGATATTTATGACCTTACGCTCGATTTAGGTTTTAGTAATGGAGGTGCGACCTATATTCCCGCAGATTATAACATTTATACCTGGTCTAATTTTAATGTAAACGGGACATCTTTTGCCAACCAAGGAACGGAAGGGAGTTTTGCTGATTTTCAATTGACAATAGATCCTGACGGAGCTGGAGTAGGTTTGGAAGATTTAGATGGAGATGGATTTTTTGATGATTTACCAGTGGGAAACTCATTGGTCTTAGAAGCGGAACTAGCATATAACTATCTACTAGATTCAAATAATGATACCGCTTGTGATCGCATGAATGCAGGTTATTCGATGGTACGTTGGGCTTACGAATACAAAGATCAATGTGGTAATTCAACAAGCTTGAATGTGCCGAATAATGGATTGAATACGTGGCGTCCTTGGAGTTTTTATAATACGCAATCCATTGCTACAAATATTAATTCATCTAGCGGAAGTGCTAATTTTGGTCCTGGTGACACTTTTGATTTTTTTATAAGTACTTCAAGTAGCCAAACGCCAACAACTACAAGTATTCCAGGTATGCATTGGGAGGTTCACTATACTTTACCTCCAGGTATCATACCCAATGGAAACGGTGTATGGCAATCGGAACCTTTTGATTTACTTAGTTTTAATGCAGCAACGGGAGTTGCTATATACTCTTCTATTTCAGCACCAACGTATGGGTATTTAATTAGTAGAAACCCACAAATTCCATTAATGGTAGACCCAACTTGTTCTGGCAGTTTTGCTGGGGGTATATCTTACGAATATCATTTAAAAGGTGATTCCACATATGAACCTATTCACATTTGTGAAGATGGTCCTACGTTTACAGTTACCTGTCCAAGTGGCGGACCATCGGTTTGCGTATCTAATTTTTCTCTAGACCGTACTACTTTAGGGTATACTGATATGACTGAAACTACTCCAATTCCAGCAAGTACCTCTGGTCTACGTTTAGATCATGTGCTTGAGGGCGATATGGTTAGATGGCATGTTGAGATTGATGTGAATGAAACAAATCTTACTTCTGCTAAAGCGTTACTTGAATATGATGCTAATAACTGGTTTGGTACACAATCAGACGGAGGTATAAAAGCAATACAAGTTGAATACCTTCCAAGTGGTGGTGGCACATCAACAATATCAAATAATTTAGGTCAGTATTCTTATGTTCAAAATAACGGAGGAAAAAGCAATCATTCAGTAGATGTATTGGGCGGTGATTTTTCAACAATAACACCGGGGCTTGGTGATAGATATATTATAGATGTAGATTTGAAGGTCTCTGAAAATAGTTCTATTTCCAATACTAGGTATATGCCTATGACCGGAATTTTAGTTTCATCTCCGGTAACTTCCGCAGCTAATCCAACGGAACATACTTGTAATTTTCTCACAGAAGAATTTGGAGTCTTAGCTTATAAAGATGTACCAACAATGCAGGTGGTACAACAAAGTTTGACCATAAACGGTTGTAATGAGTTTGGAATGGGAATACGGTTTCATCATGCAACTTATTCGATATTAGGTGACCTTTTTCCTAATGAATTTAGAAATTTTGCCATACCTAAAGTAGTAGATATTCTTGTTCCGGTTGGAGTTGATTATGTGCCAGGCACCTCAAGTTATAGAGGTTATGGAGAATTTTTACATGATATAACAGATCCTGTTATTACCTATAATGCAGAACCAGGATTTCATAGATACAGTTGGACGAATGATGGTTCTTGGTCAAAAGAAAAGGCTTCCGCTAGTTACGCAATTAAAGACGTTAATTTTAATGTTGTTGCAAATTGTACTATTGAAGATTGGTCTTTTTCCAATGAAAGATTAGGCATCATTGTTTTGCCAAGTACAGAGTTTGAAATTTTTAGAAATGTAAGTTTACCAGGAAGGTCTATTAATGTGGGAAGAACAACCAACGTAAGAAATACACAATATTTACCCTTAAGCTATACCGTAAGTTCACCCACGCCTACAATTTCTACGAACACCCAAAATGCCGAATGGGTAGTTGATATCAATAATACAACCTCAGGAGGAGCTTCTTTGCAGAATACGTGGATTGCTATAGAAATTACAAATAACAATATTGTACCAACACTTTGGGATAACACAACAGAAATACCCCTTATTGGCTATGGTACTGGTAAATATTGGGCACAAGTAGGAGACATATCAAGCGCAGGTAAACAATTGGAAATCCGGTCTGATGATTTTACCGTTTGTGGTACAGATAGTTTTGATATCCGGGTTGGTCAAAATTGTAGTCAGTACCCTACCGATCCTGATACGGGTTATCCCTTAGGGAGTTCTGGAAGTAATTACAATTGTAGTGAAGAAGTCATTCAACTTTCATTAAGTACCCAAGACCCCTCTATTAATGTAACTACAGCTCTTGGTGTACCTCCAGCTACTTATGATTTTTGCGATGTTGTACCGTATTCAATAGACGTAAACAATGCTGCCAATGGCTTTGCCTACGCTTTGGCTGCAGATATTAAATTGCCTGTTGGTATGGTACTCGATAATACTTCAGGGGTTTTGACTTATGATGCAGTAGATTATGCAATAGGTTCGGGTCTAATTGTATTTAATGCGGGTACAAATACATATTCAATAGATATTTCTGCAATTGTTGGAAGTCCCATTAGCGGTACCAATGGCCTACCTGGTGTATCTGTTCCGGAGCCTAATGAATTTAAAGTGAATTTTGAATTAGCATTTACTTGCGATTATGTATCCGGTAGTAAGATAATTACGCAAATAAATGCGGAGTCTGGTTGTCAACAAGCCATTGATCCTAATGATGGGCAAAGTGAAATTAAAACCAATCCCGTAAATGTTACCCAAGTACCTTCTAATATTGATTATGATATTTCGGTAACTTCTGATGATAATGCTATTCAAGCATGTAATGAAACTGAAGGTATTTCAGTTGAAATTACAAACCAGGGTATTGAAAGTGATGGGGATATTGAATTTGTTGTTGCTACAATTGACGATGCATTTAATTACGTAGCAGGTTCGTATGTAGCAGGCACGAATGGGCCTTCTGCAGGACCAACAGTATCAACCGATCCAGTAGCGGGAACACGAATATTAAAATGGCAAATTCCGGATGGAGTAGGGGTCACTTCTCTTATTGCCTTCGATTTTGAAATTGAAGTTGTTTCACCTGAAGATGTGAGTTGTCAAAATTATGATTTAAACGTAGCTACGCGAATAGAACAAAGTATTGACTGTTCAGGATCAGGTGGACCAAGTTGTCCGGTTGTTCAGAGTGTTACAGCGCAGACCGATGAAACAATTTCTGTCGAAAAATCTACTTTAATAATAAACTCAACATCTACAACCGCAACAGTCAGTGGTAATGATCAGAATGTCAGTGCCAATTTTTCCATAGAAAACACTTCTGGTACTATGATGCCAACTGGTACTATTGTTTCAGCGTATTATGATGCGGATACTAATGGAGTCTTCTCAGCTGGAGATGTTTTAATTGGTACTAAAACGATGACAGTTCAGATTCCAGCAACAAGTACTGTTAATGGTTCTATTGACTTCACCACATCTCCAAACAGGGTTTGTAATATAGTACTAGTAATTGAATCATCAAATAACTCATGCGCTTGTGCGAATTCAGAAGCAGAAATGATTTCGCCTACAAGCCTTTCTGGTTTAGCTGGATCTAATGTAACGGTTTGCGAAGTATCTGATTCTAGAATAATAGGTCAAACCTCAAACCCAAATTATAGTTATGTGTGGTCTGGTGCAACGGCCGTTGAAACAGCTTATTTGGACAATATTGGTGCAGCACAACCAACTTTTACATATTCTGGTGCTGATATTACAATAATTACTGATTTGATATATACGGTTACGGTAACACTTCCTAACGGGTGTACAATGTCAGATGACGCACAGGTAAAAGTTTATCCTTCGCCAAATCCTACAGTTAACGTTACATCATCCAGTTGTGATTTAGATAATGGAGAAATTAGCTTTACTTATCCTGATAATTTAAATAGATCATCAATTGAATTTAGTTTAGATAATCAAGCTTCTTATGAATCCTTAGTGCCAGATAATAGTGGTTCTGTAACGTATTCAAATTTAGCCTCTGGTACCTATCGTTTATGGGCGCGTTGGGGTAATAACCAATGTCCGGTAGATTTAGGAGAGCATGTCATTGCTGTTATTCCAGAGTCTACCATAGATACGCATCCTTTAGGTCAATCTGTGTTTGTAAATGATAATGCTGTTTTTACGGTGAATACTACTAATGCCGATACTTTTCAATGGCAAGTAAGTATAGATGGAGGAGTTACTTTTAATGATATCTCTAATGGACCTGATTATACAGGTACTCAAACAGAAACCTTAAATGTTATCGGGGTGGACTTAACCCAAAATAATTTTCAATATAGAGTTTTAGTTTCGAGTACGTTAACTACTTGTGCTGCCCAAGTTTCAAATGCAGCTTTACTTACAATTAAAGTGAAATCGGTTATTACTAATAGACGAATTACGGTGAGGGTCAAGAAAAATTAATTTCTTAAATAGAGATAGTGACTCGAACAAAAAGGGGTCTATTAAATAACATATAATTTAGTTTTATTAAAACCGTATTTAGATAGACTTTTAATCGATAAGACAGAGTTTTTACAGGGGTTTAAGTACTTTTAGAAATCAGTTGACATTCAAAAATCTACCAGTTGCGCATACATTTGGGACTTACACAACAATATTTATACTAACAGTTTATATACAGATATATTTGCCTGGTTAGAAGGTCAATGAATTCTATTGACAAAGAAACTAGGTTATTTGTAGATATATAGAATGTTGTATAACTCTTTAAAATTCCTTTACATTTTTGTAGCGCTGCTGTTTTCATTTCAGTTGGTCGCTCAGGAAACCTATCGTGATAATTTTAGCAGTGTATCGTATTCAAATAATAATGGTAGTTCTAACTTTTCTACAGATTGGGTAGAAACAGGGGATACAAACAATGGCCCTGCCAGTCAATATATTAGAATAAGTAGCAATAGACTAGAACTTTATTATATATGGGCAGAAAATATACGCAGATCGGCTAACCTTAATGGGGCTGCAACAGCAGTGCTTAGTTTTAATTGGCAGACTGTAAGTCTTACCAACGGTAGAGCTTTGGGAATAGAGGTGTCCAATAATGGTGGAGCATCTTATACAACGGTAGGTACAATTAGTGGGAATAACAGTTCAGGAACTTATACGCGAGACATATCTGGTTTTATTTCTGCAACCACAACGGTAAGGTTTGCAAAATCGGGCAATAATTGGAATAATGATGATTATGCATTAATCGATAATTTTCAGATTTTGGCAACTTTTCCCGCACCTATCCCAGTTATAGAGGTTAATGATGTTACTGTAGATGAAGATTCAGGCAATGCTACTTTTACAGTTAGGCATACAGGTACTAATACTACAGGACCTTTTACGCTGAATTACCAAACTGTAGATGGTTTGGCGGTTAATGGAAGCGACTATACGTCTAGGACTGGTGTTTTAAATTTTAATGGTACTGCTGGAGATACGGAAACCATTACCGTTCCTATTTTAGATGATGGTACGATAGAAAATCCTGAAAATTTTACTTTAGAATTTACATTAGCGTCTGATCCAACGGTTGATATTAGTGACACAGCTACAGGAACAATTATTGATGACGATGCTCTTATAATGACAGATGGTGGTAGCGTTACCACTTGTAGTGATACCTTTTTTGACCCTGGCGGACTTTCTAATTACAGTAACAATCAAGATGTAACATATACCATTTGCCCAGATACCGCCGATACTTATATAAATATAAATTTTACAAGCTTTGAAATTGTTTCGGGAGATGTACTATATGTTTATGACGGTTCTAATACCAGTGGTACATTAATTGGCCAGTATGATAGTGCCAATGTACCTACAAGTATAAATTCTTCTGCTGCATCTGGCTGTCTTACGTTTAGATTTGTTTCTAACGGAAGTAATACAGGCGCTGGTTGGGAAGCAGAAATTAATTGTTTTGTTGATGGTCCTATTATTGTAATTGATGATATAACTTTTGATGAAGATGTGGGTAATGCCGTATTCACAGTAAGGTCCACTAGGGCTGCACATGGTAGAAATATATTTTTATTTGGGTTTGTAGAATCTCCGTTTACTGTAGATTTTCAAACAGTAGATGGTTTGGCGCTGGCAGGTAGCGATTATACTGCATCATCAGGTACGTTAACATTTACGGGAGAACTAAACAATGTCCAAACAATATCTGTACCTATTTCTAATGATGGTGTACCTGAATTTGCTGAAGATTTTGATATAGAATTTACAGGAGCAACTGCTCAATATGCAGTCGTGAACTATAACGATAAAGGAAAAGGAACCATAAACTCACAAATTTTGGCAAATGACCCTTTAACACTATTTCAAGAATTTGATGGGTATTATGATTATTCAACCACGGGAGGTACCATGCGTACGAGCCCTAATGGAGCTAGTCCATGTGCGGTTACGACATCATCGTCCAATAGTTTGGTTTCTCCGGTTCCGGCAACAGCAACTGTAGAAAGGGCTTATTTATATTGGTCTCATTCTAGTACCGTTCGTGATGCAGATGTAATTTTTGAAGGGCAAAGCGTTTCTGCTAATTTTCTGTATCAAACCTCTCTGGGTAACAGAAACTTCTTTGGATATGTAAGTGATGTAACCAGCATATTGCAAGGTGTATCTAATTTATCGAGCAATGTTTTTGATTTTAGCGGTTTAACGATTAACAATACGGGAGAATATTGTACTACCAGTACGGTTCTAGGGGGCTGGGCACTAATGGTGTTTTATGAAGACCGTTCTTTACCAGCTGTAAATATAAATTTATATCAAGGTTTTGATGGACTTAGTAATGATGGTAATTCGTTTACGCTAGATTCATTTTATGCCATATCGGGAACAGGGGCTAAAGCGTCATTTTTATCATGGGAAGGTGATCCGGATTTAAATGGTTCAAGTTCTGGTTCAACTAATCCTGAAGAACTATCGATTACAAACCAGCGAAATCAGAAAAATGTTTTGATAGGTGATGGGGGACAAACGGGTAACAACTCTTATAATTCTACAATTTACGATAACACCGTAGGGCCACCAGTTTATAATAATGCAAATATGTATGGTGTAGATTTAGACACGTATGATATTTCGTCATTTATACAACCAGCAGATAGTGAAGTAACGGCAAATGTAGATGTAGGTCAAGATTTTGTTATTTCTGCAGCGGTGGTATTAAAAGTTCCTTCCAACTTAATTGCAGGCCGTGTTTTTGAGGATATCAATTATCCAGGTGGTGCAGGTCGCGATCAATTAACATCTGGAGGGATAGGAATATCAGGAGCAATTGTAGAACTTTTTGATTCTTCAGGGACTTTTATCCAGAGAAAAAATACGGAAGCAAACGGAAATTATTCATTTGGAGGAATGGCAGATGGAGACTACTTTGTTAAAGTGGTAAGTTCAACCGTAAGATCTACAAGAGATAATGGGCCAAATTGTTCTTCTTGCTATCCGGTTCAGACATACAAGACAGAGATGGTTTCTGGTAATATTATAGATATTACTAATCAAGTAGGAGGGGCTAATCCACAAGCAGGTCAAGATGTTTCCCTAGGTGTTTTTAATAATGCGCAAAGTATATCTGCCGTAGAGGTTGCAGGTAACGGTGTAGTAGGTATCAATTTTGGATTTAATTTTAATACGATTGTTAATACAAATGAAACCGGCCAGGGTTCATTGACTCAGTTTATCAGGAATTCTAATACCATAGGTGAAGTAGGTTTGGATATAGAAGCCAATAGTTTGTTTGATCCAGCAGCAGGAGAAGACACTTCAATATTTATGATACCCTCTACGGCAGACCCTTTAGGCAGAGCCCCCGATAATAATTTTGCGAATGGGTATTTTAACTTTACCATGTCAAACCCTAACGAGTTGCCTGTTGTAACAGGCACAAATACCGTTATTGATGGTCGTACGCAAACGGCCTATTCGGGAAATACTAATTCTGGAACAGTAGGTTTAGGAGGAACAGGAGTAGGGAATTCCAATACGGCTTTACCAAATTTTGAGAGACCAGAAATAGAATTGTATAGTGCAGGTGGAGATGTTCTTCAATTAAACGGAACCAATGTAATAACACGTAATTTGGCTGTTCGTGCAGGTAACAATGCCGGAATTATCATTCAAGGTGGTTCGGCTACCGTGTCCCATAGTTTGTTAGGCGTAAATGCTGTTGGTAATCCTTCAGGTAATATAGATTATGGTGTTGAGGTTACTGGGGGAATAGCTATAATAGATAGTAATTATATTACAGAAAATACAGATGAGGGTATTTTGGTTGCGGGTGGAACATCTACTACTATTCAAAACAATCATATTACGGACAACGGCAGTAATGCTTGTTTTGACAATATAAAAATCAGTGGAGGTACTGGTATCGTTATTCAGCAGAATTTAATAGATAGAGCAGCTTCACTTGGAATTGATGCAGAAGGAATAACTGGGTCATTAACGATTACGGATAATACAATTACAAATTCAGGTCAAGATGGAGGTAAATGTACGGGGGATGATGCCAACGTAGGAATTCGTTTAGACGGCAGTAACTCATCCGTAGTCAATAATATTATAGCTGCAAATGGCGGAGCAGGAATTGTATTAAGTGGAGGTAATACATCTGGAAACTTAATTTCTAGAAATTCTATATATGCAAACGGAACGGCTAGTGCAGCATTAGGTATTGATTTAGATTTAACAGATGGATTTGGTGATGGAGTAACAATTAATGATTCAGGGGATAGTGATAATGGCCCTAATGGAGCTGTTAACTTCCCTATAATTACTGGAGCGTTCGTTTCAGGAACTAATTTAGTGATAGAAGGTTGGTCAAGACCAGGGGCAACTATAGAGTTGTTTGCTACAGATATTAATGAAGGTACGGCAACCATTGGTGATAATACTTTAGGAATGATCTATGACTATGGGGAGGGGCAACGCTACCTTAATACTATGGTAGAAGGTTCTGCTTCTGATTCAGAGTCAAATATTTCTACCTACACAGATGAAGACAATAATACGGATAACACCAATAAGTTCAAATTTAGTATTCCTTTGCCTGTTGGTATAACCTTAGGAAAGACGATAACCACCACGGCAACTTTAGCCAACTCCACATCTGAATTTTCTCCATTAAGTACGGTTAAAGCGTACACTGTAATTACTAACAGAAGAATTACATATAGAGTAAAACCCAACTAGTATTTTTTTTATTTGAGCTCAGATAAAGGGCCAAAATTATCTTCTAAATCAATAAAATTAACATTTCATTTAGTGTTAAAAAGTAGGTATTTCAACGAATTTATTTTCGGGATAATGGCTCGTAAGTCAGTCGTATTATTGAACTTATCGACGATTGACACAAGAAAAAAATAAACCAAGACCTCAGCTTTCTCTACCTATACAATAGTAATTAACACTTATACAACAATTATTTTCTGTTGCTAACACTAAGGTTAATTTTGTAAAGTGTAATTGGATCATATTCAATTGAATTGATTCTACACAACCCAAAAACTGAATAACTTAACCAAATTTTGACATAGGTTTTTTTTCAAAACCAAATGGCATTTAGGAAGTACCAACCTCCTCTTCACCATACCAAGAATGTACATAAAAAGTACAATGTCCCGGGTAAGATTTCAGCTTTGATTTTAGTTTAAAATAGTTCGCTACTTGTAACGATTGTTCAAGTGGCTATGAAGAAATTTTGAACAATATGATTTTAAGTAAAGTAATGGTCATGAAAAGAATAATTACACTCTTAGTTTTCCTAATCTCCGGATTAACATTTGCACAGACTACGGTCAATTTAGAAGACCAATGTAATTGCGAGGTGTTAAGCGGTACAGATGTTACCGCTCCAGGGTTACCTACTCCTGCAGGAGCAGATATTGGCGATATTTATGTCAATACCGATACAGGTACAATTTATTTCTGGGATGGTGATTCTTGGGAGTTGACCTCTTCCGATGATCAGCAACTTCAAAACTTCACTTTTGATAATGTAAGTGGAGAACTTTCTCTTACACTTGAAAATGGAGGTACAGCAACAGTTATCCTACCGGTAGAGACCATTACTACCTTAACGGGAACGGCTGCATTAGGGAATGCTATTGGTGTTTATGAAAATGAAAACGGTGATTTAGTTACGATCAATGAAACAATTACTACTATCAGTGATGCTGGTGATGGTAACATTACGCTAACCAATGAATCAGGAGCAACAGTAACCGTAGCTAAATCAGACATTACTGATTTAGGTGGGGGTCTGTACCGATTCACCAATGGAGATGGAACGGATGTAGATATCAACACGAACGGCATCGCTATAACAGATGTCGTTGCCGGTAATCTAATTGCCACGGTAACACAAGCCGATGGAACGTTTACGGAAATAGATGAGACGATTACAACATTGTCCACAGCTGATAGTGTTAATTACACCTATACTTCGGAGAATGGAACGCCAACGAGTTTTGATGGTACTGATGATCAAGAAGCAACGGAAGTCAACTTAACAACTCCTTTGGATGTTGATGGTGATAGCGTGGATGAAACAACAGTGGAGGAAGCTATTATTGATTTAGCTGCCAATGCTAGTGATAATCAGAATTTGACAGGTGCAACTTTAAGCGGAACAAATCAACTACAAATAGATATAGAAAGAGGAAGTTCAACAAGTGTAGACTTATCATCTCTTGTAGAAACCGTAATTGCTGGAACAGGTGCCATTTCGGTAGCTGATGACGGAAACGGAAACTATACGGTTACTTCTACTGATCCTGACGAAGATGAAACGAACGAACTTACTTTAATTGATAGTGGCGCACCAGTAGTAATACCTTCAAATTCAGGTGTTACTTATGTTGATGATGTTGCAGGGCAATTATATGTTTTTGACGGAACAACTTGGCAGCAAGTCGGAGGTAGTGCAGCACCAGATGCTGATCCAGACCCAAATAATGAATTACAGACACTTACTTCTACAGATGGATCGGTAACATTAACGCCATCAGGAAACGACTATGATTTATCTGTAGCTGTTGTAGACGGTACGGAAACCAAAGTTGAATCAGGAAATGCAAATGTTACGGTAACAGGAGATGGGTCTACGGCCACTCCTTATCAAATCAGTAGTGTAGATTTAGATGAGCAAAATGCAACGGAAGTTCCATTAGATGCTCCTTTTGATGTTGATGGAGATACAGTAAACGAAACTACAGTTCAAGAAGCATTAGAAGATTTAGCTGCGAACGCAAGCGATAACCAACAAGTAAGCAGTGCGGTTGGAACGCCAAACGAAACGGTAGCTATCGATTTAGAACGAGGTGGTTCTACAACAATAAACATTCAAGATGCCGATGCCGATGCAACCAATGAGATTCAAGATGCTACGGAAGTAGCTTTGAACACTCCTTTTGATGTTGATGGAGATACGGTAAACGAAACTACAGTTCAAGAAGCATTAGAAGATTTAGCTGCGAACGCAAGCGATAACCAACAAGTAAGCAGTGCGGTTGGAACGCCAAACGAAACGGTAGATATCGATTTAGAACGAGGTGGTTCTACTACGATTAACATTCAAGATGCAGATGCCGATGCAACCAATGAGATTCAAGATGCTACGGAAGTAGCTTTGAACACTCCTTTTGATGTAGACGGAGATACAGTAAACGAAACTACGGTACAAGAAGCATTGGAAGATTTAGCTGCTAATGCCAGTGATGACCAAACGTTAAGTACGGATGGTAATCCTGGTAATATTAGTATATCTGAAGGAAATGCAATTAGCTTAAATGTAGATGATGCAGATGCAAACGCATCAAACGAAATACAGACCTTAACATCAACAGATGGTTCAGTAACATTAACACCTTCAGGTAATGATTATGATCTTTCTGTAGCTGTTGTAGATGGTACAGAAACAAAAGTTGAATCAGGAAATGCAAATGTTACGGTAACAGGAGATGGTTCTATCGCTAGTCCTTATCAAATCAGTAGTGTAGATTTAGATGAGCAAAATGCAACGGAAGTTCTTTTGGATGCCCCTTTTGATGTAGACGGAGATACGGTAAACGAAACTACAGTTCAAGAAGCGTTAGAAGATTTAGCTGCCAATGCTAGTGATAACCAACAAATAAGTAGTACGGTTACCACTCCAAATGAATTAGTAAATGTTGCTTTGGAACGAGGAAGTAACTTTGATATTGATATCCGTGATGCTGATTCAGATGTAACTAACGAACTTACCTTATTAGGTAATGGTTCTCCAACTGTAACACCAAGTAATAGTGGGGTTACTTATGTAGATGAGGTTGCTGGACAATTATATGTTTACGACGGAACTACATGGAATGCTGTAGGTGGAAATGCATCACCAGATTTAGATGGTAATCCAAATAATGAAATCCAGACAGTGGCATCAGCCGATGGTTCAGTGGATGTAGTAAGAACGGGAGACGATTTCGATTTATCGATAACGATTCCTGCGAACAACGATAACGATGCAACGAATGAATTTCAGGATTTGAGCTTAACAGGTGACAACCTTACTTTAAGTGATGACCCTACCGCAACTGCAATCGATTTGAGTCCTTATGCAAATAATGACACGAATGAAATCCAGACAGTGGCATCAGCAGATGGTTCTGTAGATGTAGTAAGAACTGGAGACGATTTTGATTTGTCGATAACGATTCCTGCTAACAATGATAACGATGCAACGAATGAATTTCAGGATTTGAGCTTAACAGGTGACAACCTTACTTTAAGTGATGACCCTACCGCAACTGCAATCGATTTGGGTCCTTATGCGAACAATGATACGAACGAAATACAGACAGTAGCCTCAGCAGATGGTTCTGTGGATGTTGTGAGAACGGGAGACGATTTTGATTTGTCGATAACGATTCCTGCGAACAATGATAACGATGCAACCAATGAAATCCAGACAGTGGCATCATCAGATGGTTCTGTAGACGTAGTAAGAACAGGAGACGATTTTGATTTGTCGATAACGATTCCTGCGAACAACGATAACGATGCAACCAATGAAATCCAAGATTTAGGAATAGCAGGAGATCAGTTGAGCATAACAGGAGGTAACACGGTTACTATCCCAACTGCCGATGGTTCGGAGACAATCGTAAACGGAGCAGGTATAAACACGGTAACCGGTTCAGGTACAACAGCAAGTCCTTATGTAGTTACCGGAACTGAAGTGGATGGAGATATTACTAACGAACTTACCTTTGTTAATGCGGGTACGCCTGCCGCAACAGGAACTACAGGTATTAATAGTGGAGAAACTTATGTAGATACTTTAACGGGACAACTATATGTCTACGATGGTAGTACATGGCAACAAGTAGGTGGAAATGCTAGTCCTGATGCGGATCCAGATCCAAACAACGAAATCCAGACAGTGGCATCAGCGGATGGTTCTGTAGATGTAGTAAGAACGGGAGACGATTTTGATTTATCGATAACGATTCCTACGAACAACGATAACGATGCAACCAATGAATTCCAGGATTTAAGCTTAACAGGTGATAACCTTACTTTAAGTGATGACCCTACCGCTACGGCAATCGATTTGAGTCCTTATGCGAACAATGACACGAATGAAATCCAGACAGTGGCATCATCAGATGGTTCTGTAGATGTAGTAAGAACGGGAGATGATTTTGATTTGTCGATAACGATTCCTGCGAACAACGATAACGATGCAACCAATGAAATCCAGACAGTGGTATCATCAGATGGTTCTGTAGACGTAGTAAGAACGGGAGACGATTTTGATTTATCGATAACCATTCCTGCCAATAACGATAACGATGCAACCAATGAATTTCAGGATTTGAGCTTAACAGGTGACAACCTTACTTTAAGCGATGACCCTACCGCAACTGCAATCGATTTGAGTCCTTATGCGAATAATGACACGAATGAAATCCAGACAGTGGCATCAGCCGATGGTTCTGTAGACGTAGTAAGAACTGGAGACGATTTCGATTTATCGATAACGATTCCTGCTAACAACGATAACGATGCAACCAATGAATTTCAGGATTTGAGCTTAACAGGTGACAACCTTACTTTAAGTGATGATCCTACCGCTACGGCAATCGATTTGAGTCCTTATGCGAATAATGACACGAATGAAATTCAGACAGTAGCCTCGGCGGATGGTTCTGTGGATGTTGTGAGAACGGGAGACGATTTTGATTTATCAATAACGATTCCAGCGAACAACGATAACGATGCAACCAATGAAATCCAGACAGTGGCATCAGCGGATGGTTCTGTGGATGTAGTAAGAACAGGAGATGATTTTGATTTGTCGATAACGATTCCTACGAATAACGATAACGATGCAAATAATGAAATCCAAGATTTAGGAATAGCAGGAGATCAATTAAGTATAACAGGTGGTAATACAATTACGCTTCCTTCTGCGGATGGTTCAGAAACGGTAGTAAACGGAGCAGGTATCAACGCTGTTACCGGTTCAGGAACAACAGCAAGTCCTTATGTAGTTACCGGAACAGAAGTGGATGGAGATATTACTAACGAACTTACCTTTGTTGATGCGGGTACGCCTGCCGCAACAGGAACTACAGGTACTAATAGTGGAGAAACTTATGTAGATACTTTAACGGGACAACTATATGTCTACGATGGTAGTACATGGCAACAAGTAGGTGGAAATGCTAGTCCTGATGCAGATCCAGATCCAAACAACGAAATCCAGACAGTGGCATCAGCAGATGGTTCTGTAGATGTAGTAAGAACGGGAGACGATTTTGATTTATCGATAACGATTCCTGCGAACAACGATAACGATGCAACCAATGAAATCCAAGATTTAGGAATAGTTGGAGATCAGTTGAGCATAACGGGTGGTAACACGGTTACTATCCCAACTGCCGATGGTTCGGAGACAATCGTAAACGGAGCAGGTATCAATACGGTAACCGGTTCAGGTACAACAGCAAGTCCTTATGTAGTTACCGGAACTGAAGTGGATGGAGATATCACGAACGAAATCCAGACAGTGGCATCAGCAGATGGTTCTGTAGACGTAGTAAGAACGGGAGACGATTTTGATTTGTCGATAACGATTCCTACGAACAACGATAACGATGCAACCAATGAAATCCAAGATTTAGGAATAGCAGGGGATCAATTAAGTATAACAGGCGGTAATACAATTACGCTTCCTTCTGCCGATGGTTCAGAAACGGTAGTTAACGGAGCAGGTATCAATACGGTAACTGGTTCAGGTACAACCGCCAGTCCATATGTGGTTACCGGAACTGAAGTGGATGGAGATATTACTAACGAACTTACCTTTGTTGATGCGGGTACGCCTGCCGCAACAGGAACTACAGGTACTAATAGTGGAGAAACTTATGTAGATACTTTAACGGGACAACTATATGTCTACGATGGTAGTACATGGCAACAAGTAGGTGGAAATGCTAGTCCTGATGCGGATCCAGATCCAAACAACGAAATACAAACAATTACCTCAACAGATGGTTCTGTAACCTTGACACAAACAGGCGATGATTACAATCTTTCTGTAGCTGCTGCCGATGGAACAGAAACAAAAGTTGAATCAGGAAATGCAAATATTACGGTAACAGGGGACGGTTCTACAACTAGTCCTTATCAGATCAGTAGTGTGGATAATGTTGACGATGCCGATGCCGATGCAACTAACGAAATCCAAGATTTAGGAATAGTTGGAGATCAGTTGAGCATAACAGGAGGTAACACGGTTACTATCCCAACTGCGGACGGAACAGAAACAAAAGTTGAATCAGGAAATGCAAATGTTACGGTAACCGGAGACGGTTCAACGGGCAGTCCTTATCAAATTAGTAGTGTTGATAATGTTGACGATGCGGATGCCGATGCAACCAATGAAATCCAAGATTTAGGAATAGCAGGAAATCAGTTGAGCATAACAGGAGGTAACACAGTTACTATACCAACTGCCGATGGTTCGGAGACAATAGTAAACGGAGCAGGTATCAACTCTGTTACCGGTTCAGGAACAACCGCCAGTCCATATGTTGTAACTGGAACGGAAGTGGATGGAGACATTACAAACGAAATTCAGACAGTAGCATCATCAGATGGTTCTGTAGATGTTGTGAGAACGGGAGACGATTTTGATTTATCGATAACGATTCCTACGAACAACGATAACGATGCAACCAATGAATTTCAGGATTTAAGCTTAACAGGTGACAACCTTACTTTAAGTGATGATCCTACCGCAACTGCAATCGATTTGAGTCCTTATGCGAACAATGACACGAACGAAATCCAGACAGTGGCATCAGCGGATGGTTCTGTGGATGTAGTAAGAACAGGAGATGATTTTGATTTGTCGATAACGATTCCTACGAACAACGATAACGATGCAACCAATGAAATCCAAGATTTAGGAATAGCAGGAGATCAGTTGAGCATAACAGGAGGTAACACAGTTACTATCCCAACTGCCGATGGTTCGGAGACAATCGTAAACGGAGCAGGTATCAACGCTGTTACCGGTTCAGGTACTACTGCAAGTCCTTATGTAGTTACCGGAACTGAAGTGGATGGAGATATTAGAAATGAAATCCAGACAGTGGCATCAGCGGATGGTTCTGTAGATGTAGTAAGAACAGGAGATGATTTTGATTTATCAATAACAATTCCTGCGAACAACGATAACGATGCAACCAATGAAATCCAAGATTTAGGAATAGTTGGAGATCAGTTGAGCATAACGGGTGGTAACACAGTTACTATTCCAACTGCGGACGGAACAGAAACAAAAGTTGAATCAGGAAATGCAAATGTTACGGTAACCGGAGACGGTTCAACGGGCAGTCCTTATCAAATTAGTAGTGTGGATAATATTGACGATGCGGATGCCGATGCAACCAATGAAATCCAAGATTTAGGAATAGCTGGAGATCAGTTGAGCATAACGGGTGGTAACACGGTTACTATCCCAACTGCCGATGGTTCGGAGACAATAGTAAACGGAGCAGGTATCAACTCTGTTACCGGTTCAGGAACAACTGCCAGTCCTTATGTCGTTACCGGTACGGAAGTAGATGGAGACATTACAAACGAAATACAGACATTAACATCGACCGATGGTTCTGTAACATTAACACCATCAGGTGATGATTATGATTTATCTGTCGCTGCAGCCGATGGTTCAGAAACGGTAGTTAACGGAGCAGGTATCAATGCGGTAACTGGTTCAGGTACAACCGCCAGTCCTTATGTTGTAACCGGTACGGAAGTAGATGGAGACATTACAAACGAAATCCAGACAGTAGCATCATCAGATGGTTCTGTAGACGTAGTAAGAACAGGAGACGATTTTGATTTGTCAATAACGATTCCTGCGAACAATGATAACGATGCAACCAATGAAATTCAGACAGTGGCATCAGCGGATGGTTCTGTAGATGTAGTAAGAACTGGAGACGATTTTGATTTGTCGATAACGATTCCTGCGAACAACGATAACGATGCAACCAATGAAATTCAGACAGTGGCATCATCAGATGGTTCTGTAGATGTAGTAAGAACTGGAGACGATTTTGATTTATCAATAACGATTCCTACGAACAATGATAACGATGCAACCAATGAAATCCAAGATTTAGGAATAGCTGGAGACCAGTTGAGCATAACGGGTGGTAACACAGTTACTATTCCAACTGCCGATGGTTCGGAGACAATCGTAAACGGAGCAGGTATCAACGCGGTAACTGGTTCAGGTACAACCGCAAGTCCTTATGTTGTTACTGGAACGGAAGTGGATGGAGACATTACAAATGAAATCCAGACAGTGGCATCAGCGGATGGTTCTGTAGATGTAGTAAGAACTGGAGACGATTTTGATTTATCAATAACGATTCCTGCGAATAATGATAACGATGCAACGAATGAATTTCAGGATTTGAGCTTGACAGGTGACAACCTTACTCTAAGTGATGATCCTACCGCAACTGCAATCGATTTGAGTCCTTATGCGAACAATGATACGAATGAAATACAGACAGTAGCCTCAGCAGATGGTTCTGTGGATGTTGTGAGAACTGGAGACGATTTTGATTTGTCGATAACGATTCCTGCGAACAACGATAACGATGCAACTAATGAAATCCAAGATTTAGGAATAGCAGGAGATCAGTTGAGCATAACGGGTGGTAACACAGTTACTATCCCAACAGCCGATGGTTCGGAGACAATCGTAAACGGAGCGGGTATCAACTCTGTTACCGGTTCAGGAACAACCGCAAGTCCTTATGTCGTTACAGGAACGGAAGTGGATGGAGACATTACTAATGAAATCCAGACACTAACCTCAACAGATGGTTCTGTGACCTTAACAGAGACAAATGACGACTATAATTTATCAGTAAACTTTCCTGCAAGTAGTGATAATCAAAATATAGAAAGTCTAGCAGTTAATACAACATCAAATGTATTGACCGTAGGTATTGAAGACGGTACAAGTCAGACTGTAGATTTATCTCACTTAGATAATACTGGTACCGATAATCAAAATATAGAAAGTCTTGCTATAAATACAAGTTCTAATGTGCTTACTGTAGGTATTGAGGATGGTAGCAGTCAAACTGTAAACTTATCACACTTAGATAATTCAGGTACGGATAACCAAAGCATTCGGAATTTAACCTTTTCAGGAAATACTTTAACGGTTGGTATTGAAAATGGTAGTTCTGATACGGTAAGCTTGGCTGCTTTGGCAGATAACCAAAGTATACAAGGTTCAGGTTTATCAGGAAATACTTTAACCATAGGAATAGAGGATGGTAGCTCTGAGACGGTAAATTTATCGAGCCTAGCAAATACAGATAATCAGCAAATAAGCCTTTCAGGAAATATTATCACTTTAGATAATGGAACGGGCGCCAATACAACGGTAGATCTTACGGATTTTAGAGATGATCAAAATCTTACTAGTGCTGTTGTTGTACCGAATCAATCGGTTGAAGTACAAATTAATGATGGTACAAATACAACAATAGATATTAGGGATGCTGATTCTGATGCAACGAACGAATTACAGGATTTAGAATTAGCCGGCTCAACTCTTACATTAACTAATCCTGCAACTTCAGGAAATAGTGTTGATTTAAGTGGATTAGCTGATCATGATTGGTATGAAGTAGGTGGTACATCTGCTCCAGACGCCATAACCGACAATATCTTTACCGAAGGAAATGTGGGTATTGGTACAACTACTATAACAAATAATAGAGCTTTAGATGTAGAGGGTAATGTTGAAATAAACGATTACCTATATATGAACGGTAAGAATACTTTGAGGGCAACTGACGATAATTATTTGCGTATTAATTGGAGTAACGACTATGTCTTAGGAACATTTTTTAATGGAAATGTAAGAATGTATGATGGTTTGGTTGTAAATGAAAGGGGTGCAAATAGTGATATGAGAGTTGAAGGAGACACTGAAACATTTTTACTGTTTACAGATGCTTCTTCCGATGAAGTAGGTATTGGTACCAGTTCACCAGATGCCAGATTAGATGTAGAAGGAGGTACGGTACGTTTTTCTGATTATGGATCAAATGCTATAACTGGTACGGCAACTTCACTACTTGGAGTTGAGGCTGATGGTGACCTTGTTGAAGTGAATTCATTAAAAGCTTCTAAGATTTTCTATCCACCTTCTATAGAAGTAGACGCTTCAACAAATGGTACTGGAAGAACTATAGATTTACACGCTCAATATGTTGCTCAATATGGTTCGCCTATGGTAGCGAGTGCCTCGGCACCAGCAGCTATTCCAACCTATGCTAATACGGAGTTGTATTATTATGTAACGTTTTATGATACGGCTGTGTTTGCTAATGTAAATGTAAATGCTGCGGGCGTAATGACGTATGACGTTATTGGTCAGCCGGCTAGTTACAACTCATTGATTAATGTAGTTTTTGTAGTAAAATAATCTAAACGATAACCAATCGATTTGAAAGCAAAATCTACATATAAAAAACTTGTTCTCAGTATGGTGTTTACTATACTGGGGCTTGCGGTATCCAACGCTCAGTACTTATTGAGAGCTCCGGATGATACGGCAGAAGAGACCAGAACCAATTTTCGTTGGTACGAAGCGCAGGATACAAGTACTATTTTAAGTACGGACCCTTTCTTGGAAGTAGCCGATCAAGGAATTTATTTTGCAACCTATGACGGTACTTTATGCGGTAAGAATGCAACCAGCTATTTTATAGTAACCAATTGTAATTCCCCATATAACGAGGTAACGTTAGATATTAGTGATAATACAGATAACCTTTCGGCAGGAGCTACCGTTAGTTGGAATCCGCCTTTGCCAGGTAATCAAAGTGCACCAATGGTAATTGCAACACAAAATGTAGAGCGCTATATAGCAACCATTACCAAAGCAGGAAATAACAAAAGTTTACCCAGTTTTACCGTAGTCTGTATTGACGAATCTGCTATTCTTGTTGACGATTTTGTTACAGTAGATGAAGACAGTTCTGTAATTGTAGATATTTATGCTAATGATAGTGAAGTACCTACCGAAGGTAATCTTACGACTACCGACCCAGCAAATGGTTCGGTAAATATTGATAATAACGGAACACCTAACGACCCTACGGACGATATTGTAACCTATATTCCTGACCCAGATTATAATGGTACGGATACATTCAATTATACGATTTGTAATATTTTTGGAGACTGTAGTACCGCTACTGTTACAGTAGATGTGCTACCAATCTTAGATACTATAGATGATAGTGTAGCAACTGCAGAAGACACACCGGTTGTTTTGGATATTCTTGCAAATGATAATGATCTTCCATCTGTAGGAACCTTAACAACAACGAATCCATCTAATGGAACGTTGACGTTAGATGATGGAGGAACTCCTAATGACCCGTCTGATGATTTAGTGACCTATACACCTAACGAAAATTTTGATGGTACGGATTCATTTACGTACACCGTTTGCGATACAGCAGGCAATTGTGATACGGCTACGGTAACTATTTTGGTTAGTGATGCTATTGACCTAGACATGGATGATGATGGAATCTTGGATAGTTTTGAAGACTTGAATTTAGATGCCGATAATGATCCCGCAACCAATCCAACGGATACGGATAATGACGGTGTACCAGATTATCTAGATATAGATAGTGATGATGATGGTATTCCTGATAATGTAGAAGCTCAGAGTACTATTGATTATGTAGCTCCAAGTGGAGTAGATGTTAATGGTAACGGTGTAGATGATGCGTATGAAAATAATGGATTATTGGGCATTATCCCAGAAGATACAGATGGTGATGATTTACCGGATTATGTAGATGAAGATAGTGACAATGATAACATTCCTGATAGAATAGAAGCACATGATCACAACAGAGATGGTATTCCAGACGTTGTATTAATTGGTTCAGATAAAGATCGTGACGGTCTTGATGACGGTTATGAAGGAGAAACCACGATTGATCTTGATGTTAATGATGAAATAAACGATCCTTATAATGATTTACCAAACACAGATGGTGACGGAGAATCTGATTATAGAGATACGGATGATGATAATGACGGCATCCAGAGTAAAGATGAGGATGTAAATATAGATGGTAATTACGCCAATGATGATACAGATGGCAATGGTATACCTGAATATTTAGAGCCTAATGCAGAAGAAGATCCTATTGAAGTATTTAATGTGGTTACGCCTAATAATGATGGAGCGCATGATGTGCTTACGATTAAAGGCTTAGAGAAATACCCAGATAATTCAATTAAGATTTATAATAGATGGGGTGTTTTGGTCTACACTACGCAGGCCTATAATACCGAAGGAAATGTATTTGACGGAACCTCTCAAGGAAGAGTAACCGTTGATGCCGATAGAAAACTACCGGTAGGTACATACTTCTATATTTTAGATTACAAAGATGCTAAGGGTGAACAACAATCACTTTCAGGATACATATATATTAACAGATAGCAGTAACGATGATCCCAAATCTCAGAAAAACCGCTCGTAAACTTGGTGTAACGTTTGCCCTATTATTTATGGCAACCATTCAAAACGCCATTGCTCAACAAGATTCCCAGTACACACAGTATATGTATAATACTGTAAGTGTAAATCCCGCGTACGCAGGTTCACGAGGACATATAAGTACGGCTCTTTTGCACCGTTCGCAATGGGTAGGTCTTGACGGGGCACCTACAACACAGACATTTAATATACATTCGCCTATAGGATATAGGGGTGTAGGTTTGGGTGCGTCTATTGTAAACGATAAAATTGGACCTACTTCTGAAACCTACATAGATATAGATTTCTCCTATACCGTTTATACGTCTTCGGAAGGTAGATTAAGTTTTGGTTTAAAAGGGAGTGCTCACTTACTAGATGTTCGTTTTTCAGAACTGAATCAATTTACTTCGGATAACAGCTTACAGAATGATATAGAAAATAAGTTTTCACCCAATTTTGGTGCTGGTGTCTATTATCATAATGAAAGGTTTTATGCAGGCCTTTCTGTACCTAGAATTTTACAGACCCTTCATTTTCAAGAAGGCTCCGATCCATCAACCGCAAAAGAACAAATGAACTTTTATCTCATTACAGGATATGTTTGGGATTTGAATGACAACACAAAATTTAAACCGGCCTTATTGACCAAATTGGTTACAGGAGCACCTTTACAAGTAGATATCTCTGCGAACTTTATGTTTAGTGAAAAGTTTATTCTTGGAGCAGCTTACCGCTGGGATGCGGCGGTTAGTGGTATGGTTGGTTTCAATATATCTAAGAAGTTCTTGATTGGTCTTGCTTACGATCGTGAAGTTACAGAGCTTGGTAAAGCGGTCTTTAATTCGGGTTCTTTTGAGGCCATTTTACGATATGATTTCATCAGCACAAAAGGCAACTTAAAATCGCCTCGTTTCTTTTAAAATACTTCTTTAGTAAAAATAGATTTTAAAATTCTATACTATTTTATCAGGTTCGATAACTGGCTTTTTTGCACATTTTATCGACTGCAATTAATTTTTGAATGCCCTATAAATAAAGGGTGCCATAGGATATTACCTCTTTCACACCTCAATTAGACCGTTTCACAACAAAAGTTGAAATATAGGAGCTGCTTGCTCTTAATTTTATAAGTTCTTAATCTTTGATTAAGTGGTTTATAGAGATATGTTCAACGGCTAATTTTAACAATATTAACATGAGATTTTCGTTAAAATAGTCCAACCAAGCAGCTTAGTATATGCACGTCAAACGAAAAAGAAATTCTACCTTTTTTGGAGAATACCCTAGATATTTCGGTTTTCTGCTATTATTCGTTTTATTTATAGGGCAGTCTTTGTGGGCACAACCTGCAAACGATGACATAGCAAATGCCACCCCTCTTTCAATTAATGGTTGTTCTGCAGATGCAGCATACAATACTTTAGATGCTACTCCTGATGGAACTATTGGCTCCTGTTGGCCAGGAGGTCCTAACGCTAATGTTTGGTTCAGTTTTGTAGCAAGTGCCACAGGTACGGTACAAATAAATTTGGATCGTGGTACCATTGGTGGTGATATGACCGGAGATTTACGTTATGCTTTGATGGCCCTTTGGGATGCCACGGGTACAACGGAGATTGCTTGTAGTTCTTATACTGATGTGAGTGATGATATTTCCATATTACAAAGCGGACTTACCCCTGGAAATACTTATTTATTTTCGGTAGATAGGTATTACGGAACACCATCCGGAGCGGAAACTTTTAAATTATGTCTTAGCGATACACCTACAAATGATTATTTGGAAGGTGCCATAAATATAGATTCATTTATGAACGGTTGTTCTGCCGATGCTGCTTACTCAACTTTGGGTGCATCTGCAGATAGAGTAGCAGGTTCATGTTGGGGTACAGGTCCAAATAGAAATGTTTGGTTTGAAGTTACTGCTCCAGCAACCGGAAATATTGAAGTAAAATTAGATACAGGCTCTGAAAAAGGAGCATTACAAACGGCATATTTAGCCCTTTGGGATAGTACCGGTACCAATGAGTTAGGTTGTAATAGCTACAGAATGGGGCGTGATTACGATGATATTTCCCTATTGGCAACGGGTTTAACCCCTGGAGATTCATATTATGTTTCCGTAGATAACCGATATATTCATGCTTTCGATACCTTTTCGTTGTGTTTGAGCGATCAAGCTACAAATGATTATTATCAAGGAGCAACAGATGTAACTGGTTTCATAGGTGGTTGCTCTCCGGATGCCGCTTACACCACACTAGGTGCTACTTTTGATAAAGGTACTGGTTCATGTTGGTTAGACTTAGTAAACCATAACAAATGGTTCAGTTTTATAGCACCTTCATCTGGTAGAATAGAAGTAAACCTTGATAGAGGAGGCAGTAAGGGAACCCTTCGCCATGCTTATATGGCGCTTTGGGAAGATGATGGTGAGACTGAGCTAGCATGTACTACGTATTCAGATCCAGAAGATGATTTAAGGCTTAGGCACTGGAGTCTTACCCCAGGAGAAACATATTACATAACAGTAGATAATAGATACATAACTACTACAGATACGTTTACACTTTGTTTAGATGCAATGAGTGGTCCGGACACTGACGGCGATGGGGTAGAAGACGGTTTAGATCTTGATGATGATAATGATGGAATTTATGATACTGTAGAAGGTTGTGAGAATACTGATATTTCCGGTACAGTTGGTATTGGTAATGCCATTTCTGATACAACGTATCCACTTGTTGGAACGGACGTTACCTATACAGTTAGCAAACCTGCGAGCACAAATATATATGCCTATGATGCTGGTGCAAATGGCCACGGAATTCGCATAGAAGGCCAAGCCGGAGACACAGGTAGTTTAACATCAACCTACAGCACGCCAATCGAAAACGTCTTTTTTAAAATGACGGATTTTGATAATAATACACAATATACCATTGAGATTTATGATGACAGTAATGTACTATACGATTTAGATTCGGAAGGCATTATTTTAGTTGGTTCGGGAATTACCCAAACAGGAAATGATTTTGCGGCCGGTTCTGTTAATTTAGATGGAAACGACCCTGCGGATGACATGAATGGGGCTATTTATTTTTACTTTGAAAGACCGGTAAGTCGTATCGTCTTAACTTTTAATCATCCTTCAAACTCATCAACACGATTTATACAACCTACATATTGCCTTAAAGATTTTGATAATGATGGTATCACTGACCATAAAGATTTAGATAGTGATGATGATGGTATTCCTGATAATATAGAAGGACAGACAACTTTAGGATATACTGCTCCCAATGCGGATACCGCAGCTACTTATCGTACCAATTCTGGGGTAAATACAGCCTATTTAGGAGGCGTTACACCAGAAAACACGGATGCTACAGACAATCCAGATTATTTAGATATTGATTCTGATAATGAAGGCGGAAACGACACCTTAGAGGCAGCAATCACCTTATCGGGTAACGATGTTGATAATGATGGTCTTGATGATGCTACTGATTCAGATATTACTGGTTATTTCGATCCAGGAGGAACAATAGATGATCCTACTGCAACACCGGTTCAACTTCCAGATGAAGATGATGACGTAAATACTGGGGGAGACTTAGATTATAGAGATGACACAGATGACAGGCCGTTTATTATAATTGATGATGTTTCTGGCGTAGAAGGAACTAATTTAACCTTTACAATTACCTCTTCGCAAGTTATTCCGCAAGATGTTGTTTTTGATATTAATTATACCAATATCACAACTATCAATGCAGATTATAGTGGTCCGACTACAATTACGTTACCAGCAAATACAACTAGCGTAACATTTAATGTTGCAGCTATAGATGATAATTGGGTAGAGGCTAATCAATCATTTGATGTAGTCATTACTAACCCTGCTGGTCTAGTAGATATTAGTGATTCTGAAGGTAGAGGTACTATTCTTGATACAGATGTAGCTCATGTAGTTGGAGGTAATTTTGACATTACTGAAGGAGGTACAATACAATACAGATTGTTTTTATCAACAAGTACTAATGGAAGTGGCCAACAGTATGTTGGTATTGAAGATGCTTATAATGTAGACTTTTTAATTGAAGAAAGACCTTCTTCAAGCAATCCAGCTACAGAAGTTTTGGATTTTAGCAGCCTTAATGTAACGGTAACTTTTCCAGCTAATTCAGTTGCTGGTACAGAAATTTTTATTCCTGTTCCTACTTTGGATGATTCAATTATAGAACCAACTGAAGAATTTAGCGGTGTTAAATCGCGCAATGCAGCAGAAGCAACTAAATATGGTTCCGGACCTTCTAGGGTAAGTATAAATACTGAAAAATCAGCATTGAGAATCCTTGACAATGAGCCACAACCGGATACGGATAACGATACCGTTCCTGATCATATCGATTTGGATGATGATAATGATGGTGTCTTAGATACAGACGAAAATATTTGCGGCAATATTATAACGGGACAAAATATGAGTTCCAATCTAAATACCCTGCAAAACGCTAATACCATGCTGCAAGCTGGTATTAAATATGTCTTGGATATAGAAAATGTTTCTACAGGTGGTATTCTTACTGGAGTAGCTGTTGATGGTCCTTTTATAGGGCAAACGATTAATATTTATTTGACGAACACAACTAGTGGAGGGGCAACTCTTAATGGTGCAACGGCAGTCTATAATACTGACTTCACTTATAATGCCGGTGATTCTGCCGTAACAGGTGGTTTGGTAAATAGAGGGTTTTATGTTTTCTACGGTATTATTGATGCTAACGGGAATGGAACATATGAAGACGGTGTAGATGAATTATTAGGCCCCGTAGATCCTTTAGTGCCAAACAGTATTCCTGTGTCAACTACGACCGGACCTTTGTACTTCTATTATAATGATGGAATTTATGGAGATAATTTAGCGAGTGTAGACTACGGTATAAAAGTAGAAAACTGCGATACAGATGAAGATGGTGTTCCAAATTCATTAGATTTAGATTCAGATAATGATGGAATTTTTGATGTAATCGAATCAGGTCATTTACAACTAGATGCTGATAATGACGGCAAAATAGATGGTTTACCGGCAGATTTTGGTGTCAATGGTTTGTTTAGTGCAGTGGAATCTGATGATAGTCAGGCGGCTACTGCTACCTATACCATTGCAGAAAGTACAGATGATGCAGATACTATTGTTAACTTTTTAGATTTAGATAGTGATGGAGATGGCTTGCCAGATAATGTAGAAGCGCAGACAACTACAGGTTATATACTTCCAAACGGAATTGTAGATGCCAATGGCGTTGATACGGCATATCCTTCAGGTATTGTGCCAACTAACACAGATGGTACGGACAATCCAGATTATTTAGATACGGATTCTGATAACGAAGGAGCGGATGATACTACAGAGGCCAACATTACCTTAACAGGTAACGATACTGATAATGATGGTTTAGATGATGCTACGGATGCCACAGCAGATTATACAGATACTAGTGGTACTATAGACAATCCATTAAACTTCCCCGTAGTTCTACCAGATGTAGATTTAGATGCAAATTCAGGTGGTGATGTAGATTTTAGAGATGCTACAGATGATAGAACCGATACCGATAATGATGGGGTTGCAGATGCCGAAGATATTGATGATGATAATGATGGTATTAAGGATATAGACGAATTCGCATGTACGGCGACAACAAGTATAGTCCGTTGGGATCATAACACAACCAATTCAGGACCAACTATTCAAAGTACGGCTATTGTAGCTTCCGCTGGTAATGAAATTACAGGCTCAGGTATTACAATTTCGGGTTATTCTGGTACGGCAGTTCAAATAGAGAATATAGATGCGCTTAATTTGGCTGAGTCTATTGCTATGAATGAATATTTGGAATATTCGTTTACTACAGTTAGTACCTTAGCTAATAACTTTATCATAACCCAATTAAGGGAATATAGTACCTCATCGGCACATCGTCATAAGTGGGCCAGTATTATTTCAGAAGATAATTTTACCACACAACAATCTTTAGCTCAAAACTTGTTTACCACGGGTAATGGAGCAATTATACACGATGTGCAATTTGACCCTATATCATTAAAACCATCTACTACCTACACGGTTAGAGTTTATTTTTATGATAAACAGGCTCCAGTAAGTTCTATTTCATCATTTGATGATTTTGGACTTGATGTTTGTACTTCGCCTATAGATTCTGATGGAGACGGAAATGAGAATCATTTAGATTTAGATTCGGACAATGACGGTATTCCGGATAATGTAGAGGCACAAACAACAATTGGTTACGTCGCTCCAAGTGGAGTAGATTCAGATGGCAACGGTTTGGATGATGCTTATGAAACTTCTCCAGGTTCAGGAGAAGGAATAACGCCAACAAATACAGATGGCGCAGACAATCCAGATTATTTAGATTTAGATTCTGATAATGATAATATCAGTGATACAACAGAGGCGCGCCTTAGACCAAGTGGTGTAGATAGTGATAATGATGGTTTAGATGATGGAACAGATGCCACTTCCGACTACACAGATGTTGGCGGAATTATTGATAATCCATTAACAGCTCCTGAAATTTTACCAGATGTAGATTCAGATGCAACTACAGGTGGAGATGTTGATTTTAGAGATCTTACAGATGATAGACCGGATAATGATAATGACGGTATAGTAGATGATGCAGATTTAGATGATGATAATGATGGTATTCTTGATACGGATGAAGGTTGTGGTAATTTCATCATAAACGGTTCTTTTGAGCAAGATGATTTTAGAGACCCAGTTGCTTTTCCTGACGGATTTACTGGAGCAAACGGAACTTTTATCGGTACAACTTATAATACTAATACATTATCTGCGTGGAACTATACACAAAACTTAGATGGTTGGGTAAATAGTGGTTCATTTGGTGCAGGTTCTTTTGCTCCTGCCATTAATGGTTCTCAGTACATAGATATTATTGGAAACAATAATGTTACTGGTGGAGTATCTAATGAATTAACGCAAACAGTAGATTTAATAGTCGGAGAAAGTTATACTTTCTCATTTTACTGGGGTGAAGATATCGGACATCTAAGCGGTCAGACTGTAACCTTAGAGTTTGATATTACAGACTCTAGCAGCGTTGCCCTTTTGGACGAAACCTTAACAACGGTAGCAACTGGTGAAGTAGGTGGTTATACAGGTCCAAAAAACTGGTTTTATGAAGAACGTACTTTTGTAGCTACAACGACACAAATAACGGTACGGTTTTCGGCTCAACATTTTTCAACAAATACAAGTTCTGGGGCAGCATTAGATATGGTTAGCCTTAAGTACAGTACTCCGGGAGCATGTAGAGATACAGATAACGATGGTATTTATGATGCTTTTGATTTGGATAGTGATAATGATGGTATTTATGATACTGTTGAGGCAGGTCATGGTCAAGCACATACAAATGGTGTTCTAAATGGAATTACAGGTACGGATGGTATTCCAGATAGTGTTCAATCTATTGCAGATAATAGGGCTGTCAACTATACCTTATCAGAAAGTGCCGATGATACGGATACTATTTTTGATTTCATAGATTTAGATAGTGATGGAGATGGTATTCCAGATAATGTAGAAGCGCAGACAACAATTGGTTATATCCCTCCAACGGGAAGTATAGATGCCAATGGGGTTGATACGGCTTATACTTTAGGGCTCGTTCCAACGAATACAGATGGCGCGGACAATCCAGATTATTTAGATACGGATTCAGATAATGAAGGTGCCAATGATACCATGGAAGCCAACATAATCTTAACAGGCACTGATTCTGATAATGATGGTTTAGATAATGCTACAGATGCTACAGCAGATTATTCTGATGCAGGTGGTACAATAGATAACCCATTAACGGGAACTGTAATTTTACCGGATAACGACTCAGATGCAACTACTGGTGGCGATGTAGATTATAGAGATGATAATACTATATTATTACCTTTTACTTGTGATGAAAGCTTGTATTTAAGTCAGCATGAAACAACTACGGCAACTACATTTTATGATTTAGAATCATCAACTAATCCTTTCACAATTTCTTCAGTAGGAGATAACTCGCACGGTATTCAATACAATGCCATGGGGTATAATCCAATAGATGATTTTATTTATGGAATAGAAGAAAACAGTAATACGCTAATTAAGATAGCTTCTAACGGAGCAACAATTAGATTGGGAACTATTACAGGATTACCAAGTGGTTTATACTCTTCGGGAGAAATAGATGACAGCGGTAATTATTATGTGCAGTTAGATGGTCCTTCTTCAATTGTTTATCAAATAGATATTCTTACGCAAACAGCAACGGTTATAAACTTAGACCAGACCATCGTTGCAAATGATTTTGCATATAGCATTACAGATAATTTAATTTATTCTGTGCAGCAAACAGGTGTAAATGCTGGAGCGTTGATTACCATAGATGTAACAACGGGAATGGTAAGTACTATAGGAAGTACCAATAGCTTAACTTTATTTGGAGCTATGTACGCCAGTAGTACGGGTGAAATTTATGGTAATTTAAATACAGGAGGGTTTTATCAGTTTGATATCCTGACAGGAGAGCGGACGTTAATTTCATCCTCTAGTGCGGCATTGCATAACGATGGTGCCCATTGTGTAACATCAACTATAATTTTTGAAGCCAATCTTTCGGTTACAAAAACAAATGGAACTACAACTTATGTTCCTGGAACGGATACAACATATACAATTGTGGCCAGTAATAATGGTCCTTTTGGTGTGCAGGGAGCCTCGGTAACAGATACGCCAACTGGAATACCAGCGGCAAATATTTCTTATACAGCTGTAGCTTCTTCAGGAAGTGTTACTACAGTTTCTGGAACGCAAACGGGAGTTATAAATGACTTGGTTAGCTTACCGGTTGGAGGTACTATTACCTACACGGTTACGGTTAGCATTCCATCAACTTTTACGGGAGATTTAACCAATACGGTGGTTATAGGGAATCCTGTAAATTCAACTGACCCGGATACAACAGATAATTCTGCTACGGATATTGACACATTAAATAATCCAGATGTAACTATTGATGATGCAAGTGCTATAGAGGGTGATAATGTTTCCTTCCCGGTAACTTTAAGTAATGCTAGTGCAACAGATATTACGTTGACCTTTACGTTGACCAATGGTACGGCAGATGATGCAGATTATACCACGACTGATGTTCAAGTGACAATTCCGGCTGGCACAACAACTATTAATGTAGATGTACCAACTACGGACGATACTATTGATGAATCTGATGAAGACTTTACAATAGCAATTGCTAGTGTAGATGCAGGTACAGTTGGCGATACATCGGATACCGCAACAGGTACTATTATAGATGACGATGGTTCTCCAACAATAATCATAGACGATGCAAGTGCTATAGAAGGTAACAATGTTTCCTTTCCGGTAACTTTAAGTAATGCCAGCACAACAGATATCACCCTAACATTCACTTTTACCAACGGTAGGGCAGATGATGAGGATTATACCAATGTCAATATTCAAGCAACTATTCCGGCAGGTACAACTACAATTAATATAGATGTACCAACTACGGACGATACTTTTGATGAAATAGATGAAGACTTTACAATATCAATCTTAAGTGTAGATGCAGGTACCGTAGGTGATACATCAGATACCGCAATTGGGACTATTATTGATGATGATGATAGCCTTGATTTAGATAGTGACAATGATGGAATTATTGATAGTATTGAGGATTTAAATGCAGATGGAGATAATGACCCATCTACGAATCCTACAGACTCAGACGGTGACGCATATCCAGATTATTTAGATATTGATAGTGACAATGACGGTATACCAGATAATGTAGAAGCACAGACTACAGCGGGTTATATTGAGCCAAGTCTTGTAGATGCTAATAATAATGGATTAGACGATGCCTATGAAAGTGGGACAGACTTAGGTTTGGTTCCTGTAAATACAGATGGCGAAGATCAACCAGATTATTTGGACTTAGATAGTGATAATGATAATGTTCCAGATGCAATAGAGGCTCACGATCAAAATCAGGATGGTATTGCAGATGTTACGTTCATAGGTTCGGATAAAGATAATGATGGACTTGATGATGGTTATGAAGGCCTACAGGCTATAGATGACGATGTAAACGATGAAATAGATAATCCGTTTGCCATGCTTCCAAATACGGACGGTGACGATGAATTAGATTTTCGTGATACGGATGACGATAATGACGGAATACCAACGCTTGAAGAAGATACCAATTCAGATGGTAACTACGCGAACGATGATGAAAACAACAACGGTATCCCTAACTATTTGGAAGAACCTTACATAGAGGTTGAGGTATTTAATGTGGTAACTCCAAACGGAGATGGAGCACATGATACATTAATAATAACAGGTCTTGACGTTAGGCCTAATAACAATATTCAGATTTATAATAGATGGGGAATATTGATTTTCAGCACAGAATCATATGATTCGTTAACCAACTATTTTAATGGATATTCATCAGCGAGACTTACAGCAGGGAAAAATGAAAGACTACCAAGCGGAACCTATTTTTATATTTTAAATTATGAAGATACAACAGGAGATAGCAAGACACTTTCAGGTTATATCTATCTTAACTAATGTTAGTTTTTAAATAATACTTAAACAAAAACCTCTGAGCTTTAATTCAGGGGTTTTCTGTTTTTAAAAAGGCAGGAATTAGTAGTTCTATAACTATATTTTATTACGCTGTTGGCATGATACTAATGTAAAGGTGCTATTTTTGTAATTGAAGAACGTCTTTATTCCCTCTAAAGAAAAATATTAGTATTGAAAGAAGAAGAAGTAATCTTGGTAGACCAAGACAATAATCAAATAGGTACGATGCCTAAAATGGAAGCACACGAGAAGGCTGTGCTCCACCGTGCATTTTCTGTTTTTGTAATGAACGACAAGGGTGAAACCATGTTGCAGCAACGAGCATCGCACAAATACCATTCTCCTCAACTTTGGACCAATACCTGTTGCAGCCACCAACGTGTGGGCGAAAGTAATATACAGGCGGGAAAAAGAAGGCTACAAGAAGAGATGGGTTTTGTAACGGAACTTAAAGAATTGTTCTCTTTTATATACAAAGCACCTTTTGATAATGGTCTTACTGAACATGAGCTAGACCACGTAATGATGGGTAGCTATATTGGTGAACCACAAATTAATCCTGATGAGGTGGCGGATTGGAAATGGATGAAACCCGCAGATATCAAAAAAGATATTGCCGAAAATCCGGATACCTACACTGCTTGGTTCAAGATTATTTTTGAGAAATTTTATGATCACATAGGCCAAAACGCAACTGAAGATGAAAGTAAAGGTTAGTAGAAAGGCCCATTTTAACGCCGCCCACCGTTTGTATAACAAAGGTTGGAGCGATGATAAAAACACCAAGGTCTTCGGAAAGTGTAATAACCCCAACTACCATGGTCACAACTATGAGTTAATTGTGAGTGTTACCGGTGAAATAGACCCAGAGACTGGTTTTGTAATGGATATGAAAGTCTTAAAAGATTTGATAGAGGAAAAAGTAGAAGATGCTTTGGACCATAAAAATCTAAATGTTGAGGTTCCGGAATTTAAAGACCTAAACCCAACTGCAGAGAATATATCTATTGTTATTTGGAAAAAATTACGACCACATATCAACGAAAAGCACGAGCTTGAAGTTGTTTTATATGAAACCCCCCGAAATTTTGTAACCTTTTCTGGTTAGAACTAAAAAATAATAACCATAAACAAACGCTATGCATCCCTTAAAATTCAATCCTATTTTAAAAGAGCGCCTTTGGGGCGGAACTAAACTCAAAGATGTTTTGGGTAAGCCCATTGAAAATGATATTACTGGCGAAAGCTGGGAACTCTCAACTGTTCCAGGTGATATTTCTGTGGTTTCCAACGGAGATTTAGCGGGAGCTTCACTACAAGACCTTATAGAAAAAGACCCAGAGAGTGTATTGGGTAAGAGCGTTTATAAACGTTTTGGAACCGATTTTCCAATTCTAATCAAGTTTATAGATGCTAAACAGGATTTATCTATTCAGTTGCACCCTAATGATGAATTGGCTAAAAAGCGTCATAATTCATTCGGAAAAACTGAAATGTGGTATGTTATGGATGCTGATGATGATGCTAGCTTAATAGTAGGTTTTAACAAAGACGTTAGCAAAGAGGAATATGCAAAAAGTATCGAAAATGATACACTTTTAGACCTTTTGAACTACGAAAAAGTAAAAGAGGGTGATACCTTTTTTATCAATACAGGTAAGATTCATGCCATAGGGGCTGGGGTTCTTTTGGCGGAAATCCAACAGACGTCAGATGTTACCTATCGTGTGTTTGATTTTAACAGAAAAGACAAAAACGGAAATCTTAGAGAGTTGCATACGGAGCAAGCGTTGGATGCAATTGATTATAATAAGAAAGACGATTTTAAAGTTGAGTATAAAAACGATAAGAATACCGTGAATGATATGGTAGACTGTCCGTATTTTAAAACCGACTTTTTAGACCTAAATTCAGATTTGACGCAAAATGTAACTAATCGCGATTCATTTACTATTTTTATGTGTGTAGGCGGTTCGGCTACTATAGCTAATGAAAACGGTTCAGTAGAAATTAAAAAGGGAGAAACTACGCTTTTACCTGCTGCATCCAATACCATTAAAATTACAACGCAAGGGGCTAAGCTCTTAGAAGTAACCATTTAAAGGGTGAAATTGCGTTTTGGGATAAATATTTTCTATACAAATTGATTATAAATAGCGTATTTTTGCGTAAAATTTATTGATAATGGCAAGTGTAAAAGAATTAAAGAAGGATATTAATAATGTCTTAGGTGACATCATTGAAGCGGTATACATAGTAGAGGCTGCAAATGCTGACCAAGAGTCTAAAGAAGGAGCAAAAGTAATTGATGAAGCTATCGAGACTTTTGACAGCCTTATTCAGAAAGTGAACCAAAGAGGTGTTGATAACAGAAAGAAACACTTAAACGATGTTCGTAAAGAATTGGAAACAAAGGCTACTGGTCTTGTTGAAAAGGTGAACAAGTTAGGTTAATCCTTTCAAAAACTAAATGAAAAAGCCCGCAATTGCGGGCTTTTTTACTTTTTAATAGTTTCTAAATACGTTTTCAATTGCTTGCCGTATTTGGAGTCCGATACTTCTGGAGATAATACTTTGTAAATAGAATCTAGATACTTCACATTAGCATCAGGTACTTCGTTTAATGCTATATAAGGAGCTATATATGAGTTCTTGTTATTAATTGCGTAGTTAACAGAGAAAGCATAACCACGTTGTAAATTTTTATCACTCAACGTTTGAACAGAGTCTAGTTGCAATGAATCCAAAACATTATTAGGGTCATTCGCCATTTGAACAATTTCTAAGGTCTTCATATTAAACCGAGACATTGTTTTTCTGTATTCTTCCAATTTTTCTTGACTTTCAGAACCTGTTATTTCTGCATTGGTATCAAAAGTGTTCCAAGATGTATTTATGGTAATCGTACCAGGTTCACCAAAAAAGGTAATACGGTCGTTTAAATCACTAGCATCTTTTTTATTTAAGTAGAGGTAGAAAATCTCTGGACTTTTAAGTTCTGTTGTGAAAGTAAAATTCCCATTACCCTCTATTTGCAAAGAATCTATGGTAGTCAAAACCGAGTCGGGCACGTGCTGAAGGTAGAGTGTACCTTTTTTAAGACCTTTTACATTTCCGGTAACGGTCATGGTATTTTTGGTGTCGCCTCCACAAGAAAGCAATAGAATAGAAATGGCACTTAAAAGAAATATGTTTTTCATGTATAGTTTTTGGTGGCGCAAATATCTGTAATTTTTTTGGTTTCCTTTAGAAGCTATTTTTGAAATTGCTGAATGATTAGCAAATAGTACTCTATTTTTGTGTTGATTTTACGAAAGAAAACAGCTCGGATTACGACTAATAAGAGCCATGGTTCTGCAAATAATTTTATATCTTTTCAATTATCGAATTTTTAATAATGGGTAGCATATGAACGTCGAAAACGAAAAATGGATAGCAGCTATTGCTTCCGCAGATTATGTCAAGAATGGAATGTTAGTAGGCTTGGGTTCGGGGTCTACTGCGGCGTTTATGATAGCTGAACTAGGAAAAAGGGTTGCAGGCGGACTCATAATGAAAGGCATACCGTCCTCAGATGCTACGGCCAAATTGGCTAAACAAGCCGGTATATCTTTAATCTCTTTAGATGATGCGGGAACGATGGATATTAATATTGATGGAGCCGATGAGTTTGATCCTAAATTTCAGTTGATAAAAGGTGGAGGAGGAGCATTGCTCAGAGAGAAAATATTGGCCCATAATTCAAGATTCAACATCATTATTGCAGATTCAGGTAAAAAAGTAGATCGTTTAGGGAAATTTAAACTACCTGTGGAAACCATACCTTTTGCAACAGAGATTATTATTTCTGAATTGCATAATATGGATTTGAAACCACAATTACGCATGAAGAATAATGAGGTTTATAAGACCGATGAGAATAATTGCATAATAGATGTCGATATTTTTGAAAAGGATGATTTACAGGAATTGAACAACCTTCTTATTCAAATCCCAGGCGTAGTGGAAACCGGACTTTTCTTAACCTCTACGGATATTGTTCTAATGGGGCAGGGAAACAAGGTTGTTACCTTTAAAAAATAACCGCTCCGTTTTTTAAGGAGAGGTGAAAAAATTGTACAAAAAAAGAAATAGATGAAATTCGACATACAAGAGACTTTTAATAAAGAATTGCCGGCCGATCCTATCATGGAGAATAGCAGAAGACAGGTTGAAAAAGCCTGTTTTTCATATGCTACTCCTAAACAGACGGCCAATCCAAGTATGGTTCATGTATCGTCAGAAATGGCCAATGAACTGGGCTTTTCCGAAGGAGACACTCAAAGCGAGGAATTTTTAAAAATCTTTACGGGTAATAAAGTTATAGACGGAACCACTCCGTATGCCATGTGTTATGGCGGTCACCAGTTTGGTAATTGGGCCGGGCAGTTGGGAGATGGAAGAGCTATTAACTTAACGGAAATAGAACATAACGGAAAACATTGGGCATTGCAATTAAAAGGCGCTGGTGAAACGCCATATTCTAGAACTGCAGACGGCCTTGCAGTTTTGCGTTCGTCTATTCGGGAATATTTGTGTAGTGAGGCCATGTACCATTTGGGCGTTCCTACAACGCGAGCGCTGTCATTAGCGTTAACTGGTGATCAAGTACTTCGTGATGTGCTTTATAACGGGAATGCCGCTTATGAGAAAGGCGCAGTCGTTAGCCGGATTGCACCTTCTTTTCTCCGTTTCGGAAACTATCAGATTTTTGCTGCGCGGGAAGATACCGAAACCATGAGAACATTGGTAGACTATACTATAAAACACTTTTTTCCAGAGTTAGGAGAGCCTTCCAAAGAAACGTATGCTCAATTTTTTCAAGCTGTGGCAGATGCTACTTTGGAGATGTTAGTACACTGGCAACGTGTAGGTTTTGTGCACGGCGTTATGAACACAGACAATCTTAGCATTCTAGGTTTGACCATAGATTACGGCCCTTACGGTTGGTTAGAAGGTTATGACCACGGATGGACGCCAAATACTACAGATCGCCAGCATAGTAGATACCGGTACGGGAATCAACCTAATATTGGGTTGTGGAATTTATACCAATTGGCCAATGCTATTTTTCCGTTGATAGAAGAAGCGGAACCTTTGGAGAATGTTTTAGAAGGTTTCAAAACGAAGTTTGAAGAGAAGTATTTGAATATGATGAAGTCTAAAATCGGACTTTATGAAAAGGATGATTTGGACCAACAATTGCTGAATGATTTAGAAGAAAACCTACAGCTTACGGAAACCGATATGACTTTGTTCTTTCGGAATTTAGCCGATATTAAAAAGGATGCTGGTAGTGTAGATTCATTTTTAAAAATTGTTGGGGAGGCCTTTTATGCTCCAGATGAAGTAAAAGGCGACGTTTTGGATAAATGGGCGCTTTGGTTTACGACCTATCAAAATCGATTGAAAAAAGAAACTCTTTCAGATGCCGAAAGAAAGGCAAAAATGAATGCGGTAAATCCCAAATACGTGCTACGTAATTACATGGCGCAATTGGCCATTGATGAAGCTGATAAAGGGGATTATGCTCTAATTGATGAATTGTTTGTGCTGTTGAAAAAACCGTATGATGAGCAACCAGAGAATGAAAAATGGTTTGCCAAACGTCCGGATTGGGCGCGTAACAAAGTAGGTTGCTCCATGTTGTCTTGTAGTTCGTAAAATGAAATTTATGGCAGAGAATACATCTAAAACCCAAATTGGGTTGGGTATGGCCGCTTTGGGCCGTCCGGAATATATAAATATTGATGCTGGTGACAGGGATAAGTCTGAAGTGGCTTTTAGGGCCAATGCCTTAAATGTTTTGGATGAGGCCTATGAAAAAGGCATACGTTATTTTGATACGGCTCCTTCCTACGGAAAAGGCGAAGAATTTTTGAAAGCTTGGCACAATAGCCGAGAACATACAGATGTAGTCCTGGGAACCAAATGGGGCTATACCTATGTTGCCAATTGGGAATTGGGCTATGATGGTCCTCATGAAGTAAAAGAACACTCTCTGGAGAAGTTGACGGAGCAATGGCAGGTTTCTAAAGAACTACTTCCTTCTTTGGAATACTATCAAATTCATTCCGCGACTTTTGAAAGTGGTGTGCTTCAGAATAAACCGGTATTAGAAAAATTGCTGGACATAAAAAGAACGACTGGACTCAAAATTGGGATGTCTACAAGTGGCCCTAATCAAAGAGAAGTTATTGAAAATGCTCTGCAAATACGAATAGATGGCGAGGTAGTTTTTGACAGTTTTCAAGTTACTTTTAATATGTTGGAACAAGCGGTCTTGCCTGTTTTACGGGATATTAAGTTACAAGGCAAAAAATTGATAGTCAAAGAAGCTATGGCCAACGGGCGAGTTTTTAATAACGACAAATATCCGCATTATCAATCTCTATACACTACGTTAAAGACTTTGGCAGAAAAGCATCAAGTAGGTGTGGATGCCGTCGCGCTTCGTTATGTTATGGATGCTATTCAACCAGACTATGTTCTGAGCGGTGCAGCAGATATTAATCAGTTAGAGCAAAATTTAAAAGCGAATTCTTTCACTTTAAATGAAGAAGAACTAGCAAAACTTACCGAGGAAAAAGTAAACTCCAAAGTTTATTGGGAGGAACGCAGTCAGTTGAGTTGGGGTTAAGGTTTAGAAATGAAAAAAAAGGTTATTGACGTCTAGTTGTTTATAATAATCGGTGCCAATTTGGATTTTAATTCGTCATATTTTTTTTGAGTAATTACTTCTAAATCTAATAATTCTTTAGCTTCTTTAAGTTGAGTGATAGCTTGCTCTTTAGTAATGTTTTTATCCGGGTTCTTAATTTCTCCCAGTTCTAAAGCTGTTTCATAATCAATTAAAACAGGAAGAAGTCCGTATCCTTTAAAATGAGCATACACTTTGTAGCCATTCTTTTTACTCCCATAGGTTTTTAGCTTATCGATTACGATTTGTTTTCCTGCTAAAGTACTGGATACTCTTTGACCATTTTGAGAGATGTAGGTAAATCCTAAATCGGAGGTTGGAATACCCAGTGTCAATGTGTCTCCAACATTGACTTTAAACCCAGTTTTTGTTATGTAAATTTGATACTCTGACTTCTTAGTGAGATTGCCGAATTCAGCTGTTTGTGAATACGTAATCGAAACAATAAAAAATAAAAACAAGGTTAACTTTTTCATTTTTGTAATATTTGAGAAATACACATTTTAAAAAACGATAATCTATAAATTTATAAAGCCGAGGCAACTTCCATTAAATAGGCGCATAGCAGTGCGCCACCAGTACCTACTACATAACCAAAAACAGCTAGAAGCACCCCAACGGAAGTCAACGATGGGTGAAATTCGGCAGCTACAACGGGAGCCGAAGCGGCACCGCCTACATTTGCCTGGCTACCTACGGCTAAGAAGAAGAAGGGAGCCTTTATAAGTTTTGCTACGAGAATCAATAGGGCGGCATGAATGGAAATCCAAATAAAACCAATGGCAATCAACCCAGGGTTTTCAAGTACTTTTCCAAGGTCCATTTTCATACCTATGGTGGCTACAAGAAGATAAATAAACATGCCGCCAATTTTACTGGCACCTGCACCTTCGTAATTTTTAGCTTTGGTAAATGACAGTGCTATGCCAACTGCTGTGGCAATAACAACCATCCAAAAGAAACTGGAGCCCAAGAAAGACAGAAAGCTTTTTTGATCACGGACGCTTTCAAAAGAATTCGTCAACGTATCACTAATATGATTACCAAAGAAATGCGCAATACCCGTTGCAGCAAACGCAAAGCAGAGCATCATCATATAATCTTTTATGGTAGGTACACGGGTTATTTTTTCGGAAAAGGCGGTCACCTTTACCTTTAGGGTTTCAATTGCGGAAGTATCGGCTTTAAGCCATTTGTCGATTTGTTTGGTACGGCCAACACCCAATAGAATAATAGCCATCCAGATATTGGCAACAACAATGTCTACCAATACCATAGCACCATATTTTTCAGGATTGTATTTAAAGATTTCATACATGGCAGCTTGGTTAGCTCCACCACCAATCCAACTACCGGCAATGGTAGAAAGACCCCTCCATATAGCATCAAAATCATTTCCGCCTACGGTATCGGGGGAAAAAATAGAGACGATTAAAATAGCAATTGGACCGCCGATAATAATCCCTACGCTACCCGTTAAAAACATAATCAATGCTTTTGAGCCTAAATTGGCAATCGCTTTTAAATCGATACTCAAGGTCATGAGCACTAAAGCAGCAGGCAGTAAGTACCTACTTGCAACATAGTAAAGACTAGAAGTGTGGGTGATTACTTCTCCAGCATCATTTAGGGTTTCCCATTTTTCAGCAACAATACCTGTAGAGGCAAGTATACCGGGTAATAGGTAGCTCATGAGCACCCCAGGAACAATGGTGTAGAATTTACTCCAGAAGCCAGTTTTTTGAGATGAGCCATAAAAAATGAAGCCTAGGCAGAGGGCCAAAAGTCCAAAAACAACAGTATCATCGGTTATTAGCGGAGCGGGTAGAAGCGGTTCGGTCATATAATTTTTGGGTACTTTTCCTCAAATATAATCAAATTACTAGATGCTTTTTAATATAGTCTGCCACACCATTTTCTGTATTGGGTAGGGTTACGGCATTGGCAACAGCTTTCACTTCTTCGCGAGCGTTACCAACGGCTACGCCATGACCACTGTGTTGTAGCATATCAATATCATTATAATTATCCCCAAAAGAAATTACATGCTCAAGGGATTCACCTTCTTGTAACAAGGATTTTATAGCAGAAAGCTTTGAAACAGATTTAGGAGCCACTTCAATTAAAGTATCATTAGAGCGATATAGGTTGAGATGTTCACCCAATTTTTCTTCTAAAGCAGGGTAGAGGATATCAGCATTTTCTTTAGTGCTCATGAGCATTATCTTGTGCGCCCCAATTTCGCGACCTTGCCAATCGGAAAGAGTTTCTGGTGTAGGTCTAAAAACAGGAGAGGTCTTGGTGTATCTAACCTCTTTTTGAACGCGTTCAGAATCTACTTCCACATACCATTCATTTTTATAGTACAGGCCCATTTGGGTGTTGTTGGCCTCTGCCAATTGGTAAATTTCATCAAGATGGTCAGTACCAATATGTACGGAGGAGAGTTCTTGGTCGCCATCTAATACTAGGGCACCGTTATAGCAAATAATAGGTTGTTCTTCAATGCCAAGGTCCTCTTGCAAGTAAGTCATTGCGCTAGGCATACGCGCTGATACTAAAATGACCTTTACCTGATGTTTTAAACGTTTTATTTCGTTAATCGTGAATTCAGAGACATCGCTTTTTGTGGTTAATAACGTGCCATCTAAGTCGGAGCAGAGTATTTTATAATTCAAAAGGTTTAGTTTTTATTTAAGATTTTAAATATGCTTTTTATTATGCTTCATCTCTTTCAAGAACAGCTTTTAAACTTTGTAATTCCATGCACACTACACTTATAACACGCCATCCTTTTTGTGCCAACGCATTGAGTTCAATCTCAAATTCGGCGTCATTAGTTTTTAAAAGGCTATTTTTTTGAGTAACAATTTTATATTCTTTCATGACTTACAAGTTTAGATTTATTTAAAAATAAGGCTTTAGCCAGAATTCCCTTTCCTGAAAGCTTTAGTCTTTTTCTTATCCGGATTTTTAAACAAGCGTTTAAAGAAACCATCGCGTTTTACGGGTTCGCAGTCTAACATCTCTAAAGTTGCTGGATTGGGGCGTTTAAACTGTGCTTGGGTAATTTCATTATAGTATGGATGTTTGTTCATTTCCTGCATCCACTTAGCAAAAATAGGAAGTGCAGCATTTGCCCCTTGTCCCAAACTTGTGCTTCTAAATCCAATTTCATGATTGTCCAGTCCAACCCAAGTTACATGAATCAGTTTTGGCATAATTGCCACAAACCAGGCATCTTTATTGTTTTGAGTAGTTCCGGTTTTTCCCGCAATAGCATTGTTCAGTTTATATGTTGTGCGGATTCTAGAGGCGGTACCTTTATTAATAGTACCTTTCATCATTTCCACCATAATTTGCCTTGTTTCTTCCGAAAAAGCTGTCATTTTTGCTCTTTTTGGTTCAAATTTGGTTAAAACGGAGTCTTTCCTATCCGTAATCTTTTCAATGAGGTAGGGGAGAACGGCTTTGCCATTATTCACATAACTGGCATATGCGCCAGCTAGTTCATTCAGATAAATTTCTCCGGTACCCAAAGCTAATGACGGCTGCTCAGGTAATTTTGAGAAAATACCCATATTCTTTGCCATGGTTATGACGTTTTGGATTCCCGCTTTTTCTAAAACTTTTACCGCTACAGTATTTACGGAATGGCTTAGTGCCTCTTCCATAGAATAGTTAAGATAGGCCTCGTCTTTTTTACCGGAGTTACTGGGTGTCCATCCTTTTAAATTTTCATATTCAACTTCTTCCGCAGAGAAATAGGTACATGGCAAAGTACCTGTTTCCAAAGCAGCGGTATAAACAATAGGCTTAAAGGTAGAACCTACCTGGCGTTTGCTTTGTGCAACATGGTCGTACTTAAAATGTTCAAAATCTACACCACCTATCCAAGTTTTTACAGCACCCGTTTTTGGGTCTATTGCTAAAGAACCGGTATTCAAAATTTTCATGTAATGAGCAATACTATCTATGGAGCTACCTTTTAAAGTTTTCTCGCCATCCCAATCCGTTAGGACTAATTCTTTCTTTAAACTAAGGGAATCCATGATTTGCTGGTGTTCCAAGCCTTGTTTTTTAAGCTTCTTATAAACATCCGAATTTTTGACCACCTTCTCAATCAGCTTTTTATTCTTTAGCCATGGTGCATTTTTGCCATAGCTTTTTTCAAAACTGCTTTGCAACGATTTCATATGATCCTGCATGGCTTCTTCTGCCCAGAACTGCATATTATAATCTAAAGTGGTATATACTTTTAGACCGGAAGTATAGATGTTGTATTCATTGCCTTCTTTCTTCTGTTTATCATTCCATTTTAACAACTGCTTTCTAACCTCCTCCCTAAAATAAGGCGCCAGTCCAGAATTATTGTCAAAGTCCCTGTAGTCCAATTTTGTTGGAATATCCGTTAGGCTATCTTTCTGTTCTGCGGAAATAAAATCGTTATTCGCCATAGCAAGAAGTACCAAGTTTCTTCGGGTAAGGCTCTTCTCTGGAAATATACGAGGGTTGTAGCCGTAGGTTGCCTTTAACATTCCTATCAGCACGGCACCTTGCTCTACCGTAAGGTCTTTGGCTTGTTTATTGAAAAATTTAAGGGAAGCACTCTCAATTCCAAAAGTATTATCGCCAAAGGAAACCGTATTTAGGTAGTTGGTAAGGATTTCATCTTTAGAGTAAATGTCTTCTAGACGGGAAGCAATGAACATCTCTTTTATTTTATCGACTACAATATTTGCCTTTTTTCTATCTCTTCGGGGATATAAATTTTTAGCAAGCTGCTGTGTTAAGGTACTTCCTCCACCAGCAGATTGGTCTTGCATCAGTACTGTTTTTACGGCTACACGTCCTAAACTTTGGTAGTCAATACCGGTGTGCTCGTAAAAACGTTCATCTTCAATGGCCACCAAGGCGTTCAGTACATTTTTAGGAATGGCCTCAAAAGCAATGGGCTGCCTATCAAATAAATAAAACTTGCCAATAAGCACACTGTCTGCTGTGTACACTTCTGAAGCTCTTTGGTATTGGAAGTCAGAGAGCTCTTCTTTGCTTGGTAATTTGCCCCAAGCTCCCCAGTAAATACTGAGAATAAATACAAAGAAGAAGACCGCAAAGGCGATTGCGGCGAGTAAAATATATCTTAAAAATGAGGGCTTTATTCTTTTTAAAATCAAATCGATGAATTTTGTGAGTGCAATATCAAATTAAAAAATGAAACACTTGAGTTTCTTAACAATAGATTAAACTTCAATTTTCTACTTTTGCGGCTAAATTTATTTTATGCGAAAAATAGTATTCTTTCTGTTCTTAATAACAACACTTTCTAACGCAAACGATGAAGAATGGTCAAAAACCGGACACCGTACCGTTGGTGAAGTAGCGCAACACCACCTTTCAAAAAAGACAAAGAAAGCTTTAAAAAAGTTATTGGATGGAGAGAGTCTAGCTTACGTATCTACGTTTGCAGACGACATAAAAGCCGATAGAGCTTATAAAGAATTTAGTGCGTGGCATTATGTAAATATCCCAACAGGAAAAGATTACGCAGATATTGAACATAATAAGCAAGGAGACCTTATAGTAGGTATCAATAAATGCATTGAAATTATTAAGGACGAGAACAGTAAAAAGGAAGACAAGGTTTTTTACCTTAAAATGTTGGTGCATTTAATAGGTGATCTTCACCAGCCAATGCACGTTGGCCGTTATGAGGATAAAGGGGGTAATGATATTCAGTTGCAGTGGTTCAATGAGGGCACCAATCTGCATAGGCTTTGGGATTCTAATATGATTAATTCATATGGAATGAGTTATACGGAATTGGCATCTAACTTACCGCAATTATCAAAAGAGCAAGTACAGTTTATTCAACAAGGTAATATTTATGACTGGGTTGAGGAGTCTCAAGAGATTGCCGATAAGTTATATGCTTCCGTAGAAGCAGGAGAGAAATTATACTACCGCTATAGTTATGATTGGTGGGGTACCGTTGAAAACCAACTGCAAAAAGGCGGATTGCGCTTAGCTAAGGTCTTGAATGAACTTTTCTAAAGCTTCTTTACCATTTATCAAAAAAACGTTTACGTTTAACGAATCATTATACATCATGACCCAATTTGGGGTTATATTAGAGTAGATGGTTGTGAGGACATTAGTCGGCACCCAGTGGCTAAAGGCAGCAATCTTCTCCATATGTAAAGGGTAAAAAAAAATCGGCCATTTTTAATGGTCGATTTTTTTTATATAATAATTCTAAAGGTTAAGTTGATGCGTTCATCAACCATCTTTGCCGTTTTTGGTATTTGATGTAACCAGTGTTCTTGCGTAGCTCCTTTCATTAATAAAAGACTACCATGCTTTAATAGAATTTTCTGTTTCAGATTTTTATTCGTTCTATGTTTTAGGTGAAAGAAGCGTTCTTGTCCTAAAGTCACCGAAGCAATAATTGGATTTACGCCCAACTCTTTCTCATTATCTGCGTGCCAACCGTTACTATCTTGCCCGTTCCTATAGAGGTTAAGTAAACAAGTTGTGAACGTTGCATCAACTTTAGTTTCTACTTTTTCTTTAATTTCTATAAGTTCCCGAGTAAACGGATGAGGAACCATTACCAATTTTGAATAGGAGTAGGGGTTGTCATTATTACCATACAAGGCAGTAAGTCTGGGTTGCGCATAGGTTTTTCCAAACACGGTAATATCATCTTGCTGCCACGGGGTTTTATTCCGAAGCAAATTAAAATAAACATCAGCTTCTTCCTGACCTATAAAATTCGGGTAATAAATAATATCACTATCCGGTAGGTTTAAGTCTATTTCATCCGAGAACAGACCTTCCATTACTTAAGAACTGTTTTCAGTTCGTTTCTATATTCAGATGGGTTTTGTCCCGTAAAGGCTTTGAACTGCTTGTTGAAATGTGAGAAATTATTGAATCCGCTTTCAAAACAAACCTCGGTAATACTTAAAGGTTGCTCCGCTAAAAGTTTTGATGCATGTACCAAACGATACTCGTTTACAAACTGAACAAAGGTCTTATTCGTAATTTTTTTAAAGTAACGACAAAAAGAAGGTATTGTCATACTTACCATACTACTAATTTCTTCTAACGTAATCTCTTCTTTAAAATTATTCTTTACGTGATTGAAGACAACGTTGATGCGGTCATTATCTTTTACCTCGGTCTCCATAGAAAAACCTTCGGCATTTAAAATTTTAAACTCTTTGGAATTTCCTAGTTCGTTTAAAATATTCAATATAGAAAGCAAACGCTGGAAATGAGTCTGGTATTCTAGAATCTGCATTTTCTCGCCTATCTTCCTTTTGGTCTTTCCAGAAAAGGCAATACCGCCCTTGGCCATTTCAAAAAGCGATTGAATTTTTTTCATCTCAGGAATATCAAAAAAATCGTTTCCTAAGAAATCCAGTTTCATCTGTATTACGGTTTCGCTCTCATTATCCGTAAGAGAGTTGGTAAAACCACAATGAGGGAGATTACTACCTATTAATATAAGGTCTCCCTTTGAATAATAGGATACGTGACTACCAATCTGCCTTTTTCCCGATCCACCATGTACATGAACCAGTTCTATCTCAGGATGATAATGCCAAACATTGTTCTTATTGTTCTTACTCGCATCAAATCTTTGATACGTATAAGAATGCCCAAAACTAGGTTCAATGACCTCAAAAGCGGGCTTCTGATTTAATTGCGGGGGTTTGTTCATAATACAAAATTAAAGAAGGGGATTTCTACCATTCTTTACAAAATTAACCAAAATATACTCAATATTACCCCAAAGGGTGTTTTGCTATATATGCAATGGTAAAATAGCACATTTATTGGCGAATTGTGGAGTAGTGAGAGCAAGATAACGGAGGTATGTTTGTATCATATTATTAACCTACCCTGTGTGACAGCAGGATATTAAACAACAACGATATGAGAAAAGTAGTAAGAACCGCCGCAATGATCGCTTTATTATTCACTACGACTGTAGGCATGGCTAACGAACCCAAACTTAGTGTTGTACCAAATGAAAATGTAAAAAGCTTTGTTTACGAACTAGATGCCCAATCGGGAAGAACAACTATCAAGTTCATGGATGCAGAGCAGAATGTTATATTCTTTGAAGCTATTGAAAAAGGTGGCTATGCAAAGAAATTTGATCTTTCTAAACTTAAAGATGGCCTTTACTTTTTTAAATCAGAAGATGATTTAACAACAGTATCGTACACGATAAGTGTAAAAGGAGACGATGTTGAGGTAGTTGATAGAAAAGAAAACAGTAAACCAGTCTTTAGAGTTAAAGAAAAAATGGTTTATCTAAACCTATTGAACCTAAACAGCGAAGATGTAGAAATTAAAGTTTTCGACAGCAGTAGCAGATTAGTTTTCTCTGAAACAAGAGAAGATGAAATGGTTATTGAAAAAGCATTTGATTTTACCAAAGCCTTTGAAGGTGATTACACACTTGTAGTTAAAGACAGTAAAGAAACCTATTACAAGGAAATTACGGTAAACTAAGGAAGTTTAAGTTGAGTTGAGTTAATTGCCCCTAATGTTGTTGAGAGCGTTAGGGGCTTTTTTGTGCTTATAAGTAGCTATACGCCCAGTACATTAGTACAAATTGCAAGGGTAGTCTTAATAGTAATGCCCACTTAGGGAAACCCGCCGAAGCTTTTTTGCTAGACAGCATATAAAAATGCACGAGTAAGAATACCGCTAGCATTAAAATAAGTCCGTAAACAGCATAGTTTTTTGTTAAAGGCAGACAAACACCAATACCCAAAATTATTTCAGAAATACCACTCAATGTCACTAAAAGCTTATGATTAGGCAAATATTGAGGCATTATCCTCATGTAAGCCTTAGGTTTTATAAAATGCATGATGCCGCCCATCACATAAATTATTCCCATTAGATATAGGTGCCATGGGTAATTCATGTTTTTGGAAGGTATTTCTTTAAACGTTCTCTTTTATATTCGGGCAAAGATTCATTGGTCAAAGCCAATTGTAGTATGCTAGGGTCCTTTTTACGCATAAACAATAGTTGATAAAAATCTTTTACGGTAAGGCGGTTTTCTGACTGTTCTACCAAGACCAATTTGTCGCCTTTTTTTACTTCTCCTTCTTCCAGTATGCGCACATAAGTACCAGGAAATCCATAATCAATATACTCTTTTAAAATGCCTTGGTCTTTAAACCTAATTCCTAATTTATAACAAGGTTCTCTTGGTTGCGATACTTGTACTAATGCGGTTCCCATTTTATAAATGTCTCCAATGCGAATTTTAGATTCATCAAAATGACTAACCGTAAGATTTTCTCCAAACATACCCCAGTTCCAATTTAGATTTGGGTATTTATTTTTCCAATAATCATAATGGTCTACTGAGAATAGAAAACAAGCCTTGTTAACGCCTGCATGGTGCTTTCTATCTATTACGGTGTCTTTGGCAACCTCTGTTTTTCCTAAAAAAAGAGATTCGTCCACTGGGTATTTGAATATTCCCGTTTGTTCTTCTTTGCCGTTCCAAGTAATTGTGGTTGGACTACCAATATTGGTTGAGATAATTTTCATGTATTAAAAGTAAATAAACCATGGGCAATTAACGAAGGATAACTGCGGTTTAAGAACAATAGTACAATGTTTCGTTACCTTTTACAATTTACGTGTACTACTTCTGGTAATATGGGGTGCGTTTCATTAAGTAATTTAAAGCGGTAACATAGTTGTTGCGTGTTGTAGCTAAAAATGGAACACGGTTAACATTAACAATTTTATTTCCGTTCTTATCATAAATTACAAAAAGAACCTTCGTGTCAAATTCATCCATAGACCTGCTGGAGCCTGATGAATACGTTTTTACCTTTTTTTTCTTGGTGTCTACTTTTGTGGTGCTAGAACCTGATGAAGAAGAGGTTGTACTACGGTAGTCCACGGTAATTTTGCCTGTCACCAAAACACCTGCACCAACAATTTTAGCAATTTCGGTCATTTCATAGTTTCGTAAATCATTAGCTTTAGTAATGCCAGCTTTGCGCAATCTTTTTAGGGTAATATCTATATCTTGGTATGTAATTGTGTTTCTTTCAGGTTTACGCATAAGGTTATGGTAGTAATACTCTTGGGCTTCGAACCCTTCTTCGGGAGCCTCGGCGCCGTCAAAAACAAACTCAAAAGGTAAAATAGCTCCCTCATTACTTTTCATTGTGGGGTATTCAAAGTCTGGGCTTATAGATTGGCGCCCGGTACTTGGTTGTGTGAAGAGTTGTTCGCGACCACTTTTAAAAGTAATTTTATGAACCGCTTCTTTTTTGACAACGTTTTCCAAATCCTCTCCTAAATAAGTATAGGTAATTGTATTGGGCTCTATTCTCAAAACCTTAACGGCTATAGTTTCTCCATTGGTCATAAAAATCTCGTCTGATGCATTCTGGGCATTAGCTGAGTAGAACATTACTGTAAAAAACAATATTAGCAATTTAGAATATTTCATGTTAAAGATTGTTTGTGGTTTGGTGCTAATGTACAAACCCACTACAAATTATAAAATACTGGATTTCTGGTATTTTTTGGCTTTTTCATTATTGGAGGTAGGGTTGCTAATATGGGTAGAGCTGTTTTACCTATGAAGGACAAAAGTGCTATTGGTAACTAGTCTATATTTTTAAAAACTGAGTTTTAGCAAGATGGGTGCGTTTAAATCATAAATTTTCGTTTGCGCACACGAAAACTTTAGGAATATGGTAATTTATTCATTTTATTTATGTTTATTTGATATTTAAGTATGGCAATTATTTGCTATTTAATCCCCATAGGTCCCTTTTATGGCGTTATTGACATTTTTACTCTTTACAGGTTTTGTCGCTTTTTATGCTACATACAAGCTTAGGCGCGATAAACTGAATACCAAAGACGGTTACTTTTTAGGAGGTAGATCGTTAACGGGAATTGTAATAGCCGGCTCATTATTATTGACCAATATTTCTACGGAACATTTGGTGGGTATGAACGGTTCTGCCTATAGGAACGGAGCAATTATTGTTGCTTGGGAGGTTACATCTGCTTTAGCTTTGGTTATTGCAGCCTTGTATTTTGCACCGCGGTATTTAAAAATGGGACTGACTACTATTCCAGAGTTTTTAGAAAAACGCTTTGATGGTCTCACCCGTACTTTTGTTGCATTGCTTTTAATTATTTCATTCGTGGCCACCTTGCTGCCTATTGTATTATATACAGGGGCTTTGAATATTGAAGCGATTTTTGAAATCTCGGAATTATTGAATCTTACCCAAAGTGAGGGTATATGGATAACCATTTTAGTAGTAGGTACCATTGGTGCTGTATATGCCATTTTTGGAGGATTGAAAATGGTAGCTTATACAGATACAATAAACGGATTTGGTCTCTTAGTAGCCGGTCTGCTTGTTCCTATTCTAGCTTTATTGAGTATTGGAGATGGAAATGTGTTTGAAGGAATGACAACGGTTTTTAACCATAGTCCAGATAAATTCAATGTAGTAAGTGATGAATCTGGAGTAGGAGAGGGAGCACGTTCCGCCATATTACCTTTTGAGGTTTTGTTTACAGGTCTTATGATAAATCAGATTTATTTCTGGACCATGCATCAATCTATTATCCAAAGGGTATTGGGAGCGGTAAATCTAAAAGAAGCTCAAAAAGGACTGCTATATACCGGTTTGCTTAAGATATTGGTTCCTTTAGTGATTGTACTACCAGGGCTTATCGGCTTTTATTATTTTGGAGAAAGTCTTTATGATAATCCAGATAATGTATATCCGCTTTTGGTGAAAAAAGTATTGCCCTTATGGCTTACGGGCTTCTTTGTTGCGGTAATGATGGGCGCTATTTTAAGTACGTTCAATAGCGCATTGAACAGTGCGGCTACCGTTTTTAGTTTAGATGTTTTTAAAAAATATATTCAGAAAGATGCAAGTGATAAAAAACTGGTAATCATTGGTAAAAGTACATCTGCTATTCTTGCCGTTCTGGCAATAGGTATAGCGCCATTTGTGGCAAATGCACCTGATGGCCTTTATCAATTGCTACAGCAGCTTAACGGAATATTTTTTATTCCTATTGCCAGTGTAATTATTGCTGGATTCTTATTCCCAAGAGTTACCGCTATAGGGGCAAAAGCGGGACTAATGTTCGGTTTGGTATTTTATGTGGTTATGTATTATATAATTGAAGTGAATCTTCATTTTATACATATTTGGGGAATAGAGTTTGTACTGAATATTTTAGTTATGCACGTGGTTTCGGCCTTTGGAAAAAAAGAAGAAAGATTTATAATGAAAGATGCGGGTATTTTGAACCTCAAACCATGGAGGTACGCAAAGCCCTTTAGTCTATTTCTAGTGACATTTACGATTATTTTGTACCTTGTTTTAGGCAATGTGTAAACTAAAATAGTTGTTGTAAGTAGTTTAAAATTAAATTGTTAAATATGGAAAAAACGTTCAGAGATTATGAGGCTGTAGATGTGTCGGCAGCTGTAAAGGAGCATTATAGAAAAATGCGTAAAAAGCAAACTGTAGACTATGTGCAACGTATGCATAAGAAATATTTGACGTACGACAAGCCCATGGATTTGTGGGAGGCTATGGGGCACTTAAATGATTTGATAGATGTAAGTGATCCAGATTTGGATTTACCTAACGTACAGCACCTAATCCAAAGCGCAGAAGCCATTAGAGCAGACAATCGTCCGGATTGGATGCAGCTTACAGGTCTTATTCACGATTTAGGAAAAGTGATGTTCCTATGGGGAAGCGATGAAGATGGTACCAGCCAAGATGAGCAATGGGGAACTGTTGGAGATGTATTTGTAGTAGGTTGCGAATTGCCAGATACCTGTGTCTATCCTGAGTTTAATAAGTTGAATCCAGATATGGCAGATGCTCGTTATAATACACCAACAGGAATTTACGAAAAAGAATGTGGTATGGATAATCTTGATTTGGCTTGGGGCCATGATGAGTATCTGTTTCAAGTTCTTTCAAACCATAAAGAAAACAATTTGCCAAAAGAGGCTATGGTTATGATACGTTACCACTCTTTTTACCCTTGGCACACAGGCGGGAGTTATAAAGAACTTCTAAATGAAGGAGATAAGGAATATCTAGAGCTTATTAAAGATTTTAATAAGTATGACCTGTATACAAAGAGTCAAAAAATCTATGATTTAGAGGATGTAAGAGATTATTACCAACCAATTGCTGAAAAATACTTGGGAAAAGGACCTATTTATTGGTAATATTTAATCGGAATAGATTTTGAAACGGTTGCTTTGCACTGTCTGGAGTAGCCGTTAAAGTTTCATTTCTAATATCTTAATTATGACCGTGTTCTCTCCAATATTTTCAAGGTCATTAATCATTTCTCCATTATTACTGGTCCAATAGAAACACTTGGCTTTTTCAATACGTAACAGCGCTATTTGGCCATTAATATTTCGCGAAATTAGAAGGCCATCAGTAAAACTAGTGCAGCTACAGTCACGTTGGTGCAATCTAAAAGGCAAACGTTCTTTTGGTTTTAGGGCAATTTCGCTTAGAATAAGTTCATTATTTTCAAAAAGGATATTACCGATTTTATCATCAAATTTTTTCTCTTTGATTTCTTTCAGCTTCTTTTTATCCCAATTTTCAAATTGGCCCTTTGGATTAAGTTCTGTAATAACCATAAATAAATATACTTTGTTTAACTAAAAGAGCAATTACCTAGGGTAAAGAAGAAGCTCTAATTTTATCTTACATACATTAATTCCTTCTCCAAAGTTGCCTAACATTTTGTAAAAAAGAAAGACAGATAGCACAAAATATAATTGTTTTGTGATATTATAATAATAAAACTTTGAAAATCCAGTATGTTGATTTTTAATAATCCATTATTAGGAATATTATATTTTCTTTTTTAAAACGTTTAATCTGGATAATACCAGAAGGTAATAGTTACCAATATTTTTGTTATAGACTCTGAATCTCTATTCCATTTATTGGCTTTTGCAGGGCCAGTAATTGTTAATACATGTTTTCCGTCTGAAAGATTCTTTATATTTAAATAAGTCTCAAATCCTAATCTCTTTTTTGCATTTCTGGAAACCACAAAATCACTAGCATAGGGCAGTGAGTCTATTTTAATAGAGTAAAGCTGATCAACTGTTTTTAAATATAAATCTAAATTACTTTGCTTTCTTTCTCCAATTACCTCCTTCTCTGCTATTGCTACGGAAACACCATCCAAAAAAGAAGTAGTATATCCTCTTTTATTATCATCAGATTTTAATGATTCATTTTTCTCTATTACGAAATCTTCGATATGTTTCCCATATGCCATAAAGACCTTTAGGTAGTTTTTATCGATAACTTTTGATGGTATGCTAGCGATATTGATGAAATCGGTATCTTTTAAAGCTTCATTTTCATAATTTTTAGTGTCTGCATAATACGGTGTAGCCTTATTTAAATTAGATAAGTAACCAGAATTTTTATAATAAGAAGTTGTAATTAGTGTCAATATAATATATATGGGTATCAGTAACGTAACAACTCTTTTGCCTAATTTGTTATCTAAGAAATTATAGGCCAAAGGACGATATAGAAAAGAAAAAGTTATTTTACTAAATAACCAGTATATAGGAAAGTATAATTTGGAAGTCCACTTTCTTTTTTTGAGTAAGCCCTGTCCGAAAAAATCAATTACAACAAAAAGAGCGGCTATTAAAAAAAGGATATCTATGCTCCCTTGTATGACTTCAAGAATATCTTTGGGAATGAAAGTCAACAAGTTGAGTATTTCCATAAATACATAAAGTGTAAAAAATGCAGTAAAAATACCTGTTAGATAAAAAACAAGAAGAAAAGATACTGCAAAGAGGATACTACAATAATTCTCTAGTCGGGCAATATAACGATCAAATGAACCAACTTTCCTCTTTAAGTATGAATCAAATTTTTCGGAGTAATTTAGTTTTTCAAAATCAATATCTCCAGATACATATCTAAGACCTATGGCGCCTATCCAAAGGCCTCTTAGTAAAACATGTAGTATAAGATTGAAAGTTAATATGTTGCAACATATTAAAACTAATTGGAGTACATTAGATTGTAATTCTTGATCAGTCAGTGTTAATTTATAAAGCTTAATCTGTAGAGGCTCATACGCCATTAACAACCCATAAATAGCAAAACCAGAAATAATAAGTTCTAATTGCCAACTCTCTTGTTGAAGCTTATCTAACCACTTTTTAAAATCAGGACTAGTGTAATCCATATACTTACATATTTCTGCGGAAGATATGAATTTTAACAAGAAAAAACGTCCAATCGCTGAACTCAGCAATTGGACGTTTTTGTAAGTGTATTTGTTTAAGATTACTTGACCATCTCGTAGCTTCGCTTAATAAAGTTTGTCAATTCTTCACCTTTTAATAAGCCTTTAGAAAGACGAGCCAAGTCAATAGACTGGCTAATTAATCTTTCACGTTTCTTAGCTGTTTTGGTATTTAAAATTTCACCTACTAATTCAGAATTTGTGTTCACGATAAGGTTGTACATATCTGGCATAGCACCCATACCAAACATACCACCACCGCCACCGGTCTGTTGCATCTCTTTCATACGACGCATAAACTCAGGCTCAGTAATGATAAAAGGAGAAGCATCGCTATCCATAGCTTCTAGCTGAACCGTGTAACTCTTATCAGTTATTACTTCCTCAAGATTCTTTTTAAGGGTTTCTTTTTCCTCATCAGATAATTTAGAGATTTGATTTTCCTCTTTTTTGATAAGGTTATCCAAATGGTCTGCATCTACCCGTGCAAAAGAAAGCTTCTCTTTAGACGTTTCTAATTTCTGCATTAAATGACCAATAATAGGAGAATCCATCAACAGAACTTCATATCCTTTAGCTTTTGCAGCTTCAATATAACTGTGCTGTGCAACCTCGTCAGAAGCATAAAGAACTACGAGTTTATCATCCTTATCCGTTTGATTTCCTTTAATTTTTTCCTGAAGTTCTTGAAAAGTAAAATACTTACCATCTACAGTTGGGTAGAGTGCAAACTTATCGGCTTTCTCAAAGAATTTATCATCGCTAAGCATTCCGTATTCAATAACGATTTTAATATCGTTCCACTTCTGCTCAAATTCTTCTCTACTGTTTTTGAAGAGTGAATTTAATTTATCGGCAACTTTTCTAGAGATGTACGAAGAGATTTTCTTTACCGCACCATCTGCCTGAAGGTATGATCTAGAAACGTTCAACGGAATGTCCGGAGAATCAATTACACCACGTAACATAGTCAAGAATTCTGGTACAATACCTTCTACATTATCAGTAACAAAAACTTGGTTTTGATACAGTTGTATACGATCTTTCTGTTGGTTAAGATCGTTGGTCATCTTTGGAAAATACAGAATACCGGTAAGGTTAAAAGGGTAGTCTACATTTAAGTGAATATGGAACAAAGGTTCCTCAAACTGCATTGGGTATAACTCACGGTAGAAGTTTTTGTAGTCATCAGCATCTAAATCCGCTGGTTGTTTAGTCCAAGCTGGGTTAGGGTTGTTAATGATGTTATCTACTTCTTGTGTAGGTGCTGGATCCTCTTCCTTAGCATCTTCTGGCTTAGGTAAAGTTTCCGTTTTCATACCAAACTTAATAGGAATAGGCATGAACTTGTTATACTTGTTCAAAAGCTCATTAATACGGCCTTCTTCTAGGAACTCCGTAGAATCTTCGGCAATATGAAGAATAATCTCTGTACCACGGTCTTGTTTATCACCTGGTTCCAATGTAAAGTTTGGAGAACCATCACAACTCCACAGAACTGCTTCAGAACCTTCTTTAAAGCTTTTGGTACTAATCTCTACTTTCTCTGCCACCATAAAGGCAGAATAAAAACCAAGACCAAAATGACCTATGATACCGCTTTCTTTAGCGCCATCTTCATATTTATTCAAGAATTCTTCCGCACCAGAAAAGGCAAGTTCGTTAATGTATTTTTTGACCTCGTCTTCGGTCATACCAATACCTTGGTCCGTAATATGTATTTTTTTGCCTTCTTTGTCAATCTTAACCTCGATCATTGGGTTGCCGTATTCTACTTTGGCTTCTCCAATAGAGGTAAGGTGTTTTAATTTTAAGGTAGCATCTGTTGCATTAGATATGAGCTCTCTTAAAAAGATCTCGTGGTCACTGTACAAAAATTTCTTTATCAGCGGAAAAATGTTTTCCACGGAAACATTGATTTTACCTGTAGACATAAATTATAAATTTTAGAAATGTTCTCGCCAGAGCTTGAACTTTGTTTAATACTTAGTTTCACTCTTCTGCATAGAAGAATCTGGTAGTGTTTACCTGCATGGTAGTTGTCAAAAAAAATACCACATATGAAGACTATGACAAACTGACATATTAGTGTGACGAAATGAGCACGATAATTTATTTTGTTTAATTTATTTTTAAATTTGTTAAACATTTTATATATTTGTTGGAGATGTGATTAAGATTGCTGTGAAAGAGAGAGTTTTTAATCAAGATCATGTTTATAATCATTTATTGGTTAGGTTGTTTTGAAACGTGCTTTCTCCGGGAAGCACGTTTTGTGTTATACTATAAAATTGGTATACCGTTAACAGTAAATGCGGCACTTTAGACGTAATTTTAATATATAAAATTGTTCAAAATGGTAGCGAAAACGAAAACAAAAAAAGTTACGGAAGATGATATTATAGAAATGTATATGGATTACGTTCTGGAGCACGAAAGCGTTCCTAAATCCATTTACAAGTTTTGTAAAGAGAATAAGGTTCCTGAGGCGGATTTTTATGCCTTTTTTGGTTCTGTAGAGAGTTTGCAGAAGGAGATTTGGAATAAATTTTATACCAATACAGAAGCTCTTCTGAATAAAAATAAGGAGTACGAAGGTTTTTCGAACAAGGAAAAAATGCTTACTTTTTTCTATACCTTCTTTGAGATGCTTACCTTAAATAGAAGTTATGTTCTATTTTCTTTAAAGCAGAACAGCAGTACTCTCAAAAATCTGGAACAGCTAAAAGGGCTGCGCAAGCACATTAAAGGTTTTGCAACAGGTCTTATAGACGATGCTAATGCAGAAAAGAACCTGAAAATCACTAAATATAATCCACAACTTTTTTCAGAAGGAGCGTGGTTGCAGTTCTTATTCGTTCTTAAATTTTGGATGGATGATAATTCTGCAGGATTTGAAAAGACGGATATGGCCATTGAGAAATCAATCAATACCATATTTGACATATTTGATAATACACCGCTAGATAATATTATTGATTTCGGAAAATTCTTGTACAAAGAAACTTTTGCTTAATAATTAGTCATTGGAAACCCCCTTTCAAAACAAAATATATGAAGACACTTGATAGTATACCAACAGGTAAGATAGAAAGAGCCAGTAAATTGGTGAAGACGGGTGTGAAGATAGGTGGTAACTATGTGAAGTACTTTGGTAAAAAATTGGTTAATCCTGAGTTGGATAAAAACGAATTGAACGAAAATAATGCCGAGGATATTTACGACGGACTAAAAAGTCTGAAGGGTAGTGCTCTTAAAGTTGCGCAAATGCTTAGTATGGAGAAAAACATATTGCCTAGGGCGTATGTAGATAAATTTTCTCTTTCTCAATTTTCTGTACCGCCACTTTCCGCGCCATTAGTGCGGAAAACGTTTAAAAAATATTTGGGTAAGTATCCTGAAGATTTGTTTGACACTTTTGATAAGGACAGTATTAATGCAGCCAGTATTGGCCAAGTTCATAAAGCAACAAAAGACGGGAAAGAATTAGCAGTCAAAATTCAGTACCCAGGAGTGGCCCAAAGTATTTCTAGTGATTTAGCTTTAGTAAAGCCCATTGCTATTAGAATGTTCAATTTACAGGGAAAAGATTCCGATAAATACTTTAAGGAAGTAGAGAACAAGCTAATAGAGGAGACTAACTATTTTCTGGAAATAGAGCAAAGTATTAATATAACCGAAAGCTGTGCGGTTATAAAAAATCTTGAGTTTCCAAAGTATTATGAAGAGCTATCCAGTGAGCGAATTATTACTATGGATTGGATGTCCGGTCAGCATTTGAGTGAGTTCACCAATAAAGATTTTGATGAGGAAGTTGGTAATAAATTAGGTCAGACGCTGTGGGATTTTTATATGTTTCAGATTCATGGGCTTAAAAAAGTTCATGCCGATCCGCATCCGGGAAACTTTTTAGTGAGTCAGGACCATACTTTAATAGCTATAGATTTTGGTTGTATTAAAGAAGTTCCGGATGAGTTCTATGTGCCTTATTTTGAATTGGCTCAAAAGCATAATATAGAAAATGATACGGTTTTTACACAAAAAATGTATGAGTTGGAAATTCTAACAGAAACCGATACTCCGGAAGAAATTAAATTCTTTAAAGGATTATTTAAAGAGATGCTTTCTCTTTTAACTTCCCCATTCCATGAGCAGAATTTTGATTTTGGCGCAGATGATTTCTGGGACAAAATAGCCGATTTAAGTGAGCGCTATTCAAAAGATACGCAGATACGTAAAATGAATGGTAATAGGGGGTCTAAACACTTCTTGTATATGAACAGGACTTTCTTTGGTCTTTACAATCTATTACACGACCTAAAAGCTAAAATTGAAGTAAATAGTTATAAGCAATACATTTCTTAATTGAGATTATGTCAAAATTCATGCTATTTATTTTGCTTATCTTAGAAATTTACGGGTTACTTTGCAGTATGGTTTAGAGCTGTAGCTTTTAAAATAAAAAAAACCTTCTATGTATAATTCAAAAATAACGGGACTAGGATACTTCGTGCCCGAAAACGTAGTGACCAATGATGACTTGGCCAAGGTAATGGATACCAACGATGCGTGGATCCAAGAACGAACGGGTATTAAAGAAAGAAGACACGTGGTTAAAGGTGGAGACACTACAACAACCATGGGTGTAAAGGCGGCAAAAATCGCTATTGAACGTGCAGGTATTGATAAAGACGATATTGATTTTATTGTTTTTGCTACCCTAAGTCCAGATTACTATTTTCCTGGCCCTGGTGTTTTGGTACAACGAGATTTAGGTATTAAAACCGTTGGTGCTTTAGATGTAAGAAACCAATGTTCTGGTTTTATCTACGCATTAAGTGTGGCTGATCAGTATATTAAAACAGGTATGTACAAGAATGTTCTTGTCATTGGTTCTGAGTTGCATTCTCATGGTCTAGATATGACCACAAGAGGTAGGTCTGTTTCGGTTATATTCGGAGATGGTGCAGGTGCAGCAGTATTGAGTAGGGAAGAAGATAGCTCAAAAGGGCTGCTTTCTACGCACTTGCATAGCGAAGGGCAGCATGCCGAGGAATTATCTTTGATAGCTCCAGGTATGGGTAAACGTTGGGTTACTGATATTATTGAAGATAATGATCCTAACGATGAATCATTTTATCCTCATATGAACGGTCAGTTTGTATTTAAAAATGCAGTAGTAAGGTTTAGTGAGGTAATAATGGAAGGTTTAAAAACCAATGACCTTACGCCGGAAGACATAGATATGTTAGTGCCACACCAAGCTAACTTGCGTATTTCTCAGTTTATTCAAAAGAAATTCGGTCTAGGAGATGATCAAGTCTTTAATAACATCATGAAATACGGTAATACAACGGCAGCATCTATTCCAATTGCTCTTACTGAGGCATGGGAGAAAGGAAAAATTAAAGAAGGAGATTTAGTGGTTCTGGCCGCTTTTGGTAGTGGCTTCACTTGGGGTAGCGCTATTATAAAATGGTAACTTTATAGCAAAACAAAACCCCGATGTCTCCATCGGGGTGTCTGTCGTTGATGCTGCTATACTAAACACTAACCATTAACTATAAACATATAGCATTATCACCGACCAATACTTTTAAAAGTTGTTCTTCAAAATATCGTCTTTTACAATAGACGGTTATTTTATCAAAAAGTTACATCTTAAATGAACTTTAACATCATATTTAACATATGAAAACAACATTAGTCTTCGGAACTTCCCTTAAACCTAGTAGATATAGTAATCTAGCCGTAAATAGGCTCTTAGATCATAATATCAAAACTGAAGCGTTTGGTTTGCGCGAGGGCAAAATTAGGGAAACACAAATAAAGACCAATTTAAATGATTTTCAAAGTATTCATACCATTACTTTATATATAGGTGCTGCTCGTCAGCCTGAGTATATCGACAAAATCCTACAAATAGCTCCAAAACGAGTCATTTTTAATCCCGGAACGGAAAACCCAGAATTTTACGAGTTACTGCAAAATGAAGGGATTGAGGCGGTTGTTGCGTGTACATTAGTGCTATTGGCAACAGGTCAATATTAAATGATCGATGAAATGCACGTAAGATTTTTCCTATAAAACTTTAACGTTTAAGGAGTTACGTTTTATCGGATATAACTGCAGGATTCTTATTTCGAATCAGCCACAGCCCTAGAAAAGTTAATAATCCGTTCAAAGGTAGTAATTCATATCCAAATTTGTAACCGCCTAAATATTCGGTTGGTAGGTTGGTAAACCCTATAATAGATAGAACGGATAATAAGGCAACAATCCATACATAATTATCTTTTACAGTGTGTTTTGTGAATATACCAAAGGTAAATAGTCCCAGTAAAGGACCATAGGTATACGTGGCAACGGTTAGGAGGCCGTCTATAACGTTTCGGTCCAAGATATACTTGAACAAGATTACCGTAACAATCAGAAGAATACTCATTCCTACGTGAGTTGTCTTTCTAATTTTATTCTGGTCTTTTTCCGCTTTCTCATCAATGTTTAAGAAGTCTATACAAAAAGAGGTTGTTAGCGAGGTTAATGCGCTATCTGCGCTGCTATAGGCTGCGGCTATCAATCCTAGCATAAAGGTAACGGCAACGACTATTCCCAAGCCGCTGTTCATTGCAATTTCCGGAAAAAGTAGGTCAGGCTTTGGTTGGCCATCCATTAATGGAATAGCAATGTTAAATTTGGCTGCGTAGATAAATAAAAGTGCCCCTAACAAAAGGAAAACAAAATTCACAACAACTAGGACCAAACTGAAAGAAATCATGTTTTTCTGGGCGTCTTTAAGTGATTTGCAGGTAAGATTTTTCTGCATCATATCTTGGTCTAGACCGGTCATGCAAATGGTGATGAACATGCCTCCAAAAAAGGATTTTAGAAAGTGGTTCTTATCAAAAAAACTATCTGTAAATAGTATTTGGTTGTATTGTTTTAATTCTTCCGATGCTAGAAATTCGGTAAAACTCCAGTCTAATTTCTGGTTGATAAAGTAAATGCTCAGTCCAACGGATAAAAGCATAAAGGCTGTTTGGAGGGTATCTGTCCAAACAATCGTTTTTATTCCACCTCTAAATGTATATATCCATATGAGTAAAATAGAGAGGATAACCGTAACCTCAAATGGTACGCCCAATTCATCAAATACAAATTGCTGTAGAACAATGGCCACTAAAAACAGCCTAAAAGCAGCTCCTAGAACCCTAGAGATAAAGAAAGACACAGCGCCTACCTTATAACTTACTATACCAAACCGTTTTTTTAGATATTCATAAATCGAGGTAACATTTAGTTGATAATAAATAGGTAACAGAATAAAGGCTATGACAAAATAACCTGCCAAATAACCAAAAACAACTTGCATATAACTGAAGCCGGAAGCTTCTACCCAACCGGGCACAGAAATGAAGGTAACTCCTGAAAGAGAGGCACCTACCATTCCAAAAGCGACCAAGTACCAAGGAGAGGATTTTCCCGCCTTAAAAAAGTCCACATTAGAGTCGTTTTTTCCTGTAAAATAGGATATCAATAAAAGCAAGAGAAAATAAGCACCTATTAAGATTAGGATGTGCGTGGCGGTCATGTAATAAAATTTAAAACCAAAGTACAAAAAGTAAAAATAGTACGTAATTTTGTGACTATGGATTTTTCTTCAAAGCTTCTCGAGAATGCCGTTTACGAAATGTCGCAATTACCTGGTATAGGTAAACGCACGGCACTTCGGTTGGTTCTTCATTTGCTCAAACAACCTAAGGAACAGACAGAAAGGCTCTCAAATTCTTTGTTAAGCTTGCGTAGTGAGATAAAATTCTGCGAAAATTGCCATAACATTTCAGATGTGGCCGTTTGTGAAATTTGTGCCAATCCCAAAAGGGATAGAAGTCTGGTTTGCGTTGTTGAAGATATTCGTGATGTAATGGCTATTGAAAACACAAGTCAGTATAAAGGATTATATCATGTTTTAGGTGGAAAAATATCTCCTATGGAGGGAATTGGCCCGCAAGATTTAACTATTGGTTCTTTGGTGGAAAAAGCGCAAAAAGGAGAGGTTAAGGAGTTTATTTTTGCCTTAAGCTCTACTATGGAGGGTGATACGACCAATTTTTATATTTATAAGCAATTAAGCGGTTTGGATATTAATACTTCAACCATAGCGAGGGGAATAGCCGTTGGCGATGAGCTGGAATATGCCGATGAAGTCACGCTAGGGCGGAGTATTCTAAACCGGATTCCATTTGAAGGTTCGTTAAAAGCGAATTAAAAATGTGATAACTGTAACTGATAGGTGTTTTTTTTGGTATTTTTGCGACAAAATTAGAGTAAAAGCAGTCTAAAATAAGAATATGTCAAAGTTTGAACTGAAATTACCGAGAATGGGCGAGAGTGTTGCAGAGGCAACATTAACCACTTGGTTGAAAGAAGTTGGTGATACTATTGAATTGGATGAACCAATTTTTGAAATAGCTACCGATAAAGTAGATTCAGAGGTTCCAAGTGAAGTGGAAGGTGTTTTGGTCGAAAAACTTTTTGATATAGATGATGTAATCAAAGTGGGTGATACCGTAGCGATTATTGAGACAGAAGAATCTGTTGAAGTAGCTCAACCTGTTGCTTCAAGTGAGCCCGTTGCTGCATCCAACGGTGCTGAAGAATCCGCTGCCATGGTAGAGGAAACTGTAAAAGTGGCCAAAGATGCTGTAAGTGCGCCAGTACATCACAATCAAAAATCATCTTCTGAGCGTTTTTATTCGCCTTTGGTTAAAAATATAGCAAAACAAGAAGGTATTTCTGTTGCTGAACTTGATACAATAGCAGGTACGGGAAATGAAGGTCGCGTTACTAAAAATGATATTCTTGCCTATTTAGAAAATGGTGCCGTTAAAAAGGTTGAGCAGCCAGTAGAAAAAACGCCTGCTCCTAAGGTAGCAGCAGCTCCCGTTGTAAACCACAAGCCTTCTGCTGTTCAAGCTACTAATGGTTCTGGAATACCTCAAGGTGCAGATGCTGAGGTGTTACCTATGAGTAGAATGGGTAAGATGATTGCCAAGCATATGGTAGAGAGTGTGTCTACTTCTGCGCATGTTCAGAGCTTTATTGAGGTAGATGTTACTAAGATTGTTAATTGGAGAAATAAAGTAAAGAGCTCTTTTGAAAAGAGAGAAGGTGAGAAGTTGACTTTTACACCAATATTTATAGAAGCTGTAGCAAAAGCCCTTAAAAAATATCCTTTAATGAACATATCGCTAGTTGGCGATACGGTTATCAAGAAGAAAAATATTAACATAGGAATGGCAGCAGCTCTACCGGACGGCAATCTTATTGTTCCGGTAATTAAGAATGCAGACCAGTTAAATTTGGTTGGCATGGCTAAAGCAATAAACGATTTAGCTTTTAGGGCTAGAGAAAATAAGCTGAAGCCAGATGAGGTTCAAGATGGTACGTATACTGTAACCAATGTGGGAACCTTTGGTAGTGTTTTTGGTACGCCAATTATTAATCAACCTCAAGTGGGTATTCTTGCTTTAGGTGCTATCCGTAAAATTCCATCTGTAATAGAGACTCCAGAAGGAGATTTTATAGGAATTAGAAGTAAGATGTATCTTTCTCATAGCTATGATCATAGAGTAGTAAATGGAGCATTGGGTAGTATGTTCGCAAAAGCCGTAGCAGATTATTTAGAAGCTTGGGATGTAGATAGGGAGGTCTAAAGGGAGGTCTAAAGTGTTCTCTACACACTTTTCTGTTGAGGCATTCTTATTTTAAAGTTATATTTCTTTAAAATCTGTGAATAATTTTGGTTTTTCGGTACGCTTTCGCGAAAAATAGATTAATAATCTTATTTTCATGCGATAGATAATTATCCATAAGGCTTTCCAAACCAATAATGCCAAATAGAAATTTCAACACGTCCTCACGACAAATTTTAAATTTGTTATGCTTCTTTTTGTTTATCGTTCCTCTTTTGGTATTTGCGCAAGAAGAGGGTGAAGGTAATGAGGTAAAAGAGGCCTTAAAACTTTATATAGATTGTAACTGCGAGAAGAATTATCTACGGCAGGAAATTAATTATGTTAGTCACGTTCGTGATCAAGGGCAAGCCAATATAAAACTTTTTATTTATGACGTTACCAATGGTAGTGGTGGGCGTACGTACATGCTAGAATTTGAGGGTGTAGATGATTATAAAGATATCTTTGGCAAGCTCACCTATGATAGTACGGCAAGTATGACGGATGATGAGGTCCGTAAAGGACTTTTGAAAAAAGTACAGTCGGGTCTTCTTCAGTACGTTTTAGAGTCGGACTTGGCGGAAAATATCACGTATACTGTTAATAAGGATGGGCTTGGTGAGATTCAAGAAGTTGATTTTAGGGATCCTTGGAACAATTGGATTTTTGAAGTCTATGGAGAGGCAAAGATTAAAAGGGAGTCTAGCCGTAAGGAATTTGAATACGAATTGGGTTTTCAAAGTGATCATGTAACGGAAAAACTACGGATCCGAAGTGATTTGCAAATTAACCAAGCAAATAAAGAAATCATCAACGATGATGAAACTTTTACAAGCGAGCGCTTCAGGTATTCTGCAGATGCTAGTGTCGTAGCTAGTTTGTCAGATCATTGGTCTGCAGGTGTTTTTGGTGGTGTGCAACATAATACTTTTACGAATCTGGACTTTAGATATTACGCCAGGCCAGCAATAGAATATAATATCTATCCTTACAAAGAGGTACTACGTAGAGAAATCGTTTTTGCTTATAAAATCGGTTATTTTCATAATGATTATATAGAGCAGACCATTTACCTTAAAGATACGGAAGGTGTCTTCAGTCACTCCCTAGATGTACAGGTAAGGTATCGTCAACCTTGGGGTAATGTATATGCCCGCTTAATTGGATCTACCTTTTTGAACGATTTTACCAAGAATAGAATTCAGCTGAACGGTAGTTTTTCCGTACGTCTTTTAAAGGGTCTCGCAGCTCGGTTTTCGGGAAGATTTGAGTTAATTAGAGATCAAATAAATTTACCTGGTGGAGATGCTTCTTTAGAGGATGTATTGCTACAACAAAAGCAGATTGCTACGGATTATGAGACCAGTCTTAGCGTAGGGCTTAGTTATACCTTTGGTTCAGCTTTCAATAATGTAATAAATACAAGATTGTAGTGGTATTTTCTTTATTAAGAAAAGTATAGATATGTTTTCTTGAACCTTGTTAAATAGTATCTTTGTTAAAAAAATAGCGAAAAACATGGAGCTTAATCTCACGCGTCCCATTTGTTTTTTTGATTTGGAAACTACGGGTACCAATGTTGCCAAAGACCGAATTGTAGAAATATCTGTTTTAAAAGTATATCCTAACGGGAATAAAGAAAGTAAGACCTGGTTGGTAAATCCAGAAATGGAAATCCCTGAAGAGGTGGTTGCTATTCATGGTATTTCCAATGAAAAAGTGGCCAATGAGCCAACTTTTAAAGAACTTTCTAGGACTATTTATGCCATGATAAAGGATTGTGATTTGGGCGGATTTAATTCTGACCGTTTTGATATTCCGCTATTGGCTGAAGAAATGTTGCGTGCAGAGCTAGACTTTGATATGAAGAGCATGGTTTCTATAGATGTTCAAACTATATTCCATAAAATGGAAAAACGAACTTTAGTGGCAGCTTACAAGTTTTATTGCGATAAAGACCTTACAGATGCCCATAGTGCAGAAGCGGATACGCTAGCAACATATGAGGTTTTATTGTCGCAATTGGATAAATATCCGGAACTAGAGAACAATGTGAAAAAATTAGCTGAATTTTCTACTCATCGCCAGTTTGCAGATTTTGCAGGCTTCTTAGGATATGATGAAGATGGTGCTGAGGTTTTTGCATTTGGTAAACATAAAGGCAGAAAAGTATTAGATGTACTTGAGAAGGAACCTGGCTACTTCGGGTGGATTCTAAATGCCGATTTTCCCCTGTACACCAAAAAGGTGTTGACACAAGTAAAATTGAGTCAGCTCAACAACAAGTTAGGTTAGAAAATTTTAAAAAGGTTTCAATGAAAATTATCTGTATCGGTAGAAACTATACTGAGCATATAGAGGAGTTGGCTAATGAAAGGCCTGAAGAACCTGTAGTTTTTATTAAGCCAGATTCTGCAATCTTGCCAAAAGAACAGGATTTCTATATTCCTGATTTTTCTAAAGACGTACACTATGAAGTTGAAGTGCTCGTTAAGATAAAAAAAGTAGGAAAGCATATTAGTGAGAAATTTGCCCATAATTATTATAATGAGATAGGTTTGGGTATAGATTTTACGGCTAGAGACCTGCAATCCAAACTAAAAGAAAAAGGTCTTCCTTGGGAAAAAGCAAAAGGTTTTGATGGTGCAGCGGTCATAGGAGAGTGGCTTCCAAAGACAGATTTTAAGGATTTGAACAATATAAATTTCTCTTTATTAAAGAATGAAAGAGAAGTGCAAAAGGGGAATACTGGTCTCATGCTCTGGAAGATAGATGAGCTTGTTTCGTACGTTTCTCAATTCTTTATGTTAAAAAAAGGCGATGTAATATTTACTGGAACACCAGCAGGTGTTGGTAGAATTGAAGCAAATGACTACCTTTCGGGGGTTCTGGAGGGGCGTGAACTTTTCCATTTAAAAGTAAAATAATGATTTACAATCTTGATAAAATCAATGAAATGGCTGAAGGAGATGAAGATTTCATCAACTCTGTTATTTCAGTATTTTTAGAAGAAGTGCCACAGGATCTTGAGCTTCTTGAAATTGCGTTAAATGAGCAAAACCATGACCAGGTTTACAAATTAGCTCATAAAATTAAGCCCAATGTAGATTTGCTGGGTATGGAGCAGACTCGTGCCGCGGCCTTACAAATAGAAACTTTAGGGAAGGCAGAAGCCAATATGTCCGAGATACAAGTGGTTTTTCCATTGTTGAAAAAAGACATATATCAGGTGGTATCTGAGTTGAAAAAAGATTTCAATATCTGATGCTTGCCGAAATTATTACCATTGGCGATGAAATTCTAATTGGTCAGATTGTTGATACCAATTCCGTTTTTATCTCCAAAGAACTTAATAAAATTGGAGTGTCTGTTTATCAGATTACTTCAATTCAGGATGACAAGGAACATATTCTTCAAGCGCTAGAAGATGCTAAAAAGAGAGTTCAAGTTGTTATCATAACCGGAGGTCTTGGTCCGACCAAAGATGATATTACCAAGCATACCCTGTGTGAGTTTTTTAATGATACCTTGGTAGAAGACACAGGTGTTCTAGCACATGTGGAAGAACTGTTTAAAAAGTATATTACTTCTACACCCATATCGGATATCAATAAAAAACAAGCTCTGGTTCCATCCAAGGCTACAGTTTTACATAATGCATTTGGTACTGCACCTGGCATGTGGATACAAGAAAACGGTGTAGCATTTGTTTCGCTTCCCGGAGTTCCTTATGAAATGAAAAATTTAATGACGGACAAGGTCATTCCAAAAATCATTTCAGATTTTAATCGTCCCTTTATTTTGCATAGAACTGTTGTTACTTATGGTTTAGGTGAAAGCGCTATTGCTGAAAAAATAGAAGATTGGGAAAATAATTTACCTGCGTTTATCAAATTGGCATATTTGCCAAATTTGGGAAAAGTAAGGTTACGATTGAGTGCTAAAGGATCAAATAAGCAAGAACTAGAAGAAGCCGTAGAAGCAGAACTTAAAAAACTATACCCGTTAATTGGCGATATTGTATATGGCACTGAAGACGAGGAGACTTTAGAGCAAGTGGTCGCTAAACTATTTACCGAGAAAAATTTAACGCTGTCTACAGCAGAGAGTTTTACGGGAGGTAAAATTGCTGAACAACTAACAGCCTTGCCAGGCGCTTCAGCTTACTTTAAAGGCAGTGTTGTGAGCTACGCTACCGAAGCTAAGATAAATGTTCTTAAGGTCCCCAGAGATGTCATTGTAACATATTCTGTTGTGAGTGCGGAAGTAGCTATGGAGATGGCAGAAAATGTAAGGCATTTGTTCAAAACCCATTACGCAATTGCTACTACAGGAAATGCCGGACCAACAAAAGGTGACTCAGATGCAGAGATTGGAACGGTCTTTATTGCTATAGCAACTCCTAGTGGTGTTTATGCTCATGAATTCAATATGGGCAACCATAGAGAGCGCATTGTGGAGAAGTCGGTGAACAAGGCTTTAGAGCTATTGCAAAAAGAAATTTCAAAAATCTGAAATATTGTTTTGTGCATCCATAAAAATGACATAAATTTGCACCCTGTTTAAAGAAAAATCTGCGGGATGTCAAAAGTTTGTGAAATTACGGGAAAGAGAGCGATGTTTGGAAACAACGTATCGTTTTCTATAAATAAGACTAAAAGAAGATTCAATGTCAATCTTTCTAAGAAACGTTTTTATATTCCCGAAGAGGACCGTTGGGTAACCTTAAAGGTTTCTGCAAAGGCGTTGAAGATTATCAACAAAAAGGGTATTTCTGCTGTTTTGAAAGACGCGAAGGCAGAAGGATTGGTAAAATAAGCTAGAATACGATGGCAAAGAAAGGAAATAGAATACAAGTAATTTTGGAATGTACCGAGCACAAAGAGTCGGGACAACCAGGTACTTCAAGGTACATTACTACCAAGAACAAAAAGAACACTCCGGAAAGAATGGAGATTAAAAAGTTCAATCCTATTTTGAAGAGGATGACAATCCATAAGGAGATTAAATAAGTTTTCGTTTTAACGAGAACATAAAAGCATATTAGTCATGGCAAAAAAGACGGTAGCAAGTTTACAGACAAGTTCAAAGAGATTGACAAAAGCCATCAAGATGGTGAAATCAGAAAAAAGTGGATCATATACTTTTGTTGAGTCAGTTATGGCCCCAGAAGCGGTCAACGATTGGTTGTCTAAAAAGTAAGATACTTTTAAAGTATTATAAAGCCTCTTCATTAAGAAGGGGCTTTTTTTGTTGGTTACCATCTAGGTTAAGGAAGCACTCACTAGTAGCAGTTGTCCTTCAAGTAATTGTAGTATCATTTAAAGTAAAAACTTCCAGCTTACTTTATTATCTTTGAGACTATTAATACAAAGAACACATGAGTTTATTCAAGAATATATTTTCTTCAAAGAAAAAGGAAAGCCTTGATAAGGGCTTAGAGAAAACAAAAACTTCTTTTCTCTCTAAGCTTAGTAAAGCTGTCGCGGGTAAGTCTAAAGTAGATGATGATGTATTGGATAATCTGGAGGAAGTTCTTGTTTCTTCGGATGTTGGAGTAACTACAACCCTTAAAATCATAGAGCGTATAGAGGCTCGTGTTTCTAGGGATAAATATATGGGCACGGAAGAGCTCAATACTATTCTTCGGGAGGAAATCTCTGGTCTTCTTTCGGAAACCAATCTTGGTAGTGAAACAGAATTTTCAGTACCAAAAGATAAAAAGCCTTACGTAATTATGGTAGTTGGTGTTAATGGTGTGGGTAAAACTACAACCATTGGTAAATTAGCTTATCAATTTAAAAAGCAAGGTTTAAAAGTAGTTTTAGGTGCTGCGGATACTTTTCGTGCTGCGGCTATAGATCAATTACAAGTTTGGGCAGATCGAGTCGATGTGCCCATCGTAAAACAAAGTATGGGTAGCGACCCCGCGTCAGTTGCTTTTGATACTTTAAGTTCTGCAGTTAAGCAAGATGCAGATGTTGTGATTATAGATACTGCAGGTCGTCTTCATAATAAGGTGAACTTAATGAACGAGTTGACCAAGGTAAAACGAGTAATGCAAAAAGTAGTAGACAATACGCCTCATGAGGTTATGTTGGTGCTTGACGGTTCTACGGGTCAAAATGCTTTTGAGCAAGCCAAGGAATTTACCAAGGCAACAGAAGTTACTTCATTAGCGGTCACAAAATTAGACGGTACAGCAAAAGGAGGAGTTGTTATTGGTATATCTGATCAATTTCAAATTCCTGTAAAGTATATTGGTGTTGGTGAGGGCATTGAAGATCTACAGGTGTTTAATAAGCATGAATTTGTAGACTCATTCTTTAATGTGTAATTATATTTAATTCATAATTGCATTCAGTTTTTTCCATAATTCATTATCAAAACTAGAGAGTCCTAATTGTGTTTCTCCGGCAGTTTCGCCAGATCTAACAACTACCAAGCTCTTACTAGGTACTACATAGATTTTCTGGTCATTTGCACCTAGCGCAGCAAATAAATCAGAAGGTGCGTCTGGTATGAGGTTACTAGCAACAACTTGTTGAGAAGTGGTTCCCATATAGCTTTGCTTTCCATTAAGCCACCAGAGATAACCATAACTTTTATTAAGTTCTTGGGAAGTAGTAGTCATTTCATTGAAGTAATCTTCACTAATAATAATGTTGTCATCCCAAGTACCTTTGTTTAGGGCGAGCAGTCCAAATCTAGCCATACTACGCGTGTTGCTATTATAAATGTTTAGCCCTAATGTTTTTGTCCAATTCCCTTGCATTCCTATTCGGTCTTCAAGTTTTGCTTTTCCATAGCTTTGAAAGCCTACACCTGTAGTCTGGGTAAGAATATCTTGAAGGAGAATAAAAGCGCCTTGGTGGTAGGCCCAACGTGTTCCGGGATCTGCGGTATAGTCCAAGCAATTTGGTGTGGTGCATACCCATGGGATATAATCTCCCACATGGTCTGTGAGACCAGTGGTCATGCTTAGATGGTGTTGTACAGTAATTAGGTCTTCTTTCTCTGTGGGTAACGAACTCCAATTCATGCCAAGATAATCAGATGTTTTATCTTCAATATTTAGTAAACCTTCCTCTTGGGCAATACCCGCAATGGTAGCGGTTAAGCTTTTGGCTGCGGAAAACCAAGTCCATTGTGCATTTGCATTATGACCATTAAAGTATTCTTCTATTACAATGCGCCCATCCACCAAAACCATGAATCCTTTGGTCTTATTATTTTTTAAATAGGTGTTCAAAGCTGCTATTTCGGTTTCGTTCCAGTTTAATTCGGCTGGTGTAATTGTTTCCCATTCGGTATCAGCTATTGCAGGAAAGTACATCTCTTGAACTTCCGTCTCAATTTGGGGCTCTACCTTGTCTTTGGAACAGCTAGTGAGGACTACTAAAATAAGACTCAGAATAGTAGAAGTTATATATTTCATGACTTAGATTTCTTATTGGACATCAACTTGTTATGAAAGTTTAACGCAATTCAACAAGAAATCGTACCAAAAGGAAGCTGTTCGTTGATCTTGTTGTATTTTTGCGCTCAATTTCTAGTTATGAGAACGAAAACGCAGAAGCAGAATAAAATAAATGTAGTCACTTTGGGATGCTCGAAAAACGTGTATGATTCCGAAATACTCATGGGGCAGTTGCGTGCCAACGACAAAGAGGTAGTGCATGAAGAGGAGGGAAATGTAGTGGTAATCAATACCTGCGGATTTATAGCGAATGCAAAAGAAGAAAGTGTTAATACTATTTTAGAGTACGTTCAGAAAAAAGAGGCCGGTATAGTAGATAAGGTATTTGTAACCGGTTGTCTTAGTGAGCGATATAAGCCCGATTTACAAAAAGAAATCCCGAATGTAGACGAATATTTCGGTACTAGCGAACTGCCTAATTTATTGAAGGCTCTTGGTGCGGATTATAAGCATGAACTAATTGGTGAGCGTTTAACGACCACGCCAAAAAATTATGCCTATTTAAAGATTGCAGAAGGTTGCGATAGACCTTGTTCATTCTGTGCTATTCCTATTATGAGGGGTAAGCACCGTAGTACACCTATTGAAGATTTAGTTAGTGAGTCTGAAAAATTAGCGGCAAAAGGGGTAAAAGAACTTATTCTTATTGCGCAAGATCTGACTTACTACGGACTTGATCTTTATAAAAAGAGAAATTTAGCAGAGCTATTGCAGGCTTTGGTAAAAGTTGATGGTATTGAATGGATTAGGTTGCATTACGCTTTTCCAACAGGTTTTCCTTTGGATGTGCTTGATGTTATGAAGCAAGAGCCTAAAATCTGTAATTACTTAGATATTCCATTACAACATATTTCAGATTCCATACTAAAAAGTATGCGTCGTGGGACTACACAGGCTAAAACAACAAAATTGTTGAAAGAGTTTAGAGCTGCGGTTCCTGAAATGACTATTCGTACTACGTTGATAGTTGGTTATCCTGGAGAAACGGAAGAAGATTTTCAGACTTTAAAAAGTTGGGTAGCCGAGATGCGTTTTGAGCGCTTAGGTTGTTTTACATATAGTCATGAAGAAAATACACATGCCCATTCTTTGGAAGATGATGTTCCTGAAGATGTTAAGCAGGAAAGGGCTAATGAGATCATGGAATTACAATCTCAGATTTCATGGGAGTTGAACCAAAATAAAATTGGAGAGACTTTCCGTTGTATCATAGACCGTAAAGAAGGAAATCATTTTGTTGGTCGTACGGAATTTGATTCTCCCGATGTTGATAACGAAGTTTTGATAGATGCTACTAAGTTCTATTTAAAACAAGGTGAATTCGTAAATATAAAGATTACAGAAGCTGCCGATTTTGATTTATACGGCGAGCCTGCATAGTTAGATAAATCCTTTCAGGATTATTTCATTAAAATTTAAAACCTGTCCATTAGTGGACAGGTTTTTTTTGTGTTAAGAAGTTACTATTTCTTAGGTGTTATTTTAAACGTATTAATTACACTTCAAAATTATTCACTACTTTAGGGAAATCAATTTTTGACAGTATGGCCTGTCAATTAAATTTAATCAATCAACCTTAAGAACTTTAGTAGACTACTATGGATGACTTGCGAATTGAAAAAATAGAACTTTTTAAAGTGCCACCACGTTGGCTTTTTCTCAAAATAACCACAAAAAGTGGTATCATAGGTTGGGGAGAACCTGTTGTTGAGGGTAAGGCTGCTACAGTAGAAGCCTGTGTTCAAGAACTATCACAATACCTTATTGGTCGGTCAGCAAATGATATTGAGGATATTTGGCAAACACTTTACGGAGGAGGTTTTTACCGTGGAGGTCCTATTCTTATGAGTGCTATTTCTGGAATTGATCAAGCCCTTTGGGATATTAAAGGAAAACACCTTGGTGTACCTGTTTATGACCTTTTGGGAGGAGCTGTACGCCAGAAAATGAAAATGTATTGTTGGATTGGTGGTGATCACCCAGAAGTTGTTCTTGAGCAAGCTCGCGAAAAAGTAGAACAAGGTTACAAGGCTGTAAAAATGAATGCTACAGGTGCTTTTGCTTGGATAGATTCTTTACAGAAAATTAGAACCGTTGCAGATAATATTAGATTGCTTCGAGAGGAATTTGGAGATACGTTAGACATTGGCCTGGATTTTCATGGAAGAATACACAAAGGTATGGTCAAGCGTTTAATTGACGAATTGTCACCATATAATCCTATGTTTATTGAAGAACCGGTGCTGAGCGAGAACAAAGAAGCTTTTGATCATATTTATCCATATACCAGTATTCCTATTGCAACAGGAGAGCGTATGTTTTCCCGTTGGGATTTTAAAGAACTTCTACACAAAGGCACGGTAGATATCATCCAACCAGATTTAAGTCACGCTGGCGGTATTTCTGAAGTACGTAGAATTGCTGCTATGGCAGAAGCTTATGATGTTGCTTTGGCTCCTCATTGCCCGCTGGGCCCTGTTGCTCTAGCTTCATGCCTACATGTAGATTTTAATTCTATTAACGCCGTAATTCAAGAAAGTAGCTTGGGTATACATTACAATAAAGGTTTTGATTTGTTAGATTATATGGATAATCCTGAAATTTTTGATCTAAAAGATGGGTACATAGAGCTTCTTAAAAAGCCAGGTCTGGGCGTAGATATGAATGAAGAAAAACTAAGAGAAGGTCAGAAAATTGGCCATAACTGGTCAAACCCGGTATGGAGAAATGAAGACGGTAGTTTTGCCGAGTGGTAAAAAACAGATTTAAATTGCAGGTTTTGAATGATTTAGTTATTAAATTCGGATAACCTTAATCAACCAATATGCTCTATGTAGTAGCTTTGATCTGTGCCCTTGCGTTTATTATTTTGGGGATTGTTCGCTGGAAAATTCATCCATTTTTTGTGTTATTACTAGCTGCTATTGGCTATGGATTCATAACTGGAATGAGTGCTGAAGCCATTATTGATTCTGTCAATAATGGCTTTGGTAGTATAATGGGTAAGATTGGTCTCATCATTTTTTTTGGTGTGGCAATCGGTACGATTTTAGAAAAATCTGGAGGGGCAATGGTTATTGCTACACGCATGGTTCAGCTAATTGGTGAGAAATCTATTCATTTAGCCATGATGTTAACGGGGTATCTTCTTTCGATTCCCGTTTTTGCAGACAGTGCTTTTATTATCATGAGTTCTTTGAACAAGGCACTTTCAGAAAAAGCTAAAGTTTCTTTTGCAGGTACTACCGCAGCATTGGCATTAGGTCTCATGGCAACCCATGTAATGGTGCCGCCAACACCAGGGCCCATTGCAGCGGCGGGAATTTTGAATGCAGAATTGGGTAGTGTAATTTTATGGGGATTGATTGTTAGCTCATTGTCATTGGTAAGTTGCTACATTTTTGCAACCAAAATAGCTTCTAAAATAAATATTCCTATAAAGATGGAAGCTGCTCCGGATGTGGTTCACAGACCAAAATTATCACTATCCTTACTGTGCATCATCGTACCTATAATTCTAATTGTTTTAAAATCTGTTTTTGATTATCCTGAGCTAGATATGACAGGGGTGGTTATTTATCCTGTTATAACTTTTTTAGGTACGCCTGTTATTGCTCTTTTAATAGGAGTAATACTTTCTTTACTTCTTCCCGAAAAGTTGGATCAGCGCGTATATTCGGCGACAGGTTGGTTGGGCGATGCATTACGAATTGCAGCTCCTATTATATTGATTACCGGTGCAGGTGGCATATTTGGGGCCATGCTCCAAAATTCAGGGTTTGCAGAAATGATTACCGAGAGCTTTTCGGATATGACTATTGGTCTGTTTTTTCCATTTTTACTGGCAGCCTGTTTAAAGACCACACAGGGTTCTTCTACGGTAGCTTTAATAACCACGGCCTCCATTGTAGCTCCCATGATGCCCGCCCTTGGGTTGGATGAAACCTTTATGAGAACTATGACTGTTCTAGCTATTGGAGCAGGTTCAACCGTAGTCTCTCATGCCAATGATAGTTTCTTTTGGGTACTCACGCAGTTAACGGGTATGGATGTTAAACAAGGAAACCAGATACATACTGTTGGTACTTTTATTTTGGGTACTTCGGCGATTGCGGTAATATTCTGTATTTCAAAAATTATAAGTTGATATTAAATCGATATTCCATTTTTAAAGAATTAATTATGAATAGAATTTTTGTGTTCGTTTTTGCATTTAGTCTTCATCTTACAATCGTTTCTCAAAATCAGAAACAGGCTTTTTCAGTTGAAATTCTTGAAGACGAAGCTTTGCAGGTCATTGATAGTAATGCTGAAATAAAAGTAATAGGAAGCGGATTTACTTGGACGGAAGGTCCGTTGTGGATTGCCGATGGTGATTATCTCCTATTTTCGGATATACCGAACAACACAGTCTTTAAAATTGATGCTTCAGGAAAAACTAGTGAGTACTTAAAACCTTCTGGCTATTTAGGTGAAAGTGATTATGGAGCAGAACCGGGTTCTAACGGATTGCTCTTAAGTCCTAATGGAGAACTGGTTTTAATGCAGCATGGTGAAAGACGGGTGGCTAAAATGAAAAGTACATTGAATGCTCCAAAAGCAGAGTATGAAGCATTAACGGACTCTTTTGAGGAGAAACGTTTTAATAGTCCCAACGACGGAGTTTTTGATGCCGAGGGGAACCTATATTTTACAGATCCACCATATGGGCTACCAAAACAAATGGATGACGAACAAAAAGAACTGGATTACCAAGGAGTTTACTGTTTACAAGCTACCGGTGAAATTGTTTTGGTGGACAAGTTGTCCAGACCTAATGGCATTGCAATGAATAATGATGGCTCTAAACTTTATGTGTCCGTATCTAATCCAGAACATGCCGTTTGGTACCAATATGATATTTTTGCACCAGGTAAGGTCGGTAATAAAAAGCTATTTTATGATGTAACCGAGCTAGTAGGGCAAGAAGGACAGCAAGGCTTGCCAGACGGTATGAAAATGCATAGTAAAGGCTATTTATTTGCTACAGGTCCTGGGGGTGTTTGGCTTTTTAATGAATCAGGAAAGGCTATAGCTAGAATACATACTGGTGAAAAGACCGCTAATTGTGTTTTTGGGAAGGATGAGAAAATTCTTTACCTGACTGCTGATGATTATGTATTGAGCGTTTCGCTCAAATAAATACTCTTTAAGAAATAAAAAGCCCCACAGCATGCTAGCAAGCTGTGGGGCTTTTTATATTCCATCATAATTATAAATTAAACGATGTCGTTGACCATTTTAGCCCATTTTTCGGCTGTTTGTAGCTCTCCGTTTAGTTGCAAGTTGTTCTGAGAGTTATAAAGCTCAAAAACAACATCACGACCTGCGGTTGGTTTGGTAGAGAAAACCAATTCAATACGTTCTATGGTCTGTTCTACTTTTCCATTGTTACGAACGGACTTTCCTATTTTGGATGCTTTGCAACTTTTCACATCTTTCAAGTCAACGGATAGTTTTTCTATTTCATTTCTTTCTTCTTTATAGAAAAAGACAACCTTTTTATTGGTGTCCATTCCTATTATAAAATCGCCCACGTATTCATGTTCGTTTATTTTGCAATTGTCTCGATCTGCAAAATCAGTCAACGAACGGAGCATTTCTTTTTCTTTTTTCTTTACACTTCTGGTAACTAAAACAAAAGGAGTTACACATATTACTGCTGATATGGCCCCAATAAGGGTTGTGCCGAAATCTAAATTCATTTTTCTAAGTTTTAAAATTGGTAAATGGGGCAATGCGTAGTGCAAGCCCAATGTTTAAAGTGCCAAACAAGAAATTTGGCGTCGTTTACTTAAAAAAACGGATTTACCAGAAGTAATGAAAAGGGAATATAATATCTGCCTTTCGCTTAGAAATAAGGAGGTTCTGCGAAAACCGAGTGTATTGCGCCAATGTACTTTCAAAAACACGGTCGCTAATTCTTTGTGTTCCCCAAAGTTTGTATGACCCTTCAAGAGGATTTGGCGTGCTGTTAGACGGGGCGTCTATTATAGTTTCAGACTCTGAAGTATGACAATAGAGCTTAGCATTAACCGCAGAAACCGATTCTTTTTGAGAATGATTACTACTATTTTCTGCCGTAATGGTTCGGTCGGGATTTAGGCCCATGCCAATGGCGCAGCAATAAATTGCTGTGAGCATGAATAAACCAAATAGCTGTTTAACCGATTTCATCGGCACAAAGGTAAAATTATATTGATTCGCAAATGCTAAAAAAATGTTATTGATTTAAACATTCTTGAACCTGGTCAAGACCTTCCATATTGTCGGAAAGAACTACCAAAGTATCGCCACTTTCAATAACCGTAGACCCATTTGGAGTAATATAGACATCTGCTCTTTTAATCATAGCAATGATGGCATTCTTTGGAAAACTCAAATCAACTATCTTTTTATTTACGGCAAAACATTGGGGTGTAATGACAATTTCTTTCATTACGGCCTTAGGTATTTCCTCAAGGAATTTCTCTTTTTCGTAAATACGTTTGGATTTTTCAGGAAGGCCAACATTCAGCCATTTGGCAACTAACGCTAGCGTTGTTCCTTGTATAAGTACCGATGTAACCGAAATAAAGAATACGATGTTGAAAATGATATGCGCTTTATCAATGCCTGCCAAAAGGGGGTAGGTTGCGAATACAATAGGAACGGCACCACGGAGCCCGACCCAAGAAATATAGAAACGCCTTCGCAGTTTCATCTTAATGAACATGAGGCTAATAAATACACCAACTGGTCTTGCTATAAAAATCAAGAACAGAGAAATGGTTAGACCAATACCTATGTAAGGCACAACATGACTAGGGAAAACTAAAAGTCCTAAGGTAAGGAAGAGTACAATTTGCATTAACCAAGCCAGACCATCAAACATACGAAAGATGGTTTTTTTATGGATAAGGTCTTGATTACCTAAATAAACGGCACAGATGTAAATTGCCAAGAATCCGTTACCACCAATAAAATCAGTTGCGGAAAAGGTGATAAACATTAGAGCAATAACCAATACGGGATAGAGACCTTCAAAATCGAGTCTAATTTTGTTTATAACCAGTTTGCTCAACTTACCAAAACCGAAGCCTGCCGCGCCACCAAGAATCATTTGTTGCAGGAAAAGGGGAATGATGGACATTAAACTTTGGTCTTTGTTCACTACCAAAGAAAGAAAAGCAATGGTAAGTACATAAGCCATGGGGTCGTTACTACCACTTTCTAGCTCTAGGGTTGGTCTAAGATTCGTTTTCAAAGCAAGACTCTTACCTCTTAAAATAGAGAAAACTGCTGCGGCATCAGTAGAAGAAACGATAGACCCTAGTAGTAAACTTTCATAAATGGTGAAATCTGTAACAAAATGTACAAAAACACCTAAGGATACTGCGGTGAGTAATACACCTAAGGTAGAAAGTAGAATACCTTCTTTAAGAATTGGTTTTACGGCTGGCCAACTAGTGTCTAAACCTCCAGAGAAGAGGATAAAATTTAATGATACTACACCAATAAATTGGGCAATTTTTGGATCGTCAAAAACAATACCTCCTATACCTTCAGAACCGGCCAACATTCCGATGATAAGGAAAAGCAATAAGGTAGGAACTCCAAATTTGTATGATGTTTTACCTACTATTATACTAATGAATAGCAGTAAAGAGCCAATTAAGACAATATTTTCAATGGTAAGATTCATTCCTTTTGCGTCCTTAAAAAATATCTGTGCAAGATATCATTTCTTGTTAAGGTAATCAATCAAAATTGAAGAGGACTTGTTAATCCGTTAAACAAATATTTAGTTAATTTATTCAAAGGAATACCGTTACTATCACAGCTTTATAAAAGACATGTTTATTATGATAATAACGGTAGACTAAAAGTGTTCGTCAAACAAGATTTTTCTCCTTGTTATAATATTTTTTTCTAAGCCAAAAGGAAACGCGAACAAGCAGTATTAAAGCGGGAACTTCTACCAAAGGACCTATAACCCCAGCAAACGCCTGACCAGAATTCAATCCAAAAACGGCAATGGCAACAGCAATGGCCAATTCAAAATTGTTACCTGCAGCGGTGAAAGCAACTGATGTGGTTTTGTCATACGTTGCTCCTGTTGCTTTAGTTACAAAGAAACCGATGATAAACATTAGGGCGAAATAAATTAGTAGAGGTACGGCAATTATCAGTACATCCATAGGTATTTCAACAATCAATTCGCCTTTCAATGAAAACATTACGACAATTGTAAAAAGAAGGGCAATCAATGTCATGGGAGAAATAGTAGGAATGAACTTTTTTGAATACCATTCCTCGCCTTTTAACCGCACCAGAATAAAACGACTTAGTATGCCCAGAATAAAAGGAAGCCCAAGATAAATGGCAACACTTTCTGCAATGGTGCCAATAGAAATATCTACAATGGCGCCTTCAAAACCAAAATAGGGAGGTAGTACGGTTATAAAAATATAGGCGTAAAAACTATAGGCGAACACTTGGAAAATACTATTTAACGCAACAAGACCGGCTCCATATTCGCTGCTACCTTCGGCAAGGTCGTTCCAGACCAAGACCATGGCAATGCAACGTGCAAGGCCTATTAAAATTAAACCTACCATATACTCAGGGTAATCTTGAAGAAAGGTAATAGCCAATAAAAACATAAGGACAGGACCAATAATCCAATTCAAAATTAATGAGATAGATAAGATTTTTATATTCCTAAAAACTTTGGGCAGCAGCGCATAATTAACCTTGGCCAAAGGAGGATACATCATTAATATAAGACCTATGGCAATAGGGATATTTGTTGTTCCGCTACTGGCGGAATTTATGAGCTCAGGGAACTTAGGAAAAAAATTACCAATACCAACCCCAACTATCATGGCGCCAAAAATCCACAAGGTTAAGTAACTATCTAGAAAGCTTAATTTTTTTGCCATTTCTATGCGTTTATTTTTGAAAAAACAAAGTAGAGTTCAGTAGCAATTTGAATGCTTCTTTCGTGATACTTTTCGGCCTGCTGTGGTGTGTTGTCAAAAACCTTGGGGTCTTCAAAAGTAATTGGAATCCGCTTTTCCGCACCTGCAATAAAAGGGCAACCTCCATCTGCTTGGCTGCACGTCATAATAGCGGCAAAACCTGATTGTGGATTAAAATTATCATCTAAAGTTTTCGAAAAACAGATAACAGGATGTTCGTTTGGAGCATACTTAATACTATAAACGGGATTCTTGTCATCGGAACGTTTTACAACTTCAAATCCGGTATTCTCAAGAGTCTTTGCAGCCATAGGAAACAAAGCCGTAGCCTCGGTTCCTCCAGAATAACAAAAAACATTTTGAATATTGAAATGATACGCCATGGTCTGCGCCCAAACTTGAGATAAGTGACTCCTGCGGGAGTTATGGGTACAGATAAAATTTAGGCGTATTTCTTCATTAGTACTGACTTTATCTTGTATAAAATCTATTAGAGGTTGTAACGTTTCTTTTCGTTCGTTTGAAATAGAATCGGTGGTTAAAGAACTGATGGTGTTTTCAATTTTTTCAAAAGTGCTCATTCGGTTATTTTTATATATAAAACATTTAGACTAACAACATCCGCTATTAGGATCACAAGAACTACCTTGACCTAAATCTGTGAATTGTAATTTTGTTTTTTCGGCAGGAATACCGCAATTATCTTTAGCAAGACAATCCGTCTGTTTGGTGGTCAGAAGAAAATTGGTGCCGTCAAAATCTAACCCAAACTTGCCAATAGTATCTCCTTGGTACTCCACCTCAATATCCAGATCGCCTATACCCAAGGTTTTTTCGGAAAGTTCTATAATGTGGGTTAATTTTTCGGGATGTAGTCTGTGGTCATAATCATCTGCATTCCAAAGCTGAAAGTTCACCACTTCTTCTTTACGAACCGTTCCGCCGCAATCTATAAAGTGCTTTGTTATTTTACCAACTTCCGTTACATGAAAGTGGTTAGGAACCAGCTCTCCGTTGGGTAATTGAAAAGCTATTTTATCTAATTTTGAAAGCTCTGATTTAATTTCTGATAGTTTCATGTGAATATTTATTTATTGTAATTTTACGATAAAAGCATCTAAATTTTTTAACAACAATCTGATTTGGGAAGGTCTTGATCTAAGAATTTAAGCATAACCTCTTTCATTTGCGTCCAGTTTTCTTTATGAATGCAATAACAAACGCTAGTACCTTCTACGGTACCTTGTATAAGGCCTAGATTTTTGAGTTCTTTTAAATGTTGTGAAATGGTAGGTTGGGCAAGACCTATTTCATTTACCAAATCTCCACAAACACAGGCATTTATTTTAAACAAATGTTGTAAAATAGAAACTCTTGCAGGATGCCCAAAAACCTTGGCATAAAGTGCAATTTCATTTTGAAGGTCTGTAAACATTTCAGTTTTAGCTAATCCCATGCATCTCTTTTATAAGTACATTGCAATATTACGATTAATATCTATGCGATAAAGAAAAAGAACAGATTTTAACAGAATTTTGAGCTAAAAATGAATTGAAATTATATTTTCAGAAGACAGTTTAATCGCAACGAGTTGCCCTTATCGTCATCCGTAACCAAGGCAAGTTTTATTTTGCCATCAGTAGTTTTTTCTACTACCGTAACCGATTCTACTTTTAGAGGAGCGTCTGTAGTAGGAATAGCGGCAACACTATATTTTTTAGAAAAAGTACCGTTAACAATGGGAATAACACCAATAAAGCTTCCGGCTATTTCTCCGTCTCTGTAGGCACTTCCGGTTTTTTCTACGGAAGAGGTAAAGATGACTAGATTCTCTTCTTCTAAAATAGTAGCCCCAGAAAACCCAGATTGAAAACCATCTATTGTAGGTAGTTTATATTCTATAGTTTTTGGTTCAGGAAAAGATTTGGTATCCTTTAAATAAGCAATCAAGTCTAAATAGTTAAAACTAAAGATGATGTTTTTTCCTCGGTTAAACAGGTAAATGGTATCATGGAACAACGCCACGCCCTCTATGTTTAAATGTGCGCCCTTTAATGCATCAAGTTTTCTTAGGTGGTTATAGAATTGAGAAATTTGATAAGTTTCTACGGTAATGCTATCTTTTAAAAAAATGTGAAGAAAAATATCTCTTTCAGGAGATTTTGCTCCGGAGCCAAAAGCAAGGATTTCATTTGTATTAATAGTTTCCAAAGCTTCAAAATCTGGTTTTTTAACCTTGTCCAATCTGTTACCGTTTAAAAGCTCGGTAGAATAGATGGCTGTTTGGTTTACTATTTTACCATCACCCGTTGCTTCAAACAAATATGGGGAATCATCGCCCACTACATAAAAACTATTACCTGCTTTGGTTATACCTGAAGCACTGGGAACGTTGTTTAGCAATGTAGTATCTAAAACCTTAAGTTCTATAGGTTTTTGGTTACAGGTAGTCGCAAGGGTCAGTAATAGAGAAAAAAGAATAATTTTCATTTGGACGATAGCTATGATATAGAGTTAAATCTTGTCTTGTAAGATGTTGCCTTAGGCAAGATTTAATTGCTTTTGATTTTGGAGTGCAAATTTAAGAGGTATTAATGGAAGATTTTTTGTCTTGGGCTAGTTTTAACACCTTGTTTTTCAAATCCTCAGGAATTAAGAAGAACTTTTGTTAATTGAATACAATGCTAATTCTACAGTTTCACCTGGTAGGATAACTGTATCGGTTTGGTTAAGGCCTAATTTTTTTAAAAGTTTCTGAGAAGATAAATTTTCTTTTCTGGTTATGGCAATAAGCTTATCAAGGCTAAATTGTTGAAAAGCCATATCTTTTAATTTAAAAGCAGCTTCGTAAGCATAACCTTGTTTTCCATATTCTGAAAGAAAAGCAAAGCCAATATCAATATTTGTTAACCCTTCTCTGTCGTATAAGCCACAAGAGCCAATTTTAGCTCCATCAGACTTTCGTATTACAGTGTAATTGCCAAACCCTAGTCTTTGGAACTGAGTCATCATTTTAGCTTTTATATAGTTTCTTGCTTCGGTAATGCTATGAATATTTCTATCGCCAATGTATTCTATCCAATCCGGAGTATTGAATAGCTTGTAGATAAAGTCTGCATCTTTTTCTGAAGTAGGTCTTAGTTCCAATCTTTCGGTTTCAAAAATCATCAAATGGAATTTAGTAAGTATAGACTGTTAATTTTTGTAAGGTTTTAAATCTATTACATTAGATTTTTCCTCAAAATAGCGAAGTTTTCAAAAAAGACAGAGGTATAGTTTTTGTGCGCCAACTTTTATGAGATTTTTTACGTATAATAAATGGGACTAGTCTTTTAGGAGTCTAATCTCGACCGAAACCAAATCAGTCTTAATACAAAGTAATGCCTAAAAGTAGTAAAATAGAAAACAGGGGAGGAGCGATAATTATAATTCTCGTCGCATTGTTGGCTGTTATGAAAGTAGTCAATAGTAAGTTAGAAGAGAAAATCGCAAATGCCAATTATAAGCATGTGAGCTATTCTAGCTGGTACAATGCTAAAAGTATAAAACAAATTTTAAAAGAAAACCAACGAGATTATTTAGAATCTTTACGTGGCACAGGTTTAGTGGCGGAGGATAAGTTGGAGCAATTAGATTTTAGAATACATATGACCGAAGATCTCATCCGAAAATATGATGAGGAAAAGACGGAAATTTTGTTAGGATCTGATAATATTCCCCGTGCTTCTTGGTCACAAGATCTTGATGGCGAAATGGGACAGATCGTTGGGTTACGAACTTGGGAGGACATTGGTCTTGCTAATAGGAAGTTGGTATCACAAATAGATATTGGTATTTTGTTTCTTCAAATAGGTATTCTATTTGGGGTTCTAGGTCTTATTATAGATGAAAACCGTAGGATGCAAGAGGTTTTTACGGCCTTTATGGTAGGCGTTGCGTTTATAGGTCTAGGCGTATGTTTTTACGGCTACTTCACAATCTTATATTAATACTTGGTATTATACAATTTAGACCTCTTTTCAATTTAGAATAAGCACAATCCATATTTTTTTATGACCACCATGCGTTGTCATTTAGGTCTTCTATAGAACAGATTTCTCCCAATTTAGGAAAAGAAACATCTAGATTGTTTTTAGTTGCAGCTTCTTGGAATCTGTCTGCGGGTTCTGTCCAATCGTGTTGTGCCAGAGCAAAGCCCGCCCAATGTACCGGCATTACCTTCTTGACTTTTGCTTCTAGTGCCGCTTGAATACTTTCTTCAGGAAACATATGTATCTGGTGCCACTTCTCATTATACTGTCCGTTTTCCATAAACGCAAAATCAAAAGGGCCTAATTTTTCACCAATTTCTTTAAAATGAGTGCCATAACCGCTATCACCACTAAACCAAATATTTTGATTTTCAGTTTTGAACGTCCATCCGCCCCAAAGTGATTTGGACCTGTCGGTCAACCCTCTACCGGAAAAATGGCGGCTGGGAGTGAAGGTAATTTTGATGTCCATAAATGTAGCGTCGTTCCACCAGTCAAATTCCGTAATTATTTCAGGGTTTATGCCCCAGGCTACTAGGTGGCGTTTAACACCCAAAGCAACATAATATTCTTTGGTTTTATTTTTTAATTTTTGAATACTGTCATAATCAAGGTGGTCATAATGGTCATGACTCAGTAACATAAGGTCTATTTCAGGAAAATCATCAATTAGATTCAGCGTGTCTTCGGAAAAGCGTTTAGTCTTAAAAGGCGCTATAGGCGATGCATTAGGTCCCAACATTGGATCTATTAAAATGGTCTTTGCATTCATTCGCATTAGTAAAACCGAATGCCCGTACCAGATGTATTTAAAGTTGGTGTCATCTAATAGGAAGGCTGTCTTGTCTAAGGGAATAATAGGCAACGGTTTTGCCGGCTCTCTTTTTTCCTTATCACTAAACTGTTTATATAAAAGTTTAGGAATCTCCCAAAAGTTGATAGACATGCTAGTTTCTTCAAGATTAAGAAATTTACCGTCTTTCCAGTTTTCAGATTGGTTGTAACGGTCGGTTAGCGAATCCGTTAATTTGCCCCCAAATTGTTTTTTAAAGTTTTTCATTTGAAAAGTATACCTTAAGGACACAAAGATATGTGTTTGTCAGGGGCGTAAGACTTACTTCAATTTAAAAAATAGAACAAGAAGTGGTAATCTCTTTAGTCAATAAAAGATGTTTAAAGTTTATGCTTTCAAATTAATCGACCATAAAAAGAGCATTGGCAAAGAATAATTTTCCATTCTCCCAAAACCCTCTAAACAAAGGATTGTCTACAAAATAGATCAACTGGCCATTACCATATTCTTCAACACCAAAAACCAAGGTTTCTCCAATTTTATCTTGAGCTTCACTACCTGCAAAACCAGCTGCTGGTGTGGTACTTTCTGAATCAAGATACACCACGGTACCCTTGTCTAGGTAATTGTATGCGTCACCTCCTAATTTTAGACTAAAATAAGAGTCGGCGTATCCGTAGGCTAATGGGTGGGTGTGATCTACTTTAGTTTTGAATATAGCACCTGTAATTTCATTTCTTATCTGATCACGTTCGTTATGATCGTAAATAGGAACCAAAGCTATACTGTCTTTGTCCGTTTCTTTTGGTTTCAATTTAAATTTCTCTTCTTTAGAAAGTGCTTTTAAAGCTCCGCCCAGTGCTATTAAATTTCCTCCGTCATTAATCCAATCTTTCAGCTCATCCATTCTACGGGTACTAAAGAACTTGGTGTAATTGTTTCCATCTGGTAAAATTAGAATATCGTACTCAGAAAGATTTATGTTCTTAAAATAATCGGTATCAAGAATAGTAACAGGGTACTGTAATTGCTGCTCGAAAAAATGCCAGATCTCACCAAAATTTAAAGTAGAGGTAGGCTTTCCTGAAAGTAGTGCAACTTTAACTTGCTTTAGCGGTTGTACAGAATCGGAACCAAAATCTTTGCCATCGTCAACAAAACCGGTTAATGTAGCTTTTAGCTTCTTTGCATGTTTGGTGGCTACAGCAGATAGTGTGCTTAAGAAATCGGGATTACTTTTATTGTCTGCCTTGGTAATAATGAGCGAACCTCGTTCATATTGTTTCCCGTCTAGTCCAAAAGGTTTTTTAGCATGTCTTATTTTAATATTATTATTAAGGAGCTCCGCTAAAAATTGAGCATCGCTAAAGCTGTTCCATTCTGCTATAAAAGCGTAGGTCTCTTTGTTTATGTTTGAGTTCTCAGGAACGGGAGATGCAGTTTTGTTTGCATCTAAACTAGCATTTACTTTGGTTTCAGAAGCTACAGCTTCTAGTCCATATGCATAGGGTAGGGACCAAGCGGTAATATCGTAAGTAAGTGAGTCGCTAAGCTTTGTACTGGGTTCGAACAGAACTTTTACAAGCGTTGATTTTTTCTGGTCCGTACCTATTACTAAGGTATTTTTAGATGTTTTTATGGGGCTGTTTTTACCTGTATTATAATTTAAGCCTTTAGCGGTTTTGCCTGTTGCCCAACCGTATTCAATTTCATGTTGTTCCAATAGTTTGGTCAGCGCAGTTAACTTATCAGGATTGCCATTTAATATATAGCTTTTATACTTGTAGTTTTTTGGCTGATAAAATTTTTTGAACTCCTGGTTTAATTGTAATGCATTTTGCGATGCTATTTCTAGGGTAGAGAGACCAGTGGTATGATGATGTAGAACCCTGTCTTTTAAGGTGAGCGTATCTCCCAAACTGGTTGTTACGGCCAAACCGGCACGTCCGCTACCGCCTTGTTCATAGGTCATTCCAATACTACCGTTGTAGGTAGGATAAGTATCTCCATAACTAGGATAGAGCAAATCAAAAACTTCTTTTGTGAAATAAAACCATCCGTTGGCATCAAAGTATTTGGCGTGGTTCTTCCCTACAGTAGTCTGGAACTCTCGTTGAAAATCAGTTATTACCTCGTGGAAAGGTTCTGCCGCAGGAGCAAAATAATAGGGATTGTCAACCCCCTGTTCATGAAAATCTACATGTACATGGGGCAGCCATTTGTTGTAGAACTTTATACGTTGTTGACTCTCTGCTTGTGTAAGCCATGCCCAATCTCGGTTTAAGTCAAACATATAATGATTGGCTCTTCCGTTTAACCAAGGTTCGTGATGCTCCTTGCTATTTGGGTCTATTGTATTAGGTGAGTTTTTAAATTGATAGTACCAGTTTACATAGCGCTCACGTCCATCAGGATTCATACAAGGGTCAATAATAACTACGGTGTTCTTTAGGTATTCAGATTTGTTGGTTAGAAGTTCGTAAACCGTTTTCATGGAAGCTTCCGTGCTTACGCTTTCATTACCATGTACGTTGTAACTCATCCATACGATAGCAGTGGTAGGATTGCCTTGGCCTTCGGTATTTTTAAGGTGTTCTTGTTGTATGTTGTCTAGATTTTTTATGTTTTCCGAAGAGGATATATAGGCCAGAAACAAGGGTCTTCCTTCGTTGGTTTCGCCATAATTTTCTAGTTGTACTCGGGTAAATTCAGTCTTAGCCAAATATTCATAATAATCTACTACACGATGGTGTCTAGTAAATTGTGTGCCAAGTTCGTAACCCAAAAATTCTGAGGGCGACTTTAAATCTTGTGCATTTACGATTAAGCTGATGGAAAAAATAAGAAAGGATAATAGAAACTTCATACGTAGGATATTTCCTTAGGATATTATCAAATTTAATGAATATTGATTAATAAAGGATTGGATTTACTACTAGCGGTATGAAAAATAGGTTAAAGTAATTAACGTATTTTTAGGAAGTCGCATTGGCGAAGAGTTTTATATTTACACCCTTATGGAGATTGATTGTTTACCTTTTTACAAAACCGGCTATTTTTCAGAATTTATTTGCGATTATCTTGCTGAAGAACCGCAGGTACGTAACTTTTATAACCGGTTTCCAAACCTTAAGAATTTTGAAGCCCAAATAGCTGAAAAAGCTACAAGTTTCCCTGATGCAAACAGAGAAGTTCTTTATGAAGCATTACAGAAACAATACAAGGGTTTTAATGTTACTAATGAAACTCAGACGCACCTTAGGAAATTAAAAGAGCCAATCACGTTTACTGTAGTAACGGGGCATCAACTGAATCTTTTTACGGGTCCACTTTACTTTTTATATAAGATAGTTTCCACTATCAATCTTACTAAAGAACTTAAAAAGGCACATCCAAAATACAATTTTGTACCTATATATTGGATGGCTACTGAGGATCATGATTTTGAGGAAATCAACTACTTTAATTTTAGAGGTAAAAAACTAAAGTGGAACAGAACGGCATCTGGAGCCGTAGGTCATTTAGATACAAAAGGTCTGGATGAGATTTTCGAGGCATTTTCAAATCAAATTGGAAACAGTACAAACGCCATTGCTCTAAAAGAGCTATTTAAGAAAGCATATTTAGAACATACTAATTTAGCGGATGCTACACGTTATTTGGCAAATGAGCTTTTTGGTAAGGAAGGTTTGGTTATTGTTGATGGAGATGACAGGAATTTAAAAAACCTTTTAGTTCCTTATGCTCAGAAAGATATTTTTGACCAATTAGCATATCAAAAAGTTTCTGAAACCATAGCAGAATTCGAAGCTTTGGATCAGAAATACAATGTTCAGGTAAACCCACGTGAAATCAATTATTTTTACCTGAAAAATGGACTTCGCGAACGAATAGTGGAGCAAAATGGTACATACTTCATAAACGACACTGATATTCGTTTTACGAAAGAAGAATTACAAAGAGAATTAAAAGCATATCCTGAGCGGTTTTCACCTAACGTAATCGCGAGACCTTTATACCAAGAAATTATCTTGCCTAATCTATGTTATATAGGTGGAGGTGGAGAAATAGCATATTGGTTAGAGCTTAAAACTATGTTTGAGGCTATGCAAGTGCCTTTTCCTGTTTTGTTGCTTAGAAATTCTGCATTGGTGGTTACTGAAAAGCAAACGGAAAAGTTAGCTAAAATGAACCTTTCTGTAGAAGACCTCTTTTTAAAACAAAGTAGTTTCATCAATAAAAAGATAAGAGAGATATCTAATATAGATATTGACTTTACACCTCAAAAACAACAGTTAGAAGAGCAGTTCAAAACCATGTATGAATTGGCGGAACAGACTGATGCTTCTTTCTTAGGAGCTGTTAAGGCACAAGAGGTAAAGCAAATGAAAGGTCTAGATAATCTAGAAAAAAGACTGCTACAGGCTCAAAAACGCAAGCTTAAGGACCATGTGTTGCGCATGACCGAAATTCAGAACGAACTTTTTCCAAATAAATCACTCCAAGAGCGTAACGTAAACTTCTCGGAACTATATTTAGAGTTAGGAGAAAATTTGGTGCCAATGCTTTTAGATACTTTAAAACCGTTACAGCAAGAATTCACAATTGTAAGAATGTAGTAGTGGGCTTCTAAGGAGCTAAAAACTTACCTTCCCAAGATGTATTGACTTTAGTAAAAAGTACCCTAATATGGTTGGGACGCTTCAATTCAAGGTACTCAATGCTATTGGGTTCAATTTGTATGGCGCAGAAATGATGGTCTCCATTTAAATATTCCAAAGCATCAGGGTTTTTCATGGTACTTCCGGATGCTATATGGGTGGTGTAATCTTTTTTGTTGCCGTCCGGCACGGCACTCCAATATTCTCTTAATACTTCAAGATCTGTAATTACGGACGCTTTACCTTTTATGGTAATCTGTAAAAGATTTTCAGGATGATAAAATAGTAGGCTAATAGCTCTGGTTTTGCCTATTTCCTGAACTTTTTGTGAACGCTCATCCGTATAAAACACCAGACTTAAATTATCATTAAAGTGTCTAAATACTACAGTACGTTGGCTTGGCGCACCTAATTGATCTATAGTAGCTAGTGTGAAAAACCGGAACGGATGCCCTCTTTCAGTTATTCCTTTCTTTATTTCGGCTAGGGTTTCATCCCAAAAAGTAGAAGTCATTTATGTGCTTTTTAATAAAAGTAGAAAAAACTTTTAAAAAGGGGTAGGGTATTTGGCAAGTAGAGTGTTATTAGTAAAAATGTTATGAAAAAGTTTATTTCTTAAACGATTTCATGTGTTTAGGTTGGTTTTTTTGATTTTGATGAAAAGTCCGGGTTTGGTATCCCGGACTTTTACTTTTTTAAGATTTTTATTTTAATTCATATTCAATTACCTTTTCGGTAAGCTGATAGCCCGCAAAAACACCAACACCATTTTCGCCTTCAATATTATTAGGAGCAATACTGTACTCCACAAATGGATTGCCTTCATTGTAGTTGTTCAAATAAGTTGCGCGGCGGTTCAAATAAAGAATCTCTTCAACATTTGTTACTTGCAGGGTTACTTTGGCGGTAGTTGCCTCATCCGTGATGCCATAGGAAAAAGTAGAATTCTGACCTATAATTTCTCCGTCTCCGATAGCATCAGTCAAAAAGCTGTTTAACTCAAAATTTAAATAAGAATAATAAGGACCATCTTCAGTATCTATTACTGCGTTACCTCCAATCAGATAATAGTTATTTTTTCCAATAATGTCCTGGAATGTAAAATCTAAATTATAATCTTGGTAGTATTCGTTTTTCTCTCTAAGGGTTATTTTCTCAGCTATTGTATCTATTTTTTCAGGGATGGTACAAGTTGAGGTGTATTCCTTGTTATTTGCCGAAACGCGCAAAAAATAAGTGTTACCACCTGTAATACTAAACTCTGTAGCAGCAACTTGGTAATTTTTTCTTTCTGGATTGTAAGTTAATTGAATCTCATTGTTTTTTTCGTCGCTAATGATGACCAAAGCATCTTTTATAATATATCTTTCAAGGTCTCCAGAAGGCTCATTAAGATCTATTTGTATGCCTATTGTTGGTACTGCAGTTGAAACATGAACTGTAAGCAGAGTGTCCGCTGGTGATAGGTAGCCAATTATATAGGTACGGTCATTTACGTTAAGCAGTTCATCCGGATCTACGGGGTCTTGACAAGCACTACAAAGCAGAATGAAAAACAAACTTATCTGAATATATTTATTCATATTTTAAAACTTAAAAGTGTAGTTAATAGATGGTATCAACATAAGTACAGATGTTCGTATCAATACCTTTTCTTCGGTGTAAGGATTGTTAGGGTCAAAATCTTTGTATTCTATCGTGTATATGAATGGGTTTCGTCTTGCGTAGGAATTGTAAAGAGAAATTCCCCAAATTCGTTCTCTATTTTTCTTTTTCTTTTTATGAAATTGGACTCCCAAGTCTAATCTGTGACTTGTTTCTCCGCGAAAATTATTCCGTTGGGTGGTAAAATCTTCTACGCCTGTATAGCTGCCGTACGCGGAATTATTAAAAATAGGAAAGCCCACGGGATTGGCTACGCGCTGCTGGTTGGGTAAGGTGTAATTGTTGCCAGTTGAAAAGACCCAGGTCCCTGAAAGTGTTATTTTTTCGTTCGGCTTATAAATACCCACTAGAGAAATATCATGTCTACGGTCGTAACGGTCATAAAACTTTTTGCCTAGATTTAATTCATCAAATTGGCGTTCGGACCATGCTAGGGTGTAACCCAGCCAACCTGTGAATGGTCCTGTTTGTTTTCTAAGTAATATTTCGGCACCGTAAGCCCAACCTTGTCCAGCGGTAATATTATCTTCCCAATTACTGTTTTTACCGCTTTCTAAGTTATCAATGGCTAAGAAAGAAGCCCCTTCTTTATAAGCAATAACATCATCTAAGGTCTTGTAGTAGCCTTCTAAGGTTACGGAATAGTCTTTATCAAAGAAATCTTTGGCAATGCCCACTGCGAACTGCTGGGAGGTCTGGGGCTTTATATTATCTGTTGATGAAACCCATAAATCTGTTGGAAGGCCTATGCCAGAGCTAGATAATAGGTGAATGTACTGGTTCATTCGGGAATATGAAGCCTTAAAGGCAAGGTCTGGCTTCATATTATAGGATAGTGCTAGTCTAGGTTCTGGGTTAATGTAATGTTTGTCTTTATAGTTAAAGTAACTGAGCCTAAGACCTGGTGATAGACTTAATTTATCTGTTAGTTTCCAATCATCTTCCACATATACAGCACCTTCAAAAGAATTTAGTTCCTGTTCGTTATTTATATCTGGGTTAAATTCATCTTTGAGCAACAACCGTTGTGGTGTAAAGTTATGACGGGTTGCATTAGCTCCAAATCTAATGGTGTGTTTACTGTTAGGGTAATAATCAAAATCGGTTTTCAAGGTATAATCGTTAATACCCGAGCTACTTTTAAACTGATATTTTTGGTCCTCAAAATCTTCTTCAATTAGAATTTTGAATTTATAGTTACTGAAAATCAGTGAGGTGTTAGAGAAAAGTTTGTTATTAAACTGGTGATTCCAACGAAGGGTGGAGGTGATATTTCCCCATTGTAATCGTGATTTGTCTTTGTCTCCATCTTCATAGAGACTGTTATCATAGAATTTGTCTTGTCCAAAATAATTACTCCAGTACAATTTATCTTTTGGACTAAAAATATGATGAATCTTAAAATTGAAGTCAGTAAAGTAATACCCTGTTTTATTTCCTTTATCGCTATCTATAAATGGGCGTGCCATAATATCTGCGTATGTACGACGACCACTCGCAATAAATGATGTTTTTCCCTTATTGATGGGGCCTTCAAGCAATGCAGATGATGATATAAGGCCAATATTTACCTTGCCAGAGAGTTTTTCTTTATTTCCATCTTTCATGTCTAACTTTATAACAGAGGATAGGCGCCCACCAAAACGGGCGGGGAATCCACCTTTGAAAGCTTCTACAGATTTTATAGCATCGCCATTAAAGACAGAGAAAAAGCCAAATAAGTGATTGGAGTTGTAAACAACGGCATCATCTAAGATAATTAGGTTTTGGTCAGGAGTGCCTCCACGAACAAAAAAAACCGAACTACCTTCTGACCCTCCTTGAATACCCGGCATGAGCTGCAAGGTTTTCATTACATCTTTTTCGCCCAGTAATGCAGGTATGTCTTGGATGTCCGCAGGGTTTATCTGCACTTTACTCATTTGAGTTACCTTGCTTTCTTTTATTCTTTCATCTGCAGTGACAACCACTTCTTCAAGATTTTGAGCAGAAGGTTTCAGTGCTATGGAAAGAATCTTGTCTTCCAATAAATTTAGTTGGCGCTTTTCGTTTCCATAACCAATGTATGAAATGACCACTTCGTGATTTCCCTCGGGAAGAGTCAAAGAGAAAAACCCATAGTCATTAGTTGTTGTTCCCAATTTTAATTCAGGTACATAAACAGAAACTCCCAAGAGATTTTCGCCACTTCCACTTTCGGTAACATAACCACTAATAGTATATTTTTTTTCGGATTGATCGGGAGGAAGATAGTTGTCTTCTGAATTGAGAGGGGGCCGTAATTTTTTGTGAATTCCTTTTTCAATCCCGCAAGGGAGTCGATTCATTTTTGCCTGACCTTGTTGAAAAAGGACAAGAAAAAATGAGGTGCAGCAGATAGCTTTTTTCAAGATATGTTCGTTTTTTGATTGATGAGAACACTGCTTTTATACATTGATGAAATGTTGGTGTAGCAGTAAATTCTTACGCAAGAAAGTCATAATCTTTAGAGCAGGCTGTTAATGAAAAGATAAATAAAAAAGGGGCTAAAGTAGGTTGAAATCAAAGTTTGAGTTTTTGATAGTCCGAAATCAATCTGAGCCTAATTTGACAATAAAATGGGTTAATTTTACTAAAATTAACATAATTTAACAATTTGTAGGAATACAATTATTAATCTAAAATCCAGTATATTAAATATAATTATATAAAGTTTTCAATTACATTTTACTAATTTTGGTGAAAGTGCTCCTATTTTGACTTATTCCTTGAAAATTTTCAGAAAAAATCTATAAATGTGGAGTTGTAATTCATTTTAGAGTTTATGAAAATATTGGCTATTTCATTTTTTCGGAGTTATGTTTTTGGTTGATTTGTAAGAATTTTAGTTTTCATTTTGGCTTGTTCTCTATCGTGTTGTTTCTCCTATTTTAGGTGATTGTTAAAAACCCGATTATAAATATGTGAAAAGAGGCTTTTCGGGCGAATGGAATTTGCTATTTTTGCCCATGCAAAACAACGTCCTTATACTAGATTTCGGTTCTCAGTACACGCAACTCATCGCTAGAAGGGTTAGAGAACTCAATATTTTCTGTGAAATAAAGCCATATAACAAGCCTCCGGAGGATTTATCGTCCTATAAAGCGGTAATCCTATCAGGTTCTCCGTTTTCGGTACGTGCAGATGATGCACCGCATCCGGATCTATCTGAGATTAGAGGAAAGAAGCCTTTATTGGCTGTTTGTTATGGTGCTCAATACCTAGCTCATTTTGGAGGTGGTAATGTTGCCCCGTCAAATACAAGAGAATATGGTCGTGCAAATCTATCGTACATCAAGTCAGATGAAGCATTTTTTGAAGGTGTTTCGGAAGGTAGTCAAGTGTGGATGAGTCATAGTGATACCATTCAAGAACTTCCTGAAAAAGGAGTGGTTTTGGCTAGTACAAATGATGTTAAACACGCTGCATATAGAATTGAGGACGAGAGTACTTACGCTATTCAATTTCATCCAGAAGTTTATCACTCTAAAGATGGTAAGAAAATACTAGAAAACTTCTTGGTAAACATAGCTGGGTTAGACCAATCTTGGACTCCGGATGCATTTGTGGATTTGACCGTATCTGAATTGAAAGAAAAAATTGGTGACGATAAAGTAGTGTTAGGTTTGTCCGGTGGAGTAGATTCTACCGTTGCCGCTGTACTTCTGCATAAAGCTATTGGCAAGAACCTCTATTGTATTTTTGTTAATAACGGTCTGCTTAGAAAGAACGAGTTTCAAGATGTGTTAGATCAATATGAGCACATGGGGTTAAATGTAAAGGGTGTGGATGCTTCGGCACGCTTTTTGGATGCCCTTGCAGGAGAGAGTGACCCAGAAAAAAAACGTAAGATTATTGGTAATGCATTTATAGAAGTTTTTGATGATGAGGCGCATCTGGTACAGGATGTTAAGTGGTTGGCGCAGGGAACTATATATCCGGATGTGATAGAATCGGTTTCTGCAACGGGTGGCCCTTCAGCTACTATTAAGAGTCACCATAACGTAGGGGGCTTACCGGACTTTATGAAATTGAAAATTGTGGAGCCTTTACGGATGTTATTTAAAGATGAGGTTCGCCGTGTAGGTAAGAGTATGGGTATAGATGAAGAGCGTTTAGGAAGGCATCCATTTCCGGGTCCTGGACTAGCAATTCGTATTTTGGGTGACATTACGCCAGAAAAGGTGTCTATACTACAAGAGGTGGATCATATTTTTATACAAGGACTTCGTGATTGGGGTCTTTACGATAAGGTTTGGCAAGCGGGAGCCATGCTTCTACCAGTTAATAGTGTAGGGGTAATGGGAGACGAGCGGACTTATGAAAAATGTGTAGCTTTACGAGCCGTAGAAAGTACCGATGGTATGACGGCGGATTGGGTGAATTTACCTTATGAATTTTTACAAAAGACATCAAACGATATTATCAACAAAGTGCCAGGGGTCAATAGAGTCGTTTACGATATAAGTTCTAAGCCACCGGCAACCATTGAATGGGAATAAATATGAATCAGTTTTTTAAAGTTAGCCTAACGCTTTTATTGTTTGTTTTTGTTGGATGCAAAGTGTCCGCACAGAAGTTTACAACGCATGCAGTTAAGAAGGGTGAGACCCTAGAAGGCATAGCAAAACAGTATAGAGTAGATGCGCAAACTATACTTAAATTAAATAAGGAAGTAAAACGAGGTGATGAGCTGAGGGCTAATACTATATTGGTTATACCAAAGGATAGTAAAGCTAAGGCTGTAGCGGCGCAATCCACTAGAAAAGTAGAAAGTCCTACGGTTCAGAAAGAAGGAGAAGAAGAGCAAGAAGAGCCTGTTGGTTTTACGTCTTACCGCGTAAAGAAAAAAGAAACTTTATATAGCATTGCTAAACGATTTCATATTAGCGAAGAGGCCATTAAAAAATACAATCCAGATTTGTACTCTTCTCAGTTGAAGAGAAAGATGACTTTAAAGATTCCAAAATACCGTAGGGTTAAGCCGGAAGAAGAAGTTGTAATAGATGAGAGTAATTTTGACACATACAAAGTAGCTCCTAAAGAAACCAGATGGAGTATTGCTTATAAGTATGGCATTACCGTAGATAGTATGGTGGTTCTGAACCCTGAGCTTGCTGGGTCTAATGATTACTTAGCGGTGGGTCAAGAATTGAAGTTGCCAAAAATTGCAGGAAGTACTGTTGAAAATCAGCAAACGCAATTATATACTTCATATACGGTTCCGCCAAAAATGAATTTCTTTCAATTGGAACAGAAGTTTGGTGTAAAGTCAGATGAAATTGTTCGTTTGAATCCTGAAATTACTGAAAGAGGTGGATTAAAAGAGGGGATGGTTATCCGTATTCCTGAGAAAAAAGCGAATAGCGGTGTAATCAACACGGACAATTATAATTTTTATGAAGTTAAGCCAAAGCAAACGGAATTCTCACTTACCCGTAAATTTGGTGTTAGCTATAAAGAACTTTTAGCATTAAATCCAGATTTGGCCCAAGGGTTGAAAGCAGGTATGATTCTAAAACTACCTAAAGACCAAGAGGGTAATTTTGAAGTTCGTAATTCACTGGTTTTGGATAAAATCAACCTTGTGGATAGTATTGATGTGCAGAACAAACCTAAGTTGATGTTTCTTTTGCCTTTTAGGTTAGACAAGTTAGACTTGAATGATAAAGAGCGTGTAGCTAATATTATTGATAAGAGAAACAGCCTTAAATATAGTTTAGGTCTTTATTCGGGAGCATTGGTTGCTATTGATTCTATTGCAGATTTAGGAATTTCAGTAGATGTTAAGACTTTTGATAACGAACTGAAGCTTGAAAGGACAAAAGAAATCTTACAGAAAGAGAACCTTTCTGGTTATGGCGCAATTATTGGCCCATTAGATTTGCCTTCTATGAAGGAAACTGCTTTAAGGGCTAGCGGTAAGAAAGTATCACTAGTAGCGCCTATTCCTGCTAAGAGTGATTTAAGTTTGCCAAATGTCTTCTTTTCCTATACTTCTGATGAGGTGCTACGTGATCACATGATTGAGTACGTGCAGGGCAAGCGTAATGCTGAACAGCATGTAATCATAATTGCAGATGATAAGAATAAAAAGGTCAAGGAGCAATTATTGTTAGGTTTTCCGGGAGCCGATACTTTAAAAGTAACTCAGGAAGAGAAAAATATTGCTATTGACATTGAAAAGTTAACTGAACTTCTTTCGGAAGAATCCGATAACTGGGTGTTTGTAGAAACTGATAATTTTAAATTGGTGTCAAGTGTGAGTTCTATTTTGAATTCAATGAATACCAAAGATAGAAAGGTGCGCATGTTCACAACGAACAAGAACAATGCTTTTGACAATGAGGTAATCAGCAATTCACATTTATCAAACTTACATTTTACATATCCTTCTGTATATAAAATAGGATCTAACGATTCTTTTTCTAAGCGTTACGAGAAACGATTTGGTAGTACGCCAGATAGGTATGCCGTGCGTGGTTTTGATCTTACTTTTGATATTTTGTTGAAGCTGGCTTATAAGAATAATATGGTAGAAGCTTCTAAGCTTATTGGTGAAACTGAATACTCCGGTAGTAAGTTTGACTATGAAAAGGAAGGTGCTTCGGGATATTTTAATCAGTCATCATACATTCTAATGTTTGAAGACCTTCGTATTAAGCAAGCTGAGTAAGTTTAGAAATCACTAAAATTAATTTCTTTTTTATATGAGGTAGTACTAACTTAGGACTTACGAATAGATTTATTAATTCTAAACCCTAAGTTAGTATGACATCAAAAGTAACCTACAACGGAGATTTAAGAACCACCTGCGAACATATGCGGTCTGGTGATACTTTTATTACAGATGCTCCTGTAGATAATAATGGGCTAGGGCAAGCCTTTTCGCCTACGGACACTGTGGCAACCGGATTGGGAAGTTGTATGATTACCATGATGGGAATTAAGGCCAAGGGGTTGGATTTGAAATTAGATGGCTCTACTGTTGAAATCAAAAAGCACATGGCCGCTGAGCCAAGAAGAATATCTAAAATTGAAGCAAAACTGATTTTGCCTTCTATTGCTTCCGATAAGGAAAGGAAGATTTTAGAGAATACCGCTAACACGTGTCCTGTACTTTATAGCTTGCATCCAGATATAGAAAAAGTAATAACATTCCATTGGGAACTTTAAAATACGGTCTTTGTTTGCTTTGTCTTTTTGTGTTTGGAACTGTTTCTTCTCAAGAAGAGGAAAAAATTATTTGGAGCGCAGATAGAAAGCTGCAATGGTCAGATTTTAAAGGAACTTATTTCAAAACACATTGGGCCGCCGCTACAACCGCTAGTGGTGTCAGTTATTCATTCTCTTCTTTTGAGAAAGATGGTCAGGTGTATCTAGATTTTGTAGTGCAGAGCGAGTTTATTCCAAGAAAATCCTGGTATCGTCCAGAAGTGTGCGATTCAATCATTTTAAGCCATGAGCAATTACATTTTGATATATCCGAGCTTTATGCAAGAAAAATGCGGGAGCGGCTCTCCGAAGCTCAATTCACGATGAATGTCCAGGCAGAAGTAAAAGCCATTTACAAGACCATTCTAAAAGAGCTGAATAATTTTCAAGATAAATACGATAGGGAAACCAATTTTTCTCAAGATTTAGAAAAACAAATACTCTGGAGCCGGCAGATTGAAACTGCCCTTAAATAAAAAAGCTTCTCAGAGTAAAACTCTAAGAAGGCTTTTTTATTATTATTTTGGTTTCTTAAAATCTGAAAGAAGCACCTATGGTTAAAAAGGCAACCCCATAACCAGCTTCTGCAAAACCAGCAATATTATCTGTAAAGTACCAACGGCCACCAACAAAGGCGGTAGCACCTGGTCTACTGTTTAAATCGCTAAATTCATCTCCACCTAGAAGTCTAACAGAAGCCATGACCCCACCGTAAACGTCAAGATTGTCAACATCTAATCCAGTATAATGGTAAGCTCCGCGAACACCTATGATTGTATATGACCAGCTATAGTCATTACCGAAGAAATCATTGTTATAAGTGAATCTTTTATAACCAAGGTAACCTCCTAAGCTTACTACGCCAGGGCCAGGAACATCCCAAACGCCTCTTTCATAACTAGCGCTAAAAACAGGACTTTGAGTAGAGGTAGAGTATCCTCCATAATAACCTCCTAGGCCAATACCGGCGTTAATGGCGTTTGTGCCTACTTCAAACTCTTGGGCAGAAGCAAACTGTACCAAGAAGGCAAAGGTTGCTAATAATGTAATTGTCTTTTTCATTTTAATAATGTTTAGTGTAAAGTCGTTATTTAGAAATAATGCTGGGGTAAAAATACACACATATTTTAAATAACATTCCTTCTGCTTCTCTTTTTTAGTTAGTCCTAAAATTGAATTTGTAGTTTGGATGTATTTGGTTTTTAGATAGGTATAGGAAAAAGTGCATTTTAATTCAAAATATATTTGAGTTTATTCCCATGTAATAGTGCCATTCATAGTTAAGGTAACTTCCGTATCTGTATTGACTACGGTTGTTTCTTTAAAAACTATTTCCTTTTTGTCAAAATCGATGTTATAATCGGCTCCGCAATCAATAAAATTTCCACTATTTGGCACGGCGCACCCAAAACGATATTCTTCCCCGTCAATATATATAACCATGGAGATGTCTTTTTCTGAAGAAGTAGTTCCGTTTGCGTTAAGGTCGTCTCCACCTATAAGAATAAAACCTTTGTCAAGGTTTTTGGGTTCTGGGCCTTCTTCTGTGATTTCAGTGTTTTCGTCTGTTAAAATCACTGATTTATCAGTGCCGGTCAAATCTGCACGGCCAACAGCAATATGGCCAACAACTAGTTCGGTGCCAACATCTGATGTCTCATCACCGGACAATTCTATAGTGCCAAAATTGTTAGTTGTTGTTTCTTCTTCTTCTTCTTCTTCTTCTGGGCTTTCTTCGACTTCCTCTTCTTCGTCGGTTTCCTGTTCTTGTTCATCTTCAGTGGTGCTCTCGTTCTCTTCTTCTATAACTGGGTCTTCTTCGGTTTGCTCTTTTGGGGCAGGAGGGTCTACAGTTGAATTATCTTCGGAACAGGATATGATGGTGCTAAGAAGGAGGGTAAGCGTGTATATAGATAGTACTTTTTGTAAATTCATTAGTGTAGGTGTTTAGATATTTACATTTTTCTAAGTGACCGTATTACTCTTAAGTTACGATGGATGTTTGAATGATTTACCTCGTTGGTAGGCTTATTAGCGTTACGTCCGAATAAATTTAGACCCAGTAGCAGCAGATTGGTGCGGTAATGGTTCTGGTTTAGAGCGTTCATTTGGAAAAACAAAGTGAGGTTAAGTTTATTGTATTTTCATTAGTTGGCTGTGTCGCAATTCGCGGCATAGAACTCCAGTTGTGATTTTTGTTCTTCGCTTATAAAATCTTTACAGGTGTCCAGAATTTTTGCTACGTCCGATTTTATATCGTCGCAATCCCTATCTTCTCTATCCCATTTTTCATCAATATCTTCAATTAAATAGGCGCAATCAAGTGCTTTTTGTGTGTCCGAAAGGTCGTCTACAGCATCTTTTACAGAACAGTTTACAAAGGTTGATAAGGCTAAAAGAAAGGCCGATAAATAAAGTAATGATTTTTTCATGGTTCTGAGAGGTTTGTTGGTGAGGTTGTTATTGTTCTTTATAATCAAAATAATAATCGGTAAACTTGCCATCTGTTACGGTAATGGAAGTCCCGTCTTCAGTTTTTCCCGCAAAACTGAACTCACCAGAAAATTTTTGATTTTCGAAATCAATTGCGGTAATTTTTAGATATATATTATCTACTTCTTCAAGGTTAGGATCATCGTTATCGTTCTCATTGTCTTCTGTCGCTTCACTTTCGTAATAATTGGCAATCACTCCTTCATGGAGAAAATCTACTAGAGGGGAATCCCATGTTTTGTCTACCTTGAGGGTGGAAAAATCTTCTCCTACAGCCCATAAAATAATAGCTTTAGTATTAGCTAGCCCTAAACTTATGTCGTAACCTAAAATGTATACCATATATAGTTCATCGTTTTTTGTAATACTTGCATAAATGGTATTAAATTCTTCTAAATATTCAGATGATTGAAATTCATTATTGTTAGCAATAGCGATCATGGAACCGGTGTATAAGGCTTCTTCTTGTTCTTCCTGTTCTTCTTCTTCTTCTTGTTCTTCCTGTTCTTCTTCTTCTTCTTCTTCTTCTTCTTCTTTCTGTACTTCTTGCTCTTTATCTATTTCTTCAAATTCATCCGAGAGGTCTTCGGCTAATTCGTTTATGGGGTGGCTATCGCATCCAATTGCAAAGCATAAGAATAATGAGGCAAGGATAATTAGAAGTTTGTGGTAGTAGTTGTTTTTTACCATAGTATTTGGTTGTTTGGTTTGATGGAATGAAAGTAAGAATAAGCGGTCTACCTTACCATGGGAATTTATTAATCGTGGTGTTGGGTTAGGTATGTGTAGGTTTTTTTGATATAATCGTTATCTGGCTATATTTTTTTGTAGAAACCTCAAAAAGAACAATTTATCACAATATTTTTTTGACTGTGTGGTGTTCACTTCTGCTAAACTGTTAAATTTGGAGTTATATATTAGATGCGCATATGCTTTCTTTCAGAATAAAGGCCCTTATTATATTACTTGTGTTTTTAGTGCAGGGCGCAGACGCACAACGGTCTAAAGTAGATAGTTTAAGCCAGATTTTACGTGAAGGCATAAGTCAGGATACGGTTAGGTTAAAGACTTTGAACGAGTTAGCGTATACCTACTATTCTATTGACCCCAAATCCGGAGTAGATACATCTCAAGAAGCTATAGATTTAGGGCTTCAATTGGGAAATCATGAAGGCACGGCCACTGCATATGCCTATAGGGGCCATAACTATAGTGCTTTAGGAATGGACTCGCTGGCTTTGGACTCGTATGATCAGGCTATGATAATACGTGAAGAAAACAATGATTTAAAAGGTGTTGCCAGATTAATATATAATAAAGGGTTGGTGTATTTTAATGAGTCGGACTATGCTCGTGCCAATGATAACAACCGGAAGGCATACGAGGTTTTTGAGAAAGCGAAGGATAGCTTTTTGATGGCTAAAATGTTGAATAGCATCGGTATTAACCATATGTATCTTTCTCAGTATCCAGAGGCAATTAAAAGTTACTTGGACGCCAAGCGTATCTATGAGGATTTGGGGCTTACGGAGGATCGTCAATATGCATCCATCCTAAGTAATATAGGATTGTTATATGCTAGATTAGAAAAGTTTAAAGAGGCGAAAACGTATCAAAAACAGGCTCTTTTATTTTTTGAAAAGAGTGATTTTCAGGAAGGAGTAGCTAATGCGTTGACCAACCTTGGACGGGTTTATAATGATACCGGAAATCCTGAAAAAGCAATTGATAGCTACAAGAAGGCCTATGATATCATGGAAAGTAATACCAATGAAAGGGGTATGGCCAGTGCGTTGACCAACATGGGAATCGCATATTCGGAAATGGGTAAATACGCAAAGGCAGTGCCTTATTTTAAACAGACTCAGAAAATTTACGAGAAGTTAAAGAACTCCAATAATCTGGCAATAGTGCACCGTTATCTAGGCGACTGTTATTTTTTGGGGTCGGAAAAAAAATTGGCGCTTGCCGAAGAGAATTATGAGACCTCGTTTGAATACGCCAAAGAAGCGGGAAGTATAAACCTGCAGTTCAATGCCCTTGAACAACTTGCGAGTTTACAAAGTGAAACAGGAAATTATAAACAAGCCTTTAAGAATAAAACTGAGGCGGTAGTTTTGCGGGATAGTTTTGCTTCCGTGGAGAAAAAAGAAGAAATAGCACTTCTTGAAGCAGATTATGAATACGAAAAAGAAAAATCTATCCTTTTGGCTACCCATGAAAAGGAACAGGCCATTTCAAATGCTGAAATGGAACGTCAAAAATTAATGATAACAGGTTTGTCACTAGGGGCATTTTTGATTGTTGTTTTTTCCGTTGTTGCTTTTCAATTGTATAAAAAAAGAGAACGGGTATTGTCCGAAAAAAAGATTTCCGAATTCAAGACCAAAGTGGCGGAAACCGAGCTAAAGGCATTACGTTCACAGATGAATCCACATTTTATTTTTAACGCCATGAATTCCATTAGTGATTACATGGCCAAGAACGATTTGGAGACGGCCAATACATTTTTGGTAAAATTCTCTAAGTTGATACGTGCCATTTTGGAAAGTTCAGAGAAAAAATGGATTCCGCTAGAAGAGGACCTTGAGCTCACGGAGCTTTATATGCAAATTGAAGGTTTGCGTTTAAAGGATAAATTTGAGCATTCTATTAAGGTGAGCAAAGATGTTGATATGGAGAATACCATGGTGCCACCGCTAATATTACAGCCTTTTATAGAGAATAGTATCTGGCACGGTATATCTAAAAAGGAAACCAAAGGACATATAGATATCTCGGTGAAAATAGAAAATCAGTTGTTGGTCTGTACGGTAGATGATGATGGGGTAGGGCGAAAAACAAACGGTGCAACAAAAAAAGGTAAAACCTCAATGGGGCTTAAAATAACCAAGAATAGGCTTGATATTATAAACCAGTTGAAAAAGGAAAACGCAAGCATTCAAATGATCGATAAAGAAGAAGGGCTTCGTGTTGAGTTGAAATTACCTTTAGAACTTCAATTTTAAAGAATTTATGTTGAAAGCGATTATAGTAGATGATGAAAAGCATTGTCAGGATAGGTTACTATTGCTACTAAAAACTTATGATTCGTTAAAAGTTCAAGAGGTGGCCTCATCATTTAAGGAAGGTCTGGAAGCCATAAAAAGATGCAGTCCACAAGTGGTTTTTTTGGATATACAGCTACACGATAAAACCGGGTTTGAATTACTTCAAGCAGTGCCGAACATTAATTTTGAGGTTATTTTTACTACGGGATATGATAATTATGCTCTAGAGGCTTTCAAATTTTCAGCTTTGGACTATCTCTTAAAACCAATTGCTGAAGATGACCTGCACAAAGCCTTGGAAAAGCTGAAAAAGAAAATATCACTACAAGAGATATCACAGAAAATGGAAGTCTTGTTTCATAACCTTGAGGAGCAAAAAGCCAGTGATTTTCAGAAAATAGCGGTACCTACTATAGATGGTCTTTCTATGATTGCCATAAAAGATATCGTTCGCTGCCAGTCGGATATCAACTACACACATCTATACCTTAAAGATGATAAGAAACTTACCGTAGCCAAAACATTAAAGTATTTTGAAGCACTTTTAGAAAAGCACCATTTTTATAGAACACATCAATCGCATTTAATTAATTTAACCTGTGTAGATAAGTATGTAAAGGGCAAGGGTGGCTACGCACTTATGAACGATGGTTCTCACATAGAGGTAGCGGTGCGCAGAAAAGAAGATTTTTTAAAGAAATTAATGGGGTAAAAAAAACCTCCCCGAAGGGAGGTTGGTAAGTTTTAAACGTCACAAATGGTGATACCCTCTTTAAGGGCTGCAATTTTATCATCCCATGTAGGTATAAATTCTTGAGCGACATAGCCTGTATAGCCGGTAGCAAGAATTGCTTTCATGATTGCAGGATAAAAAAGTTCTTGAGTATCGTTTATTTCGTTTCTACCAGGATTTCCACCGGTGTGGTAATGACCAAAATACTGGTGGTAGTCTTGAATGTTTCTGATAATGTCACCTTCCATAATTTGCATGTGATAGATGTCATATAACAGTTTAAAGTGTTCTGAGCCTATGGCTTTGCACAGTTCTACTCCCCAAGCGCTAGTATCACACATGTAATCTGGGTGATTCACCTTAGAATTTAAAAGTTCCATTTGTATAACAACACCGTGTTTTTCTGCAATTGGCATAATTTTTTTAAGTCCTTCTGCGCAGTTTTTTAATCCTTCTGCATCGTCCATGCCGTTACGGTTTCCACTAAAGCAGATAAGGTTGGTATAACCTGCAGCTGCTACTTTTGGAATGTGTTGTGAATAATCTGCAATGAGTTCTTCATGCAGAGAAAGGTCGTTCCATCCTTTTTCAATTCCAAAACCGGCTCCCCAGCACATAGATGCGTGAATACCATATTTTTTCATCAATGGCCAATCTTCCGGTCCTGTAAGGTCCATTGCTTTTATGCCAAGTTCGTTTAGGCTTTTTAGGAAATCCTCCATAGGAATCTTTCCGTAACACCAGCGGCAAACACTATGGTTAATATTTTCTTTTAATTTTACGCTTTCTGTATTAGAAGGTGCCATGGCATTCGTAGTTTTGCAGGCCACCAATCCAACCGATGCGGCGGCAGATGTACCGATAAATTTTCTTCGTTTCATAATTTTTTGGCTATTAGGCGGAAATAAAGATAAAATATTTAGATTTAATAATGAACATAGCTCCGGATAAACAAAAATTGATTGAATTGGCTCATTATAGAATGCCGTTTGGGAAATATAAAGGCAAGTATTTGGTAAATCTTCCCGAACCATATCTCATATGGTATCAACAGAAAGGTTTTCCTGATGGAAAATTAGGAATTCTCCTTAAATCAATGCTAGAAATTAAGATAAATGGTCTTGAGCCGTTAATTTATCGGATTCAAAAAGATTTTCCTAGGTAAAGCCTATGATTTCCAAGGGGGATTTATATCTTTGTGCCCCGTAACAAAGAACACCAATATGTCGCAGACAAAGTATATTTTCGTTACGGGAGGTGTTACTTCTTCTCTAGGGAAAGGCATTATAGCCGCATCACTCGCCAAATTGCTACAGGCACGTGGCTATAAGACAACGATTCAGAAATTAGACCCGTACATCAATGTAGATCCAGGTACGCTAAATCCATACGAACATGGCGAATGCTATGTAACCGATGATGGGGCAGAGACCGATTTGGACCTTGGGCATTACGAACGTTTTTTGAACGTACGTACTTCTCAGGCCAACAACGTAACTACAGGACGTATCTATCAAAGCGTAATTGAAAAAGAACGCCGAGGGGAGTTTTTGGGCAAGACCGTTCAGGTAGTACCTCATATTACCAATGAAATTAAACGACGTGTTCAACTGTTGGGTAATAGTGGTGAGTATGATATTGTAATTACTGAAATAGGAGGAACGGTAGGTGATATTGAATCCTTACCTTATATAGAGGCCGTAAGACAACTATTATGGGAACTTGGTGATAATAACGGTATTGTTATTCATTTAACACTTGTACCTTATCTTTCTGCTGCAGGCGAATTGAAAACAAAACCAACGCAGCACTCCGTTAAAACTTTAATGGAAAGTGGTATCAAGGCAGATGTACTTGTTTGTCGTACGGAGCATGAAATTTCTGATGAGATAAAAGAAAAACTAGCGCTTTTCTGTAATGTAAGGCGTGAAGCAGTTATACAATCTATTGATGCTTCTACTATCTATGACGTTCCGTTATTGATGCAAGAAGAAGGTTTAGATACTGTGGTGCTTAAAAAATTGGCATTGGCAGATGTTATAGAACCAGACCTTGCCCAATGGAAAGAATTTTTAGACAAGCATAAGAATCCTAAGAACGAAATAAACATTGGCCTTATAGGTAAGTATGTTGAGCTTCAAGATTCATATAAGTCTATTTTAGAATCTTTTATTCATGCAGGTGCGGTTAATGAAGTTCGTGTAAACGTAAAATCTATTCACTCAGAGCATTTACCAGGGAAAAGCCTTGATAAATTGTTGAAGGATTTAGATGGTATTCTTGTAGCACCAGGTTTTGGTGAACGAGGTATAGAAGGTAAGATTAGAGCTGTGCAATATGCCCGTGAAAACAAAATTCCGTTTTTAGGTATTTGTTTGGGAATGCAAATGGCAGTAATTGAGTACTCACGTAATGTGTTGGGCTTAAAAGATGCCAACTCTATGGAAATGGATGAAAAGACGCCAAATCCTGTGATTAATTTAATGGAAGAGCAGAAAACCATTGTTAATAAAGGAGGTACCATGAGATTAGGAGCATGGGACTGTGAACTTCTAGATGGCAGTTTGGCAAAAGAAATCTATAAAGGGGCAGATAGTATATCTGAAAGACACCGTCACCGTTATGAATTTAATAGTGATTTTAAAGAGCAACTTGAAGCAAAAGGTCTTAAAGCAACGGGTATAAATAAAGAAACAGGTCTTGTTGAAATCGTTGAAATACCAGAGCATCCTTGGTTTATTGGTGTTCAATACCACCCAGAATACAAAAGTACGGTAGACAGTCCGCATCCGTTGTTTGTAGGGTTTGTTAAAGCAGCACTTAAACATAAAAAGCAATAAAATAATGCCATTCTGGCATAATCTGTACAATTGGACATATATTTGCTAATTGACTGAACCAAACCCCTGTACATGACTGATTTGATTTTGAAGCAATCGGTTTAATAACAATTATTTAGATGGAAGAAAAGAAAGTAGATATAAATTCTATAGTCGGTTTTGTACTGATTTTTGGAATATTGATATTTATGTTTTATCAGAATCAGCCCACTCCAGAAGAGCAAGCTGCTGAAAAGGCAAAACAAGAGCAGGTTGTAAAAGAGGAAAGCAAAGAGGTCTTACCATCTGAAAATGTTGAACAATCTCCAGTAGTTAATCTTCAAGATTCTACTGCAGTTGCTAATTATCAAGGTAAAATAGGTGCTTTTGGTTTCACGCAGCCATCTGATAAGATTACTAAATTAGAGAACGAACTAGTTTCTCTTGAGATTAGTAATAAAGGTGGTCAGATAGTAGAGGCGCGTATGAAGCAGTATCATACATATGATTCTATTCCTGTTTACTTGATACATGATGGCAATGCTTCTTTTGGTGTAAACTTTACGACTTCGGATAATAGAGTTCTAAATACTAAAGATCTTTATTTTGAGCCGTCTTTAACCGAAAATAATGGGAGCAAGGTACTTTCAATGAAAGCCAAAGCGGGTCCGAACAACTTTTTGGAGTACCGTTATGAAATGAAAGAAGGAGAATACCTTGTAGATTTTACTATACGTTCGCAAGGACTAAGTGGTATTATAGACAGTAGTAGACCTGTAGATTTAGAATGGGACCTAAAAGGTATACGTCACAATAAAAGTGTAGAGTACGAGAACAAATACACGGAGCTGACTTATAGCCATGAAGATGGTAAGATTAGCTACCTATCGCTGGCTAGTGATGATGATGAAAAAGAAGAAGATGTAAAGTGGTTATCATACAGACAACACTTTTTTAGTTCTATGTTAGTTGGCAAAACTAACTTTAAGACTGCAGAGCTTACTTCTAAGAATTTAGTTGAAGAAGAAAGTAAAGATACCAAATTCACCAAATTATTTGGTGCAACAATGCCTTTAGAATTAACAGGAGGTGAATTGGCGCAAAATATGCACTGGTATTATGGTCCTACGGATATAAAGGTGTTGAGCCAATATAAAGAGTTGGGTCTTGATGATTCTATTCCTTTTGGATGGGGTATTTTCGGTTGGTTAAACCGTTATTTATTTAATCCTTTCTATTCCTTTTTAAGTTCTGTCTTACCATTTGGTTGGGCTATTGTTGCTATGACCGTTTTAGTTAGATTGGCAATGTCACCTGTAACTTATAAGTCATATTTGTCTCAAGCTAAGATGAAGGTTCTAAAACCTGAACTTGCAGAGTTAGGAGAGAAGTATAAGGATAATGCTATGAAAAAGCAGCAAGAAACCATGAAACTATATGGTAAAGCTGGTGTAAGTCCTATGAGTGGCTGTATTCCTGCTGTATTGCAGATGCCAATTTTCTATGCATTGTTCATGTTCTTCCCAACTTCTTTTGCATTGCGTCAGAAATCTTTTTTATGGGCAGATGATTTATCATCATATGATGTTGTTGCTAACTTGCCTTTTCATATTCCATTTTATGGAGATCACGTGAGTTTATTTCCAATTTTGGCTTCTATCGCTATATTCTTTTATATGACGATGACTACAGGTCAGAACATGCCACAACAGCCAGGTATGCCTAACATGAAATTTATCATGTATCTAATGCCGCTAATGATGTTGTTTTTCTTTAATAACTATGCAAGTGGACTTAGTTTGTACTACTTTGTATCTAACATGATTACTATTGGTATTATGTTAGTAATCAAGAATTTTATCTTGGACGATAAGAAAATTCATGCTCAGATACAGGAGAACAAGAAAAAGCCTAAGAAAGAGAATAAGTTTCAGAAAAAGATGCGCGAGATGATGGAACAGGCTGAAGATCAGAAAAAAATAAACAAGAAATAAGAAGTCTAAAATTATATAGAGTTCAAAGTAAATAAAAACCCTGACAGATATCTGTCAGGGTTTTTTGCATTAGTTAGGTTGGTTTGGTAAGATTTGGGATTGTAAAGATGCAACTTAACCAAGCTTTAAAAAAAAGAGAGTTGTCAAGTGCTCTTTTTTGTATGCTAACTTGGGCAGCTATGTTGTTTGGTAATTATTGCTTTAAATAGAGCATTGTAAAATTTGAATTTTTATAAGGATAAACAGCTAATTTTTATCCGTTGAAATACGCTGTTTGATTTATGCAATTTTACGGTATATCATTAAAAATCAATTATATATTATAAATAAAAAAAAGAAAATGGCCGCTAAATTTAGCGGCCACTTGTGTGATAAATATGTTTTAATTTATAACTGCTAGTTACTCGGAATAAGAACGGTATCTATAGCATGAATTACTCCGTTTATAGCTTGAACATCAGCTTTAACAATTGCAATTCCTGTATTTCCAGCTCCATCTGTAATTACGAAAGTTTCATTAGAAGCTGTAAATGTCAATGCATCACCTTGTAATGTTGCGGGAGAAACCAATCCATCACTTAAATCTCCAGAAACAATATTAGCTTCAGCAATTACATGATGTGTAAGAACCGCAGTTAAATCTTCTCCGGCAGGTACTTCTGTCAATGCTGCAAAAGCACTATTTATTGGAGCAAAAACTGTAAAAGGATTATTTTCAGTGGTAGAGCTTAAAATAGATACAAAATCAGGTTGTCCTTCTGTAGTAAGTGCACCAACTAAAGATGAAAAGTTTTCACTGTCAGCAGTAGCAAACGTAACAACAGTAGGTAAGTCAATTACCGTATCTACTGCATGTATAATACCATTAGTAGTTACTACATCTGCAATAATAACTTTGCTAGTACCATTTAATGTTACACCATCATCTGTATTTACATATATACTTAGGTTGTCACCATCTGCGTTTGCAGCTGCTGTATTCGCATAGCTATTACTTAAATCGCTTGCTGCTAAAACTGCTCTTGCAATTACATGATTAGCAAGAATGCTGTTCAATTCGTTTTCATTAGGATTTTCAAATGCAGTAAAAGCATCGTTAGTAGGAGCGAACACAGTAAACTTCTGTTCGGCATCACTTAGTAAATCGGTAAAAACTGTATTGCCGTCCGTTGTCAATGCGCCCACCAATGAAGTAAAAGCGCTATTGTAGGTAGCATGATTAACCACATTTGGTAAACCTATTACCTTGTCCACAACATGAATAGTTCCGTTAGAAGCTTCAATATCTGCGGTAGATACAGCAGAACCGTTAATAGTTACACCGTCTGCAGTGTTTACATATAAACTTAAGTTTTTTCCATCAACACCAGCTGTGGAAGATGAGCTATAATATGTAGTTTCTAAATCTGCGGCTTTTACGTTGCCACTAACAACATGATTTAATAGTACTTGCTTTAAGGTTTCTTCAGGAATGTCGTCTAAAGAAGCAAAATTATTTTCCGTTAGAAAAGCTTGAAAAGCAGTATTAGTAGGAGCGAATACAGTAAAAGGACCAGTTCCTTGTAGTGTAGAAACTAAATCAGCCTCGTCCAGGGCTTCTACTAATATGGATAAGTTAGAATCAGTCATAGCGATATCTACAATATCGGTCTCAGTTTCCATTGGAATTTCTGGAGCATTGTCATCATCACTACATGACACGAAAAAAATGGAAGCTAGAGCTAGGGGTAAAATACCTTTAAAATTGTTGAGAATCATAATACATATATTAATTGTTCATATTTAATGGGTAGAACGGAAAATGGAACCATTCTAAACCACTTCTCTAAGTTAAATCTGAAGCAATTTATAACAAAAATATCATTTTGTTTAACCCTTTTGTAAAAAAAGTTAAACACTTTTGGTTTTAAGGAAATGCTAAAATTGTATTTGAAAAGGTACAATCCGTGTTTATTGACTAATTTTGCAATCTTATTATTGAGCATGAAAAAAGTAGTTGTAGGCCTCTCAGGAGGAGTGGATTCAAGTGTAACCGCATACCTTTTAAAAGAACAAGGGTATGAGGTAATAGGCTTGTTTATGAAGAATTGGCATGATGACTCGGTAACTATTTCAGAAGAGTGCCCGTGGTTGGAAGATAGTAATGATGCTCTAATTGTGGCCGAGAAGTTGGGTATACCTTTCCAGACCGTAGATTTAAGTGTTCAGTATAAAGAACGGATTGTAGATTATATGTTCGCGGAATACGAAAGAGGACGTACCCCTAATCCTGATGTGCTTTGTAATCGCGAAATCAAGTTTGATGTTTTTATGGATATTGCCTTGCAATTGGGTGCAGATTACGTAGCAACGGGTCACTATTGTAGAAAAGGAACGATTAAGAATGATGATGGTTCTGAAACCTTTCAGCTTTTAGCGGGTAGGGATGATAACAAGGACCAGTCGTATTTTCTTTGTCAGCTTTCACAGGAGCAATTGTCAAAAACGTTGTTCCCTATTGGGCATTTGAATAAACCAGAAGTACGCCAAATTGCTGCGGATAATGACTTAATTACCGCAGATAAAAAGGATTCTCAGGGGCTTTGTTTTATTGGAAAAGTACGTTTGCCTGAATTTCTTCAGCAAAAGTTAAAACCTAAAAAAGGAGTAATTGTTGAGGTCCCTTCTGATGTTTCTCAATATCAAAAAGAATTACCTCAATTTAAAAATAAGCAAGCAGAGTTATCTTTTTACGCTGAAAAACCAGTCTATCATGTTGAAGATGGAAAAGTAGTGGGTGACCACCAAGGAGCACATTATTTTACCAAAGGGCAACGAAAAGGACTTGATGTAGGAGGTACCAAAGAACCGTTGTTCGTTATTGATACGGACGTTCATGAAAATGTAATCTATACGGGTCAGGGTAAATCGCATCCAGGTTTGTACCGAAGAACGCTTTTTATTACGGATGAAGAGTTACATTGGGTACGGAGGGATTTAGCGTTGAAGGAAGATGAAACTCTTGAAGTAATGGCACGTATTAGATATCGCCAGTCATTGCAAAAAGCTACTATTTATAAAGTTGCTGGTGGATTGTACGTTGATTTTGAGGAAAAACAATCGGCTATAACGGAAGGTCAGTTTGCTGCATGGTACCTTGGCGATGAACTTATTGGCTCTGGTGTAATTTCTTAATAGGGAGTTTTTCAATATATTCAATCCATGCAAAATAGAATAACAGAGCTCTTCGGAATAAAATATCCTATTGTTCAAGCAGGTATGATTTGGACCAGCGGTTGGCGCTTAGCTTCTGCTGTCTCCAATGCAGGAGGCTTGGGATTGATTGGTGCAGGTAGCATGTATCCTCAAGTATTGCGCGAGCATATTCAAAAATGTCAGCAAGCAACCGATAAACCTTTTGGAGTAAACGTACCCATGCTTTATCCTGATTTGGATAAATTGATGGAAATAATTGTAGAGTTAGGGGTGAAAATTGTTTTTACTTCCGCAGGAAATCCAAAAACATGGACTTCTTATTTACAGGAAAAAGGAATTATAGTAGTTCATGTAGTCAGTAGCTTAAAGTTTGCTATAAAGTCTCAAGAGGCCGGAGTAGACGCTATAGTTGCGGAAGGTTTTGAAGCGGGTGGTCATAATGGACGAGATGAAACTACTACGCTTACTTTAATTCCTGCGGTTAAGGAAAAATTAGATATTCCCATAATTGCTGCAGGGGGAATAGCAACCGGTGCAGCCATGCTCGCTACTATAATTTTAGGTGCGGATGGAGTGCAAGTAGGTAGTCGTTTTGTGGCTAGTGATGAGGCATCTTCACATCCGCTATTTAAACAAAAAGTAGTAGAAGCAGGTGAGGGTGATACCCAGCTTACTTTAAAAGAATTGGCTCCTGTTCGATTAATAAAAAATAAGTTTTATCAAGATGTTCAGACTGCCTATGCTAATGGTGCTTCAAAAGAAGATTTGATTTCTTTATTGGGAAGGGCTCGTGCCAAGCGAGGTATTTTTGAAGGTGATATGGAAGAGGGTGAGCTTGAAATTGGTCAAGTAGCATCGCTTATTCATACCATTAAGCCAGCAGCAAGTATTGTAAATGATATGATAACAGAATTTGAAGTTGCAAAGAAGAAAGTTGCTTCTTTATAATTTACAAATGATATAAAATAAAAAAAAAGCCCTCCATTATGGAGGGCTTTTTTGTTGTTTTCTGTCTAGCCTTCTTTAAGACTAGCAAGATATTCTATTAAGTTTCGCAATTCTCTTTTTGAGATCAAACGACCCATTGGTGGCATAGCCGATGGCATATTTTCGCGTTTCTCAATGCGTGATATAGGTATATCCAAAGGCTCTGCCTCAGAAGTTCTTAAGGTAAGTTCCTCGTGAGTTTCGGCCTCAAGAATACCATTTACTACTTGCCCGTCTTTTAGGGTAAGTGAAACACTACCATAACCTGGAGCCAATCTAGCGCTTGGCTCAATAAGTGCTTCTAGGATTTGTTCTCTACTTAAAATATTTCCTATATTTTCCAGAGATGGTCCAACGTCACCACCTGCGCTGCCAATAGCATGGCATCGGGTACATTGGGCAGTTGGATTTTTATTGAAAACATTTCTACCGTCTCTGGAATTACCGCCAACTAAGGTTTCCTTAAAGGCGTCCATGGAGTTTCCGTTTTCCTTTAAAGGCTTTAATTGCGCAATTAAGTTTTCGTCTTTGGTTGCTTCTACGGCTTCAATAAGGTCTAGAATAACACTTTGCTTTAAGCGCTCTGCGCTGGCTTGCTTTATCAACCCTTCTAAAACCTCGCCACTTTTTTCAACGGGAAGCTCACCTAAAACACTTAACAATTGCTGTTGTTCACGAACTGATCCTTTTTGGAAAATAGGTTTGATGATGTTAGGCAAGTTCTCTTTGGATATGTCCATTTTCGGCATTAGGCTAATAGCTGTGGTACGCACATCTTTATCTCCGTCTTTCATACCGTACTGCATGGCAGTTTCAACCTTATCAAAATTTAGTTTTCCTAATGCTTGCAAAACCTCAGACCTTACTTTTGGCGACTTGTTCTTTTTCATGATAGCAAAAAGAGCATCGTTATGTGTATCGATTCCTAAGTTGGCTAAGGTGTTGGTGATACCTATAATAATGTCCACATCCGTATCCTCAAGAAAATCTGGAATATCTTTTTCAATTTTCTGTTTTACAACATTGGGGTCTCTTTTGATTTCTCCACGGAAACGGCCATCAACTCTATCAAGTACAGACGGTTCTGCCCATGTGCCAATGGTGGCTAAAGCTTCACCTCTTAGTATATTAGACCTATTTTTATCTTTAGCAAAAGCGATAAGGTTTTCTAATTCTTTGTCAGTTCCCACACGAAGTGCGGCATTAATAGCCCTACGCAACAAAGGTTCTGAATTAAATTTTTCTACGGTTAACAAATCTGCAAGCGCAGGAAGTGCAGCGTCAATAGACCAATCATCATTAATAGCTCTGGCGGCTTCGGTTACAATATACTCATCTTCGTCTTTTAAAAATTCTGCAACTGCAGAATCTTGAAGTCTACGTAAAACTAGAACTGCGGCTATTCGCAAGCTTCGGTTGGGATTGTGTGCTAAAGTGGTAATAGATTCAGTTTTTCCAATTCTAGATAGCGCTAAAACGGCAGCGTGTCTTAAATAAACATCATCGTCATTGTTTGCTACGATAAAGTCTAATAAAGGCTGAACGGCAGCTTCGGTTTTAAATCTACCCAAAGCTTGAGCGGCAAAGAATTTTACACGCGAATTGTCATGCTTTAAAAGCGGAATCAATTTTGTTCCTGCATCAATATAATTTGCATCTCCTAAAATTTTAGCGGACTGGGCGATAATCTCAGGGTCGCTATCAGCTAATAGTGCCACAAGTGGCTCCGCTTCCGAGGCATCTTTATCTGCAACCTGACCAATACCCCAAATAGCGTGGATACGTGCAAATTGATTTGCATTATTAGCAGCCACTTCTTTAAGTGCGTTGTAACCTTTTGAGCCATTTTTCACCAATTGAAACTGAGCTTTCTTTCTAATACGCATATCACCATAAGAAAGCAATTTTACCAACTCATCTGTGGATTGCTCTTTATAGTCCAAGGTCATTAAGCGTTCGGTCTCTTTTCGTTCTTTCTCCAGGTCATTCTTAGAATCGCTAACATCTAGTTTCCAAACACGACCGTAGTTTTTAGTACCCCATCCGGTAATCCAATCGGCAACGTACATGGCACCATCCGGACCAAATTGAATTCCAGTAGGTAGAACACCACTTAAGATACTTTTATCCGTATTCAGCTCAAAAGAAGCTCCTTTAGGTTTTAAATCAAAAGCCCAAATGTTAGATCGGTCAGGGTTGCCCACAAACTCTACTAAAAAGAATTTATTGAGCCAATCCTTACCTAAAGCTGTACCTGGGTTAAAAGCCATTCCGGTTGGGCCGTTATGGAAATTTTTAATAGGAGGTACAATGTATGCGGCTTGGCCTTCCCAACGGGGTGTGAATAGCTTTTCATCCATCCAAACTTTATAATCGTTGTTTTTTGGGTCTGTGTATTTACCATACTGCCAGTTAGAACGCCAACCTGAATCGGAACCTTCCACTAAGTGAACAAGTCTTTCGCTTTCTCCTGCATGGTCACCATCATTATCGGAAGAAATAATATTTCCGTAGGCATCAAAAACAAATTCATGGGTGTTTCTCAATCCTCTAGCAAATACTTCAAAATTGCTTCCATCAGGGTTGGAACGTACAATAACCCCTTGATTTGGATATTTCAGGTTTTGGCCGTCAACAGTAGTAAGGTTGGCACCAATATCACCAATTCCCCAATATATTTTACCATCAGGACCTTCAATGGCTCCGGACATGCCGTGAGCACCAAATCCAATATGTACCGCAAATCCATAGGCTATAGATGTTTTATCATCTAAAATTAAGTCATCATTGGTGTCTGTTAAACGCCACATATCCGGACCTACGCCCACAAACACATCATCTTCACGTACTAAAAGTGCTCCAGCAACATCGGTGATTTCTTCATTAAAGTCTTCTAGAATTCGAGTTGATTTGTCTGCAATTCCATTATTGTTGCTGTCTTCCAGCATCCAGATTTCATCTTTTTCAACAGTCAAATCTTTCCAGTCATGACTTCCATCTTCGTTAAGATCTGGGAACCATTCGTTTTCCTCACTTTTTTCAGGAGCGAATGTTTCATGTAAGAACTCACGGCGGTCTTCAACAGATTGTAAAGAAATAGAAGCCGTCATCCAATGTTGATATCCTCTAATATCAAACTCTGAATTTTTTTGACGATTGGTACGCGTGAGATACACTTTTCCCTCATCGTCAATTTGCATGGCAATAGGGTCAGGGGCTAAAGAATCTGAAGCCCATAGTGTTAATTCTAGTCCATCTGCAATTTTAGGGCTTATGCCTTCACGTATTTCCTTTGCTCTACTTACTTCCGTAAGAGAGTCTTCTACAATAACCAATGGGGTTTCCTTTGGCTTTTTAGGCTTGGACTCGCAAGCGCAGAATAGGGTGGTAAGAAGCGATAACGCTAATAAACGGGTGAGTTTGGTTTTGTTTGTCATTGTTGTTTTGTATTCATTGGTAAGTAGCCTATAAAAATAGGTAATTCTGAATACAGTAAACGACAAGCTTTTAATCTTTTTGCTGTGCAGCTATGGCCCTGACGATGATCATTGCTTTGTCCTTTTCATCTTCACGCACATGAATATCTAGCTCGCCATTAATATTGGCTGCAAACCCAGCTAAACGTGCAGATTCAGAGGCGTCCTTGATAATGGGACTAATACCAACTTCGTTTAATTTTTCTTCAATACGTTGAGCTGTAAAGCGGTTTCCTGAGTAAATTTTAACTTCATATGATTTCATATCTTCATTTTTATAACAATATAAAGTTAGCATGTTATTACACGTTGTAGACCCCATAAAAAGTTAATTTTTGATTCTATAAATCTGAAGAAAAAAAATAGTTTCTAGTTTTCAGAATAGGTCAGAACACTTACTGTAACTAATAGTTGACCTACATGCCGCTGGCTGTGTTCTGCGGCATGAAATAGAAGACCTAAAGTTGTTGACGGAAGTTTTTTTCTTCCTACCGTACGCTCTTCTTTTAAAGTAGCTTCTGTTAAGGTTTTAAAAAACGATAATGCTTGTTCGGTTTTATTTTGAAAGTTGATGATAAGGTCTTTTGTATGGAGTTGTTCATTCGGCTTTCCTTCTTGAGAGAGGTAGTTGAATTGCAATTCTGATAAGTCTTCAGATTTAGCATAGGTCATCATACGGTCTAGCACTCCGGTAATATGCTGTAAGTGAAACCCAACTGAAGCTCTTCCAGCAATTTTGGTCCATAATTTGTCCTCCGGAAAATCAAGCAAATAGCGCTCTATTTCCTCGGAAGATTGTAATAGTGCATGTGCAGCAGGTTGCAATAGTAATGGAATTTCTGGAATAGGTCCGCGGAGCCAGACTTCAGGTTTAGGGTCTTGCATGGGTTTTGTCCGAGTTTAATGACTGTGATTGTAATGTTCCTTTAAAATATCTTGGCCAAAATCATTGGTTAAGTCCCGAACTACGGTATGCACGTGGTTGGCATTGTTTTGTGTGTTATCATACTCAATTAAAATGGTAGGTCCTTGAATATGGTAATAATGTCCTTGGCCAGGTTTTAAGCTGCCTGCCCACGCAAAAGAAAGCTTATTAAAATCTGCTTCTTTAATTTTGGTTTCAAGTGATTTTGAAAATTCAGCTTCGTAGTTGTTTAAATATAAGTTTAAGAGTTTTTTAAAAATTGCTTTCTGTTCTGCTGATAGTTCAGAAAATAGAATTCCTTTAGGTTCTAAGTTAGATGCGGTTCTGTGGTTACGTGTAAATATTTCGTAGGGAGCATCCTTAGCAAATACAGCTTGTGCCAATTGTTTTTCCGAGAGTGAATTAAGAAGTTCAAAACCTATTTCGGTTTCTTTTTTTAGTACTTGCTTCCCTTTTGATTTGCCACTAGGCACTGTACCGGGATTAGAACCCATGAAAGATGGTGTTGCAGATAAAATAGCTCCTTTAGAAGCAACAAAATTTAAGGACACATGATGGCCTTCAAACCGCCAGCCCCAAAATTCTCCCGCAGCGGGTTTGCCAAAAATAGAAAAGTGATAGTTTAGGGCGTCTCTCATAGAAGTTCCATCTGGCATCTTCTTTTTGTTATTTTCTAGAACAGCTAAGATATTTTCTAATGCCATGATTTCTGATGCTTTACAGAAACCTTCTTGGCTAAGAGAAGCTTTTAATAAGTTGTTAGCAGCTTCTTTTTGCTTCGTATTAAAATCATTAAAAGTTGGTCCTTTTCTTGCAATCGGCACATAATTGAAAGTGAAACGTTCATCATCATTAAGTTGGAACTGAGCTTTTTCTAGGAGGCCTACATCCAAAGAATTGAGAAAATCTTGAGCTAGAATATGTAGTTCTTGAGTGTGGCCTATTGCAAAAAACAGAATACAGAAAGGTAATAACAGTTCTTTATGTCTCATTACTTTAGTTTCTTATAGCGCAGCGTGCTAATAATAAGCTTTAAATGTAATGAACTGTCATTAAATTAACTAGCAGTATGGGCTGAACCTTAATAGACCTCGATATAAAAAGGAGTGCCACTTAATAATAGATTTTGATAGTTAATTGACCGGAATAGAATTTCTGGAATTAATATACGCTGTAATTTAAAAGATTTAAAGAAGGTTTGCGCATAAGATTCAGTTCTTCTGAATATCCAGATTTAGAAAAAGTACGTAATAAAGTCTCAAAATTAGTGCCGTCGGTAATTAATTTAAGCTGATATTCTTCACATTTAATAATAACCTGAGTCTCAGATATTTTGTATTCTGATGGGTAGACTTTAAAGAAACGAGCTACGCGGCTTGGTATGCCCATTTTCATTAAAATATGCATTGGAGAAAGGTAAAAGGTGTCTATAGTTTCTTTGCCCCTAACTAAACTAATAGATTCTATTTCATTCTTTAAAAGAGGAATTATACTTTCATGATTATTAAAGTTACCCGCTACCATAATCCCCTTAGGTGAAATTTCTAAATCACATCTGGTCTGAGATAAAAGTAAATCTGTTTTGTAGTCTTTGTTCTTAAAATCTACAAGACGAAATCTATATTTTGGCTTGGACCGTAAAAAATTGAAAAATGTCGGGGACGTTTTAGCAACTAAAGGAGATGTTCTCTTCATTCCTGTTCTCTTAGGTTTGGTTCGTAAATAGATTTTAAAGGGGCGGTATGTTTACATACCTACTGGGGACTGCAATTTACAGAATTATGACGAAATTTTTGGGCGGTTAAACGCGGATAGAGCTAAAAATGGGGGTTATCAAACCCACGTTTTACTGCCTATCACTTGTGACTATTAGGGTTGCGAATTGATTATAAAATCATATTAAAGTTATCAACATGAGCGTTGGTGATAACTTGTTAACAACTTTTTTCGACTTTATTCGTTGTGGAAGAAAATTGTATTTAAAGAATATGATTAAAGAAGTCCCCGAGCCTTGATTTCTAGGTACTTATTGATGGTATTCATGGTTAAGTTCTCTGGCTTGGTTAAGATGGTCTGAATACCATATTTCTGAAGTTCTTTCTGCATTAAACGTTTTTCTAGCGTAAATTTTTCAGCTATAGTTTTATGGTAAATGGTTTGAATGTCTTGGGCATCTTTAGAAATTAAAGTGTCCAATTCTGTGTTCTCAAAGAATATGACCACGAGCACATGCTTTTTGGCAATTGCACTTAAGAAAGGAAGCTGTCTTTTTAGCGCTGATATATGTTCAAAGTTGGTGTAGAGTAGAAGTAAACTTCTTTGGTTAACGTTCCTTTTTACGTGAGCATAGAGCATGCCATAATCTGCATCGGTAAACTGGGTATTAATATTATAAAGCTTTTCTAAAATGGTATTTAAATGGGTGATTTTTTGAATGGCGGGAACAAAGGATTCAATTTTTTTAGAGAATGCAATCATGCCTGTTTTGTCGTTTCGTTTTAAAGCAACATTAGAAAAAGCCAAAGCAGAATTAATGGCGTAATCCAATAATTTAAGTCCGTTAAAAGGCATTTTCATTACTCGGCCTGTATCAATAATAGAATAAATGGGCTGTGAGCGTTCATCTTGGTATTGGTTGACCATTAATTGGTTCTGTTTGGCCGTAGCCTTCCAGTTAACGGTTCTAAAATCATCTCCTTGAACATATTCCTTTATCTGCTCAAATTCTTGGGTGTGTCCAATTCTACGTATTTTTTTTAATCCAATTTCTGTAAGTCGGTTATTGATAGCTAAAAAGTCGTACTGCTGCATTTGGATAATGCTTGGGTACACCGGTACCATCTGGTCTTTCTGAAAAACGAACTTTCTTTTAATAATTTTCAAAGGCGATGAGGCAAAAACAATTAAGTTTCCAAAAACATATTCTCCGCGGTCAACAGGTCTAACCGTGTATTTAAATTCTTTCTTCTCTCCTTTTGATAAACTGATTTTATGGTCAAAATCGCGCTTTTGAAATTGAGAAGGTAGCTCATCAATAATTGAAACCTGTGTCAGGAATGTATAGTGACTTTCAAACTTTATTGAAATAGGATTTAAATCACTATTGGATAATTTTTTTGGTAATATCCTGGATGCTTTTATACCTGTTTTAGCGGTATATAATAAATACGCATCAAATAAGAAGAGCGCAATTAAAAGTAGGGTTAAAAGCCATGCAATAGGGTAGAGCACGGGTACCCAATAGCTGAGTATAAAGCTAGCCGATAGTATAGCTATATACCTAAAGAAAACGTTGTGTATGTAGAACGATTTTAAAAATAGCATTCTTATCTCGGAATTTCTACCGACTCTGTTATCATTTGGATTACGCTTTCTGTGGTCATGCCTTCCATCTCACGTTCAGGAGTTAAAATTACCCTGTGGTTAAGAACTGGCACCAATGTTTTTTTAATGTCTTCTGGGGTAACAAAGTCTCGCCCACTAATTGCAGCGAAGGCTTTTGCGGCATTTAATGTGGCAATGGAAGCTCTAGGAGAACCTCCTAAATAAAGGTGCGGATGGTTTCTGGTTTTTGAAATGATTTCTGCAATGTATTTTATTATCTTTTCTTCTACGATGACATCTTGAATGTTCGTTTTAAAACTAGCAAGTTGTTCTGGTGTCAATACACCATTTATGAGTTCTTTTACGACAGCTCCTTTACGCTCGTGGTGGGTTTTGATAATTAAAACTTCTTCCTCTAGTGAAGGGTATTCCACTTTAATTTTAAATAAGAATCGGTCTAGTTGCGCTTCGGGTAGGGCATAAGTACCTTCTTGGTCAATAGGGTTTTGGGTGGCCAAGACCATAAAAGGTGCTTTCATTTTATAGGTGGTACCGTCCATGGTCACTTGGCGTTCCTCCATGGTTTCGAACATGGCCGCCTGTGTCTTTGCTGGAGCCCTGTTTATTTCATCAATCAGAATAATATTAGAAAAAATAGGACCTTTCTTATACTCAAACTCAGAGGTCTTTACGTTAAAAATGGAAGTGCCAAGGATATCACTAGGCATTAAATCTGGTGTAAACTGAATTCTACTAAAATCTGTCTTTAGGGTTTTGGCAAAAAGTTTTGCGGTAATAGTTTTGGCAATTCCTGGCACACCTTCAATAAGAACATGACCATCAACTAATAGAGAGACAATGAGAAGTTCTATAAAATTCTCTTGTCCTATAATGACTTTAGAAAGTTCTCTTTTTATTCCATCAACGGCATTCTTTAAATCTTCTAACGGAATACGATTGTTGAAGTTGAGTTCTTCATTTTGCATCTCATTATTTTCCATGTGATTTCTTTTTAAAATTTTCTATGGCCGAATTCAGTTTTTGCAACTCAATGTCGGTCAAATTATCTTTTGCTTCCAATTGTTCTAAAAGTGAAAAAAGTGCTTTTATTTCTTCCTTACTATGATTGCTGCGCATAGCTAAATTGGTAAAGAACGAATCATCTCTTTTTAGGGTGCTCATGTAAAAACGGGAACGAACGAACTCTAAGAAATGAGCAATTTTATGTTCCGTAATTTGCTTTCTTTCACCTTTCTCAAAATACATATCTGCAATGGTACGGGTAAATGCCAGCGTTTGATTTTTTAAAGGATTTATAACCGGTATAGCCCTTTGCTTGCGCTTTCCTTCAAAAAAGACATAAATAACCACGCCAATCAAAGCAAGATAATAGGCCCATTTGAATTCCTTGGTATTTAGAAAGACATACATAGGCGAAGTGTAAACGGCTTTTCCGCTTTTATGATGGTTATCCATATAAATGGTGCGGGAGTCGTCTAAATAAGACAAGACTCCTGCGGTATACTGCTTGTTGTTATCTTTTAAAATAAAATAATTTGTAAACGCTTTTGGGAAAGTACTTAGAATGACCTCTCCTTTGCCAAATGACCTCTTGATTACGTTGTTTACTTCTTCATTCTTCTTTTTGTTCTTCTCTATATTGGCTACAGTTCCCAAAATAGTCATAGAATCTGTTCCGTATTTCATGAAATACGTTACATAATCTTCTTTTTTGAAAATGTAACCGTCTTCTGAATTTAAAAGAGGGTTAACCAATCTATGTTTATGGGATCGTATGTTTTCTAATCCGCTAAAAAGAGTAGCAGTATTTATTTTAAGAGTGTCCAGAAGTTTTTCTTCATAATTTTCGGAAGCAATGAAAAGGGTATTTCCTTTATCTACCCAATCTAAAAGCGAAAGTAGTTCTGCTTCTCCAAAATTTATATTGTTGTTAACAAAGAAGTAGGTTCCCGAAATGTCTTCATTTTCTTTTAGGAACTCAAAAGGAGGGATGTTCACTTGTTGAATCTTGTCTTTAAACAGATGTTCCATAACATCGTTTAAGACAAAAGTGCCGTAGGGAATCTTATGTTTGGCCACGTAGGAGTTGGTCCAGTTTATTTCCTTAGGACGGTTGTATTGTATAACCATCAACAATGCTACTGTAGCTACGGCTATAATTATATATTTTAGTCCTTTCTTATCCATTTGTACGTATGATTTTTTCTATGGATAGAAAGGTTTTCTTTGCTTTTGAATACTCTATTTCTGTGATATGAAAATCTCCATACCAAGTAAAATCATATAAACGAGTTATGTTGATAAATGGATTTTGGAGCTCTGTCTTTGAAATTTCCTTTATATAATCGTCATTCGTTTTTTGGGGCTCCCAAGAAATAAGTTCTTTCTCACTAAGTAGTTTTAGAACTTGCAAATAAGAATAACGAACCGCTAAACGGAAGTCGTTTTTAGCAAGTGCCTTTTGAATGAGGTCTTGGATGTTTTCATTTTTGATAATATGTTCTTCTTCGGACAATGAAACTAAAGCCTTGTTACTTTTGGCCTGTCGTAGAGCACTGGCGTTAATATTCAGGAAAAACCGAATAAGAATATAGATGAGGATGCCTAAAAGTAAATAAGGTGCCAGACGTAAGAATGTAGCAAGAATACCTGAAGCTTCTTCAACTCCAAAAATACCTTCCAAAATGCGTAAGATTAAATTGCTTAGCCAACTTTTAAAGTCATCCCACCAAGTACGTTCGGCTTCTATAACCTCATATTTAAAAGCATTGTCTTCGTAAAATTTACTTAGATCAGCGTCGCTTATAGTTTTCACTTTAAGCGCAACCGTATCATAGGCAATCCCTAAAGAGTCTTTTTGGGCAGATAAAAATCCTGCGCAACATAGGCTTAGCAATAAGAAGAAATGCAGTTTCCGCATATTTATTCGTCTGTTCCTCCAAGATTTTTTATGCGTTCATAAGTACCTGTAAAGTTCTTTTTTTCGTTTAAATCAAAATAAATCAAAACACTTGCAACAACAGATATAATATTCAGTAGAAATTGGGCAAGTGTGCTAATAATTCCTAGTACAATTGAAACAGGGTCTGCTACGGTAAAATTCTCAGCGTCTATTTCTCCTGAGAGGATTCCCATTTTTGCATAGGTATATATGGTAGCAGGTAAAGCAAAAGCATAACTGGCAACCATAACTATGATACCTACTACAAAAAGAGAAGCAAAAGTTATCCACCAATACTCCTTGACTAAACTAAAACTAGCACTAAAAGCATCCGAAACACTCTTACCATCAAAAGCCAAAATACTGAATGATAGTACAAGGGGTACATATAGATAAATACCTGGAATAAGACAGAAAAGAAAACCACAGCCTACGCAAATAGCTACTAAAAAGCCTAGACCTATAAACTTCCAGAAAGAGCCGTAAACGTTTTGTTTTATTTCAATAAAATCTATGTTACCATTATGTTTTATGTAAGATTTAATATAAAACAAGGTAGTGGCCTGTGACATAACATAGGTAGTTACGGTGGCAATTATAAATACCAGAACTATTATAAAAGTTGCAAAACCATTTATTACTGAAGTTGAACCAGCCATAGTAAGGTTCATCATATCGCCTATTTGGAACATATAAGTGCCATAACTAATAAGCATAACTGCCAAGTAGGGCGCTATTATCTTAAAAAATACGCCAAAAAATGTTTTGAATTCGTTGCGTAAAAAGCCAAAGGTGTCGGACAGAATTTGGCTCATTTCCCGTTGTTTCTTAAACTCTATAAACTGTTTCATGGGGTTGGTCTTTTGTTGAGTCGTTTAGGATATATAACGTAGTAAAAAAGAATTAGTGCCAGAGAGGCTAAAATAATGAGAATGGCCAAGGCGTCCGGCATTTCTGTATGGCGGGTAACGAAACCTTCTAAGAAACCGGCAATGATAAAAAACGGCACGGTGCTTAGCATAATTTTTAAACCGTTTTGGACGCCTCGTTTAAAAGATTCTAATCTGGTGTACGTGCCTGGAAATAAAATGCCGTTGGCCAGTACAAGACCCGCACAACCTGCAATAATGATAACGGCTATTTCTATGGTACCGTGAATCCATATGGTTCTTACAGATTCCCAAAGCAAACCTTTGTCGTAAAAGAAGTATTGGAAACTACCCAACATAATTCCATTCTGCATCATAACAAATAATGTTCCTATGCCCAATAAAATGCCATATGCGAATGCCATTAATGCTACACGAATATTGTTAATGGTAATGCCTAAGAACATATTGAATTCTCCCATCTGCTTATAAACGGCCATGGGGTCTCCTTTTTCAATATTTTCTAGGGTCATATTTACATAACTATCGCCTAAAATTGAGCGAACAAACGTACCTTCGTTAGCGGCTGAAAAAGCACCTACTAAGCTAAAGAAAAAGAATACAAGAAAGGCAATCAGCAATTCGCGTTGGTGATGGTAGAACATTGTTGGGAACTCCGTTTTCCAGAATTCTAGAATACGGTTCTTGGGTTCTCGCTTGGTTTTGTATATTTTTTGGTGGGCTTGTGAAGCTAAGGTGTTGAGATAAAACTCCGTATTGCTGCCTGCATAAAAGGTCTTGGCGTAGCTAAGATGGTCCGTGATTTCAATATAGAGATCGGACAATTTATCAGGGGTCAAAGCCGTTTTATTCGACAAGGCATTTTCAAAAGTAGCCCATTTGTCTTTATTTTGCTTTACAAAGGCGGCCTCGCGCATCAACTCTTGGTTTATACCAAAGAAACGAAACTATGGAACAATTTCAAATAGAAACAGCCCAAAATATAACCATTAACCAGCATACAGCCCATCTAGGAGACCGCATGTTGGCCTATCTCATGGATAGTTTAATCATCCTTGCCTATACCATACTAATGATTATAGGTTTACTGTCCTTAGATATAGAATTTGGGGATATGTGGGCGCTTTATATGCTTATAAGCCTTCCTGCCTTTTTATATTATGTGTTGCTAGAAACTTTTATGGATGGGCAAACCGTTGGTAAAACCGTAATGAAGATTAGGGTGGTGAAATTAGATGGCTCAAAACCGGGTTTCTCTAGTTACTTTGTACGATGGATTTTACGTATTATAGATGTTGTTCTTACTACTGGAGGTGTTGCTGTACTAACTATTTTAATTCGTGGTAACGGCCAACGGGTGGGAGATATAGCTGCGGGAACAACGGTAATCAGTGAAAAAAAGCGTATTTCTTTAAAAGATACCTTGTTACGGGATTTACCGGAAGATTATAAACCACAATTCCCGCAGGTAACAGTTTTTAAAGACCGCGAAATGCAGACCATAAAAGAATTTTATGATGCCGCAAAACGCAACGGAAACCACAATGTAATTGTATCTTTGAGCGATCAAATCAAAAAAGTTACGAGCATCACTTCGGAAATGAATCCCATTGATTTTGTAGACATGATAATTAAGGATTATAGCTATTACACGCAACAGCTTTAATTACTGTATTATAGTTTGATAAGAAAGGTTGCAAAGTCCAACAGAATTGTAAAATACACTCAAAATAATTCTTAGCGCATGTTTTATTTTTTAATTGATATTCTAGGTACTATAGCATTTGCTATCTCTGGGGTATTGGTAGCAATGGATAAAAAACTGGATTTGTTCGGGATTTTTATAATTTCATTCGTAACTGCGGTGGGTGGTGGTACACTACGTGATATGCTTATTGGTAATACGCCTGTACTTTGGATGCGTGAACCTATTTATATAACCGTAATTGCTGGGTCCGTTATCTTTTCCGTAATTTTTGTTAAGCAGTTAAAATATTTGCGAAGAACCCTATTTCTTTTCGATACTATTGGTATTGGACTTTTTACCATGCTGGGGATAGAAAAAGGTTTAGCTGCAGATTTGTTGCCTGTAATGTGTATTGCCTTAGGTACAATTACAGCATGTTTTGGGGGCGTTATTCGTGATATGCTTTGTAACGAGATTCCAGTAATTTTTAGAAGAAAAGAAATCTATGCTACGGCCTGTATTATGGGCGGTATTAGTTATTTTATATTGGTGCTTTTACCTTTCGATGCCGCCTATGCGTATGTTGGAGCCATCATGATAATTATTATTACCCGTCTATTGGCTGTTAAGTTTGGCATTGCGCTGCCCAATATTTACAAGAAAGTAGAGAGTTAGACTTTCTATTTAATCTATTCTATTACTTCAGCGTTTTGGATGTATATATTCTGGGAAGGCCAATCGCCTTCACCAATTTCTACACTGTTTATTTTGTCCACAACATCCATACCTTCAATGACTTTTCCAAAAGGGGTGAAATCACCATCTAAATGATATGACCCCGGTTTTGTTACCACAATGAAAAACTCAAAAGGTGATGCCAGCATATGTGGATTGTTAATTTCACTACTGGGCATAGATATTACACCTCTATGGTGTTTATGACCTTTTCTAGTATCTGGAGGGAGTAAATACCGCCCTATTTCACTTCGTTTTCTTCCGGTTTTTACATCATCGGAATTTCCACCCTGAATGATAAAGTTCTTTACTATACGGTGAAATTGGGTGTCTTTAAAATAACCTTTACGGGTTAAGTAAATAAAATTGGCCTTGTGATAAGGAACATTATCAAACAACTGAATGGTAAAGCTTCCCAATCGGGTGGTGATTTTTACTTTATCAACTTTAAGGTCTTTTTGATATTCAAAGAAAAAATCGATGGCATTTTCTTCGGTCAGGACAAATTCCTTTTCTTTTTTTATTTCGGTTGAATCTATTTGAACAGAATCTTTTTTTGCTTCGACTTCTACTGTAGACTTTTGCTTTTCTTTAGGACTTTCGCCACAGGAAGCCAGAAAAATAAGTGGTAATATTGTTAGTATAATTGAATTTCTGATTGTCATGAATTTTGATGATTTCTCTATTCGAATCCCAAAAATAAAGAATCTGCCTTTACCCGGTGAGGCTTCGCATTTAAAAATGGCTCCTCAATTTAGGTTAGAGGAGTTACAAGATGCTCGTAAAAAGCCTCAAATAACTAAAAAAGCTGCTGTTATGGCCCTTTTTTACCCAGATGAGGCCAATTTAACACGTTTATTGCTCATTTTACGAAAGAGTCATCCTAAGGATGTGCATTCCAATCAGATTGGTTTTCCAGGAGGGCAAGTAGAAGCAGAAGATATTAATATGATGGCCACGGCACTTAGGGAAACTCATGAAGAAGTAGGTGTAGAGCCAAATAGCGTAAAAATCATTAAGTCGTTAACGGAGATTTATATTCCACCAAGTAATTTTGATGTGCACCCGTTTATGGGGCTATACAATGGCGCGGAGCCTTTTTTACTTCAAGAGACTGAAGTAGAAGAACTAGTTGAGGTTCCTTTGATGGATTTTATGGATGACGCTAACATTTTTACAGAAGAAATGACTACTTCTTACGCTTCAAATGTACCCGTACCTGCCTTTAAATTAAATGGTTATACCGTTTGGGGAGCAACAGGAATGATGCTTAGTGAAATCAAGGCCTTGTTACAACAGGTTTTATAGGGGTAAATTCGTATTTTTGCTTTCTATGGGCATATTTAAGGAAAATCCTTTCGGACATATCTTGTTTCTAAAAAAGTGGCTTATCCGTCTTATTGGGTTAGTTACACATTCTAGGTATAAGCGATTTAACAGTCTAGAAATAGAAGGGTCGGATATTATCCGGTCACTTCCGGAAAGGAATGTACTTTTTGTAAGCAACCACCAGACGTACTTTGCAGATGTTGTTGCCATGTTTCACGTGTTCAATGCAAGTCTTAAAGGGCGTGATAATAATATTAAAAATGTAGGTTATATCTGGAATCCTAAGTTGAACATGTACTATGTTGCAGCAGCGGAAACTATGAAAAAGAGTCTTCTGACTAAAATATTTGCTTACGCAGGTTCTGTGAGTGTAGAACGCACCTGGCGTGCAGAAGGAAAGGACATTAACCGACAGGTGAAAATGAGCGATATTTCAAGTATCGGGACGGCACTAAAAGATGGTTGGGTAATTACTTTTCCGCAAGGAACAACTACACCGTGGAAGCCGCTTAGAAAGGGTACCGCACACATTATTAAAAAATACAAGCCAGTTGTAGTTCCTGTGGTTATTGATGGTTTTAGACGTTCTTTTGATAAAAAGGGACTTCGTATTAAGAAGAAAGGTATTCTTCAATCCATAGTAATTAAAGAACCATTAGATATAGACTATGAAAACGAATCTTTTGATTCTATCATAGAAAAATTAGAATATGCTATTGAGCAGCACCCATCTTTCTTAAAGGTGATTTCTAAGAAAGACCTATTGGCTTACGAAGAGGAAAATGAGTTAAGAAGATACAGGAATAGACATAAAATCTAGACCTCTAGCTTTCTTAGTTCTTTATAATTCTTTTTCAACTTACGAAGAAGTAGACCATATAGTAGAAAGTAAACTCCTCCAAAGAAAGCTATCATAACAACACCCAAAATAGCCATAGATACCATTAAGGTTGTTTTTAGTTTTTCTGGCGAAACCGCGTTAGAATTACCTGCCATTTCCGTAAAATTATCCATAAAACTATCATTTAGGTAAATACCTATAATGACTATTGCTATAAATACAAGTATGGTGGATAGTGAAAATATTACGTAGTACTTTACCGTTCTTCTTGTTCTAATGATTTTGCGCATAAGACCTTTGGCGCTATCTAATACGGATATTTCTTTGTACCTCCTGTAGAATTGGTAAATGAAGTAAAATATTACCAAGTAATAAATAACTGTCATACCTAAAAAGTACTTGTCTACGATAGTATTTTCGTAAATGCTCATACTTTGTCTAAAGGAAGGTATTAAATAGAGAAGGTTAGGTAGTACAATTTCTAGAATACTAATAATTAGTATCCATTTGACTATAGAAGATGATTTCTTCCATGTCATGTTATGTATGTCGTTATAGGTCAATTTAGGAAGTTGATCTCCCTTCTTTTGCCAATCTTTCTTTAAAAGGTCTAATTCGTCCATAATATCATCTCCTTAAGGATTCAAGACGGTTCTTAATTTTTTCTTGATACGATTCATCTTCACACGTGCATTTACTTCGCTAATACCAAGTGTTTCACTTATTTCGCGGTAATCTTTATCTTCCAGATATAAAAAAACCAGTGCTTTGTCTATATCGCCCAGTTGTTTTACAGCCTTGTACATAAGCTTTAATTGCTCTTCTTGAGTAGCATCATATTCGTCGGCTTTAATTTTAAAAATTACCGATTCATAGTCTTGCGTCTGAACACGTCTTTTAGATTTTCTGTATAACGTAATTGCTGTATTCAGTGCCACACGATACATCCAAGTGCTAAATTTAGACTCTCCCCTAAATTTAGGGTAGGCTTTCCATAGTTGTATCGTAATTTCTTGAAACAGGTCGTTGTGCGAATCTCTATCATTGGTATACAATGTACAGACCTTGTGAACAATGTTTTGATTGCTCTCAAGTTCCGTCACAAATTGATGTTCCAGTTCGTTATTCACTCCAGTTGGTAGGTTGTTAGACTATAGGTAGCCTAAAAGGATTAATTGTTACACATAAATTTTTATGTGTTGAGTTTAAATTTGAGTTTAGGATAGTAATGAGATGAATTATATTGATTTTTAAAGGATTATGATTAGATAAGTGGAAGAAATTTAACTGATTATTTTCTCATTTAATTTTTCCCGATTGATTTTAGAAATGAACAAATCATGCAAAATAGTGAATTTTCTTACGTTTTTTACTGATTTAAATATAATAAAACGCATGTTTTATCGGTTGGGGTAGTCAATGAATGTTTAATTTTGCCGATATTTTGAAACATGTCAGACACAGATGCACTTAACTTACCTAAATCTAGCCTACCACGAATCGTAATCGTTGGCGGTGGTTTTGGGGGCGTAGCCTTAGCTAAAAAATTAAGTAAGAAAGAAGTGCAGGTAGTGCTTCTAGATAAGAATAACTACCATACCTTTCAACCTCTTCTTTATCAAGTTTCTACGGGTGGTTTAGAACCAGATTCCATTGCATATCCTATTCGTAAGATTTTGCAGGATTATAGTAACTTCTTTTTTCGCTTGGCAGAGGTGCAATCGGTAGTACCTGAATCAAAAACGATAATTACAAATATTGGTGAATTACGGTATGATTATTTGGTCATAGCAGCTGGCTCCACAACAAATTTTTTCGGTAATACAGCTATAGAGGCCAATGGTATGGCCATGAAGACCATTCCACAATCTCTAAATCTTAGAAGTCTAATATTGGAGAATTTTGAGCAGGCACTTTTGACCGATGACCTTCATGAGCGGGATGCGCTTATGAATTTCGTTATTGTTGGCGGAGGACCTACAGGTGTTGAACTTGCTGGAGCTTTGGCCGAAATTAAGAAGGGAATTCTTCCAAAAGATTATCCGGACTTAGATACGCGTAGAGCGCAAATAAACTTGGTACAGTCTGGAGATAGAATATTGAAGGGCATGAGTGATAATGCCTCTAAAAAAGCAGAAGAATTTTTAGAAAGCCTTGGTGTACATATTTGGAAAAACACACGGGTTACCAGTTATGATGGTAAAACGGCAGATACTAAAACAGAACTGAAATTTGAGGCTGCCACTCTGGTATGGGCTGCAGGAGTTAAAGGTGTTCCCATAGGTGGATTAGATGCCGAAGAGTTTTTGGTAAGAGGTAATAGACTTAAAGTAAATGAGTTCAATCAGATTTTAGGTCAGGATGCCATTTTTGCTGTTGGAGATATAGCTTGTATGCAAACGGAGGATACACCCCAAGGTCATCCAATGATGGCGCAACCGGCTATTCAGCAAGGAAGGAATTTGGGTGAAAATTTATTAAGATTGGTTCGTAAAGAACCTATGCAGCCATTTGTTTATAAAGATAAAGGAAGTATGGCTACCGTGGGCCGGAATAAAGCCGTGGTAGATATGAAGAATTACAGATTCCAGGGAGTTTTTGCTTGGTTCGTGTGGATGTTCGTTCACCTTTTCTTTCTAATAGGTTTCAGAAATAGAGTAGTGGTATTTGTAAACTGGGTATATAACTATGTGCGTTTTGATAGGGAAGCACGATTGATCATACGTCCCTACCAACGCGACTATTCTTTATTTAAAGATCAGAAGACTTTATAAATTACAGCTTGGTAAGGTGTAAGTTCAAAACTATTGTCAGTTTTATTGTTTTCTGCATCGTCATTAGAAATTATAAGATGTGCCTTGTCAAAATGGACTTCATCTATCGTAACCGAGTTTCTTTTGGTTGAAAAATTCAATAGAACTAAAAAGCGTTCATCTTCCCATGTTCGCAAATAGGCATAAACCTGCTCGTTGTCCGCCAATAATAAGAGGTAATCTCCATATACTAGCGCAAGGTGATTCTTGCGAACCTGAACCATACTTCTAAAATAGTTGAGAACAGAGTCTTTTTCAGGTTCTTGCTCGGCAACATTAATACCCTCCTTAAAATTATCGTTTACCTTAAGCCACGTTTTACCTTCAGAGAATCCAGAGTTTAATTTGTTGTCCCATTGCATTGGGGTTCTAGCATTGTCTCTTCCTGCTTTTTTCTCGTCTTTTAAGAAGGCTTCTAGGTCGCCACCCGCCTTTTTAATACCTTCATAACGTGTACGCGTATTGATGTCTTGATAATCTGTTATACGGTCAAATTTTATATTGGTCATACCTATTTCTTCTCCGTAGAGAAAATAAGGCGTACCCCTCATAGAAAGTAAAAAGGTTTGTAATAAAGTAGCTGAGTTTTGCCAGTGTATTTTAGAGTCGTTCCCCCAGCGGCTAACACTTCTTGGAAAATCATGATTGTTTAAATAGAGGCTTCCCCAGCCTTTTTCAGCGAAAACAGCATCCCACTCCGAAAATATTTTTTTAAACTCGGTAAGCTTCCACTGTTCTTGCCTCATTTTAAAGGTTTCGCCGGGCTCACGGTCTAGTGACATAAGACTAAAGTGAAAGAACATGTTAAGTTCGTTACGGTCTTCATCAACAAAATTCAAAGCTTGTTCTTTGCTAACACCCGGTGCTTCGCCCACGGTCATAACATCGTACTTGCTAAGAACCTCTTGGTTCATTTCTTTTATATATTCATGCAAATGTGGTCCATCCGCATAGTAAGGAATAAAATCGCCATTATATTTTGTAGGAAGTTCTGGGTAGGTTGTGTCTTTTGAAATAGTTGAAATTACATCCATACGAAAACCGTCAACACCTTTTTCGAACCAGAACTTCATAAGGTCGTACACTTCTTCCCTTACTTTTGGATTCTCCCATTTTAGGTCTGGTTGTTTTGCAGAATAATAGTGGAGGTAATAAGAATCTGTAGGTTCATCATATTTCCAAGCATTACTGTCTACATCAAAATAGCTAAATCGTTTAGGAGGTGTACCTTTCTCGGCTGGCCACCAGTGGTAATAATCCCGGTACTCATTATCTCGTGACTTCCTAGATTCAACAAACCATTCATGCTCATCACTACTATGATTTACAACAAGATCCATGACCAAACGAAGATTTCTTTTCTTCATTTCTGTCATTAGCTCATCTATGTCGGCCATAGTGCCAAACTCGGCCATAATATTTCTGTAATCAGAAATATCGTAACCATTGTCGTCATTTGGAGAGGTATACACGGGGTTGAGCCAAATGATGTCTACACCAAGACTTTTTATATAATCAAGTCTTTTGATGATACCTTGTAAATCCCCAATACCATTACCGGTAGTATCTTGAAAACTTCTTGGATAAATTTGATAAACAACACCTTCTTTCCACCATTTGCGTTCGGTAGTCTTATGCATATTCTAGCTATTTGAATTTAAATATAGAATTTGTAAATGGAACTAAATACAGTTGCGGTATATGAGGCTGAACTATAACGTTTTCGGTTCATAAATAATCTCTCAAACCACATTTTAATAATTAATCCATAAAGGTTTTTGCTCTTTTTGAAAGGTTAAATTTGTCAGAAATAACTTCAATTATAAAGAGGTATGGCTATATTTAGCAAAGCAAAACCAATCTATGATTACACTTGTTAGAATTGTATTTCTTTTCCTTTGTATAGTAATAGGAAGAGCTCAGAATCCAAATCCAAATCAAGATTATGTAGAGTCTACGGAAACTTCCAGTTTTTATACGGACAGCTTTGCTTATCCAGTTTTCATGGATAATGAAATGCATTTACAGGGTACCATAGGTTATAAGTTTGACGATAAATTCATGATTGAGCTGCAGAACTACTATGATACCTATAGAACCTTTGATGTTCATAAGGTATCATTGCAACTAAAAAATTATGTTAGTGATAAGCTATACTTTGTAAACGGAGTTACAATGGAACGAGAATTGGATAAGCATGGCGCAATAACAGCCAAACCCCGTTATCTCATGACTAATGGAGTGGGCTATGATATCAATAACAATATCATGATGGAAGTTAACCACGACCTAAATTTTAACAAGTCCAACCTGGGTGCGTATGGAATGCCAAGTTTATTATCAGTAAAGAGTAAAATTAAATTTTAACCATTGTATTCTACTTCCTTGGGTGGTATTTGTTCATGACCTCTGTAAGGTGTGTTCGATCTACATGCACGTAAACTTCTGTAGTAGTGATGCTTTCATGTCCTAACATTTGTTGAATAGCTCTAAGGTCGGCTCCATTTTGTAATAAATGCGTTGCAAAAGAATGTCTAAAGGTATGCGGGCTAATACTTTTTTTAAGATCAATTTCTACGGCAAGGCGCTTTATAATCGTGAAAATCATGGCACGGGTAAGTTGTCTTCCTCTTCGGTTTAGAAATAAGATGTCTTCAAATCCTTTTTTAATATCCTGGTGTACCCTTATTTCTTTTCTATAAATGGTAATGTATTTTTTATTCACCTCGCTAATAGGTACAAAACGTTGCTTATCACCTTTTCCGGTAACCTTTATAAAATCTTCCTCAAAAAATAGGTCTGAGATTTTTAAATCTACCAATTCGGAAACCCGGAGGCCACAGCCGTAAAGGGTTTCGAGCATTGCGCGGTTCCGCTCGCCTTCTGCTTTGGAAAGGTCTATGGCTTCTATAATTTTGTTTATTTCATCTTCAGAGAGGGTATCCGGTAACTTTCTGCCTATTTTGGGAGATTCTATCAAATCCATAGGGTTATCTTCTCTGTAATCTTCAAACACCAAATAGTTAAAAAAGCTTTTGAGGCCGGAGATAATCCGCGCTTGAGACCTAGGATTCATGGTCTTTGCTACTTCATAAATAAATTGTTGTAGTGTTTCTTTTTGTACCCGTTTAGGATTGTCATTTAGTGAATTATCCTTTAAAAAATTGATGAGTTTGGTGATGTCCCATCTATAGTTTTTAATAGAGTTGTCCGAGAGTCCCCGTTCTATTCTAAGATAATGCCCGTAGTCTTGAAGCGCTTGATCCCAATTCATAGTGTAAAGTTAACTATTGCTAGACTCAATACCATTCATTTTTGAATAGTGGACAAAAATAAAAATATAGTCAAATTTTAATCTAAAGAATTGACGCTAAGTAAAGTTTTCTATCTTTGATTGTGATATAACTACGAACCAATTCTGATTTTGTTTATTTCCTCCTCCTTTTAAATCTGTTTGTAATAAGAACAGTAAGGGGTGACAACAAATTAAATGGGGTTCATTAAACAACTGTAATTATGAAAATTAAGTTTTACGCTATTGTAGCGTTAGTTTTTTTTGGAGTTCAAAGTAGTAGTGCACAAACGGTAATACAGGGTACTGGTCCTTCGAGCGGCCTCAATACGGGCGAAATTTCTTTTGGGGGTAAAGCAGGGATTAATTTTACGACTTTACTTGGCGAGAATGCAGATAATACCTCGGCAAAAGTGGGTGCTTTTATTGGAGGTGTAGTTGAAATACCAGTTGCTGATAATTTTTATGTGCAACCCGAGTTGGTTTTTGCTTTACAAGGTGCAGATTTAGGTCCTTCTAACGTGAGTCTGGTTTACGTACAAATTCCCCTTATGGCAAAATATCATATTACAGATGAGGTAGCAGTTGAGCTTGGTCCTCAGGTAGGATTTCTTTTGGGTGATAACTGGGATGAAGATTTAAATGGACAAGACACCAATTCAACTGATTTGGGTATTAATCTAGGAGGAGGATACCGAATGGACGAAAACTTCTATTTTCAGTTAAGACTAGGTTTTGGACTTTCTAAAGTGTTGGATTTTTCTGGAACGCATAATGGAGCTGTATCCGTAGGAGCTGTATACTTTTTGTAACAATTAAATATAATATAGAATTAAACGGCCGCCTTGAGCGGTCGTTTTTCTTTAGTGTCGTTAGAAATCACGGTAAAAAGTTTATTTTTGAAGTATGAAATTAATCATAATCAATGGTCCTAACCTTAATTTGTTGGGCAAGCGAGAGCCCGAAGTCTACGGTAACAAAACTTTTGAAGATTATTTTGCTGATTTACAGTTTCGGTTTAAAGACGTACAACTAGAATATTTTCAGTCTAATATAGAAGGGGAGCTTATTGGTAAAATACAGGAAGTAGGTTTCTCCTATGACGGTATTGTCTTAAACGCTGCGGCTTACACACATACATCCGTAGGTATTGGCGATGCTATAAAAGCGGTGACTACGCCGGTTGTGGAGGTTCATATTTCTAACACTCATAAACGCGAAGAGTTTAGGCATGTATCTTACATCTCGCCCGTTGCAAAAGGGGTGATTCTTGGCTTTGGTCTACAGAGTTATGACTTGGCCATTCAGAGTTTTTTGAAGTAGGTTAGTACCTATTTAAATTTTATATAGGTGAGTTTTCTGGCTATAAAGAAGCTTGCTCTCAGAAGTAAAGACTTCTGTCACACATCGATTTTTGATTTGTAGCTACAACAAAAAGGTAATGAACTTCGTTTAGCCTTTAGTTTTACCAAACAACCAAGCACAAACCAAATTTCAAATTACCATGATTAAATCTTTTTGTTTATTTCTGACCCTGACCTTTTCATGTATTTCAATGTTCGCACAAGAAGGCTTTAAAATTGGCGCGCACGCCGGTATGCCTATTGGAGAGTATAATGATTATGTAAGTGTGGTTATAGGCGCCGATGTTGGCTATATGTGGGCTCCGAACAAAGTATTTGACTTAGGAATAAAAGCAGGTATAATTCACGGTTTTGCCGAGACATTTACCGGTCAGAATGTTACTATTGAATATCCTAGCGTTCAGTTTTTGCCACTTGCAGCATCAGTTAGATTATGGCCTTCAAAAACATTTTCTATTGGAGGGGACATTGGAAACGCTTTTGGTTTAAATGAAGGAAACGACGGTGGACTTTATTATCGCCCTCAAATAGGATTCCAAGTGGGTCCAAAATCTGAACTTAACTTTTCGTACACAGGTATCACCATAAACGATAGTAATTGGTCTACCATTACAATGGGGTTTGTCTATACTTTTTTATCAGCAAGACATTTCAGATAATTTAATTAAAGAAAACTAGAAACTTACGCAACAGCTGTATCACTTAAGTACTTTTTTTCCACGTAAAAAGTGGCGAAGGGTAGAAGGGAAGCAACTAATATTATAATTCCTTTTTTAATGCTCCATTTTTGTTCCATCCACAGTACAATAGCCAAAATAACGTAGGTGATAAATAGCGCACCATGAGCATAGCCTACATATTTGTTGGGCATTGGTAAATCTGCCAAATATTTTAACGGCATTGTAATGGCAAATAGGGCCAAATAAGAGATACCTTCTAAAATAGCTATAATCCGAAAAAAACTTAGCATACGAAATGGATTTTAATGTATTCGTTAAGAGATAAAATAATGGGCCTATGAGATATGTTTTAAGAACAATCCTATAGGCCCATTTATAATTTATTATAAAATATTACAAGTGTATTACTTCGTCATAAGCAGCTGCAACAGCTTCCATAACCGCTTCACTCATTGTTGGGTGAGGGTGAACAGCTTTTAAGATTTCATGACCTGTAGTTTCTAGCTTTCTAGCAACAACAGCTTCAGCGATCATATCAGTTACACCTGCGCCAATCATGTGGCATCCTAACCACTCACCATATTTAGCATCAAAAATAACTTTTACAAAACCGTCTGGAGTACCAGCTGCTTTTGCTTTACCACTGGCAGAGAAAGGAAATTTACCAACTTTAATATCCAATCCTTTTTCTCTTGCTTGTTTTTCGGTAAGACCTACTGATGCAATCTCAGGAGTACAATATGTACATCCAGGAATGTTACCGTAATCTAACGGCTCAACATGCATGTCAGCTATTTTTTCAACACAAAGAATACCTTCAGCAGAAGCTACGTGTGCTAGTGCTTGACCTGGAGTTACATCTCCAATAGCGTAATAACCTGGTATGTTTGTCTGGTAGTAATTGTTTACTAATATTTTATCTCTATCGGTAGAAATACCAACATTTTCAAGACCTATGTTTTCAATATTCGTTTTGATACCAACGGCAGAAAGAACAATATCAGCCTCTATAACTTCTTCGCCTTTAGCAGTTTTTACAGTTGCTTTTATGCCTTTACCAGAAGTGTCAACAGAAGTAACTTCTGCAGAAGTCTTAATTTTTATGCCAGCTTTCTTTAAACTACGTTCTAATTGTTTTGAGATATCCTCGTCTTCAACAGGAACAATGCTAGGTAAATATTCTACTACGGTTACCTCTGTACCCATAGCATTATAGAAATAGGCAAATTCAATACCTATGGCGCCACTACCAACAACAACCATAGATTTTGGTTGTTCTTTTAAGGTCATAGCCTCGCGATATCCAATAATTTTTTTACCATCTTGTGGTAAACTAGGTAATTCGCGGCTGCGAGCTCCAGTAGCAATAATAATGTGTTCTGCACTGTATTCAGTTTCTTTGCCATCAGCATCTTTAACAGAAACTTTCTTGCCAGCCTTTAAGGTACCATAACCTTTGATAACTTCAATCTTGTTTTTCTTCATCAAGAACTGAACACCTTTGCTCATACCATCGGCAACGCTACGGCTTCTTTTTACTACGGCATCAAAATCTTTATCCACATTTTCAGCAGAAAGACCATAATCTTCTGCATGTTGTAGATAATTAAAAACCTGAGCAGATTTCAATAATGCCTTGGTAGGTATACAACCCCAATTCAAACAAACACCACCTAGATTTTCTTTCTCGATAATGGCCGTTTTAAAGCCTAATTGTGAGGCTCTAATAGCGGTAACATATCCTCCGGGTCCGCTACCCAAAACAATAACATCGAAATTGCTCATATTTTTTATTTTTTTGCTGTTGTATATTTAAAAGCCCGCCTTAGCTAAGCAGGTGCAAAAGTACAAAACCAAACGGAAAGATTAATACGAAAATTGAAGTCTAGTATTAAAAAGAACTTGTTTGGTAGTGTGTTAAACTAACATTTTGTGGTATGTGTAACACCTTACTTCTTAAACATGTTCTTGTTGAAGTCTTCTGAGGTGCCTTTTGGTATAGAAAGAGCGGTCCAATTTTCGGCTTTTATCATCTTACCTAAAAGTACGATCTGACCAATGTGACTGCTGTAATGAGCTAGTTGCCTATGAACTGCTTCTACAATTGTGTGACTCTCATTTCTTATTTTGATTGTTGTGTCAAAATTATCTGATGTTACCGAGTTTAAAGCTTTAAAAAGGCAGCGCCAGCCTGCTTCCCAGCCGGCCAGCATTTCTATTTTAGTCTCGTAGGGGTCAATGAATTCATCTTCCCGGTTGCGCCATGGTTTCTCTCCGTCTTCTGTAAGAAAATTTGTCCATCGGCTAAGCATATTACCGGACAGGTGTTTTACAATTAATGCAATAGAATTATCACTTTTGTTCAGTTTCCAGTGAATATCTTCTTCATTTAATTGTAGAAAGGTATTGTCACCTATTGATTTATATCGATTAAATTCAAAAAGTGCACTCTTTATAAAATTATCAGAATAGTCCATGCTTAAAGGTAAATTTCAATATAAAACTATTGAATTATCAAAGCATTTACACTATTCCGCAGGTACAAAATCTAATGCTACACCGTTAATACAATGTCTTAAACCAGTTGGTTCCGGACCATCTTCAAAAACATGGCCTAAGTGTCCTCCACAAGTGGCACAGTGCTCTTCCGTTCTTTTGTAACCTATTTTATAGTCTACATCGTACCCAACATTTCCTTTTATTTCTTCATAAAAACTTGGCCATCCTGTACCGGAGTCAAACTTGGTGCTACTTTTAAAAAGTTCAGTACCACAAGCGGCACAGACGTAAGTGCCTTCTTTTTTATTTTCTAATATATCGGACGTAAAAGGGTTTTCCGTAGCAGCTTTACGAAGCACGTAAAACTCGGCGTCGGTAAGTTCTTTTTGCCATTCGGCATCAGTTTTAACAACACTAAAATTGGTTTCCTTTTTCTCCGTTATTTCCTGTGCAGTTTCCTTTTTCTGAGAATTTCCTTGGCAGCCTACAAGAGCGAAAGCAATAGCAATCAATATATTTTTGTACATAGCTTTTTAATTTTTTATCAGTTCTCAATTAGACGTAGAAGAAATTCTATCCTTTCAAATTTAAGGGTATTTACGATAGTTTTAAGAAACGGTTTTGATTCAGCCTAAAAAATAAACACCCCGCTCAAATATGAGCAGGGTGTGTGTTTTATGTTTATGGGACTCGTATTATTTGAATGATGCTTTTAAAACATCGGCCTCGGTAACACCAATACTACTCATTACGGAAGAAATATTACTTTTATCCATTTTAGCTGCCGCAGCGTTTCCTGGTAAAATTACAAACCTAAAAATCTGATTTTGCGTTATACTGGCATCCAAAGCAGATAAATCAAAATTACCTGTAATAAGTATCTCAACATCTTTTGTAGTGTGACCTGGTACAAACTGCACGGTTCCTTCATCATAGAAGAAGGACTGAGGTATCAAGTTCCATACATCGTTTACGACGCTACCATTATCAAATTCTATTGATCTATCATATTGATAAACTAATACGGCATCATTTGCTTCTACAGGGAAACTAGTGAAATCTTCAAAGGTTAGTACGGTCTCATATAAGTTATCTGCAGCTATATAATTGAAGTCTACGTCTTCTACTTCAAAAACTTGACCCTGTATACCATCAAAACCGTCTTCACCATCACGTCCATTAAACCCGGCAGGGCCAGTTGGACCTTCGCATGAAATAAAGAATAGAGTAAAAAATGTACCGAGTAAGAGAAGTGATTTTTTCATAATATTGAGTTTATATTTTCAATTTAAAACATATTTAAGATTCTTTTTTCAAAAAGCGTTCCATTTTCGGATAATTCGTATCTTTTATTTGTAACATTGATATGCTGACCCAAAGTTAATTAACAAATATGTAAGCTTTTTTGTAAAGTTCCTTAGATTTGTCAGTATTACCTAACTAATCGAACACTATGCCACAAGTAACTGTTTTTAGTCTTTTCTCCGATTTTGATATAGATCTTTTTAAATCAGGAAAACATTTTAGATTATATGAGAAACTAGGTTCCCACCCAATGGAATTGAATGGGGTAAAGGGTACTTATTTTGCTGTATGGGCTCCATCTGCTCGCGCAGTCTCCGTTATAGGTAATTTTAACGATTGGGACGATAATGTGCACATGCTAAATGTAAGATGGGATGGTAGTGGTATATGGGAAGGCTTTATTCCCGAAGTTGGTGTGGGTGAAATTTATAAGTATAAAATATACTCTAACAACCACGGTGCGGTAACTGAAAAGGCTGATCCGTTTGCAAGATACTGTGAACATCCTCCAAAAACAGCATCTATTGTTTGGGAGGCAGATTATGAATGGAAAGATAAAAAGTGGATGGAAACGCGAAAAGAGAAAAATGCTCTTGACGCACCTTTTTCTGTTTACGAAGTTCATTTAGGTTCTTGGAAACGTGATAAGGACGGAAACTTTCTGACCTACGAGCAATTGGCCATAGATTTGGTAGCTTACGTAAAAGATATGGGCTTTACTCATATAGAGTTCATGCCAATAATGGAGTATCCTTATGATCCTTCATGGGGTTACCAACTTACAGGTTACTTTGCACCAACATCTAGATTTGGTGATCCAGAAGGTTTTAAACTATTGGTAGATGCATTACACCAAGCAGAAATAGGAGTTATTTTGGATTGGGTGCCTTCACATTTCCCTGAAGATGCACATGGTCTTGGATTTTTTGATGGGTCGCATCTTTATGAGCATCCGGATAGAAGAAGAGGGTATCACCCAGATTGGAAAAGTTTAATCTTTAACTATGGAAGGAACGAAGTTCGCGCCTTTTTGATTAGTAATGCAATTTTCTGGTTAGATCAGTACCATGCAGATGCCTTACGGGTAGATGCGGTAGCTTCCATGCTTTATTTAGATTATTCTAGAGAAGAAGGAGAGTGGGAAGCTAATATGTATGGTAATAACGAAAACCTTGAGGCTTTATCTTTCATCCGTGAGTTCAATGAGGCGGTTTACGGAAGTTTTCCAGATGTGCAGACTATTGCAGAAGAATCTACAGCATTTTCCGGTGTTTCAAAACCCGTTATGTATGGAGGTTTAGGTTTTGGAATGAAGTGGATGATGGGCTGGATGCACGATACTTTAGAATACTTCAAAAAAGAAGCAATCTATAGAAAGCATCACCAAAACGATCTTACATTTAGTGCAACTTACGCCTTTACAGAAAATTATATGTTGCCGTTTTCCCATGATGAAGTGGTATATGGGAAACAATCATTAGTGTACCGCATGCCTGGTGATGAGTGGCAGCGTTTTGCTAACCTGCGTTTAATGTTCGGTTACATGTTTACGCACCCTGGAACAAATCTTATTTTTATGGGAGGCGAATTTGGCCAGACCAGCGAATGGAATTTTCAGAAAAGTTTAGAATGGCATCTTACGGAGTATGCCGTACATAGCGGCGTGCAGGAGCTTATTAGAGATTTGAACAGTATTTATAAAAATTTCCCAGCTTTATACCAAAAGCAATTTAGTCCTGACGGTTTCCAGTGGATAGATTATGGGGATCATGAGAACTCCGTTCTAACTTATATAAGAAAAGGTAATAATGCAGAAGATGATATATTTGTTGCCTGTAATTTTACTCCGGTTCCTAGAGAAAATTATAGAGTAGGTATACCAAAAAATTCTGGTAAACTAAAAGTCATTTTAAACAGTGATGATAAAAAATACGGCGGAGCTGGTACTGATCCTAAAATTTCTGGTATTAAAGAAAAGCCGTGGCATGGTCGTGAGCAATCCATAGAAATGACTATCCCACCTTTAAGTATTGTTATTTTTCAATAGGACTGCCTTGCTATATTCATAATAGTTGCTAATTGTTATGCATGCATTTCGTTTTTAAGGCTTAAATTTGTTTTTTTTGTTAGTTTTCAAACACTGAACCTATGATAACCAATACCGAGTTAGAATATAAAGGAAATCTTTACCCCAATGAGATTGTTAACTTTGTAAAGGATAAAGATAAATTCTATTTCACAACTGAAAACGGAGTAGTTTTAGAAATTACGGTAATTCAAGATAGAACCATACGGTTCCGATATGGAACTGATCATGCGTTTCAGCCGGATTTTTCCTATGCTATTGACCCCAACGCAAGTAGGGGTTACAGTCACTTAGACTGTTTAGAAACTAAAACCGAATACATAATTGAGACCTCTAAATTACAGGTACTCATAGATAAGAAAACATTACGTACTCAAATATCCGATTTAAACGGTAATATCATCAATGAAGACGAACTAGGTTTTCATTGGGAAGAGAACTATGAGCACGGTGGTAATACCGTAAAAATGAGTAAAATCACCCAACATACCGAGAGTTTCTATGGTATGGGAGATAAAGCTACTCATAGTAACCTTAAAGGGAAAAGAGTAAATAACTGGGTAATGGATCAATACGCTTACGCTAAAGATCAAGACCCTCTTTATAAGGCAATACCTTTCTATATAGGTTTGCACAGTGGACAAGCTTATGGTGTTTTCTTTGACAATAGTTTCAGAACTCATTTTGATTTTGCACACGAACGTCGTTCCACTACAAGTTTTTGGGGAGATGGCGGAGAGATGAACTATTACTTCTTTTACGGTCCGGAAATGCATAAAGTAGTACGGGCATATACCAATTTGACAGGAGCGCCAGAGTTACCACCTTTGTGGGCTTTAGGGTATCACCAGTCAAAATGGAGTTATTTCCCGGAGAGTAATGTAAAAGAAATAGCTAAAAAGTTTAGAGACCTTAAGATACCATGTGATGCCCTTTATTTAGATATTGATTACATGGACGGTTTTAGGTGTTTTACCTGGGATAAAAAGAAATTTCCCGAACCTAAACGTATGATCGATGAATTGTATGAAGACGGATTTAAGACCGTAGTCATGATCGATCCGGGTATTAAAGTAGATAAAGATTATTGGATATATCAGGAAGCCGTAGAAAATGATTATTTCTGTAAACGTGCAGATGGTCCAAGAATGAAAGGAAAAGTATGGCCTGGAGAATGTAATTTCCCAGATTTCACTAATCCAGCCGTACGTGAGTGGTGGGCAGAGCTTTATAAAGAATTCATGGCAGAGATTGGTGTACATGCCGTTTGGAACGACATGAACGAACCAGCAGTTATGGAGGTGCCTACTAAAACTGCACCCTTAGATACACGCCATGATTATGATGGTCACCCTAGTAGCCATAGAAAAGCACATAACATTTATGGAATGCAAATGGTAAGGGCTACTTATGAAGGTGTAAAAAGATATGTTTACCCTAAGAGACCTTTAGTAATAACAAGAGCTGCCTATTCGGGTACGCAGCGTTTTGCTTCAACTTGGACCGGTGATAATGTTGCCACTTGGGAACATTTATGGATTGCCAATGTTCAAATGCAGCGTATGTGTATGAGCGGTTATTCTTTTGTAGGTTCTGATATTGGAGGTTTTGCCGAGCAGCCTAATGGCGAGCTTTTTGCAAGATGGATCCAGTTAGGTATTTTTCATCCTTTTTGTAGAGTACATTCCAGTGGAGATCACGGAGATCAAGAGCCATGGTCTTTTGGAACAGAAATCACGGACATTGTTAGAAAGTTTATAGAATTGCGTTATGAGTTATTGCCTTATCTATATACCATGTTCTGGAGATACTCTAAAGAAGGGACACCAATGTTATTGCCTATTGTTTGTTATGATCAAGAAGATACGCAAACGCATTTTAGAACTGATGAGTTCATTTTTGGAGAACAAATTTTAGTTTGCCCAATTCAAGAACCAAATGCTAAAGGACGTAGAATGTACATTCCTAGAGGTGATTGGTATAATTATTGGACTGATGAGGTTGTAGAGGGTGGAAAAGAGAAATGGGTCGTTGCCGATATTGATAAGGTTCCTTTGTTTATAAAGGCCGGTGCCATTATTCCAAAATATCCTGTTCAGCAGTATGTGGGTGAACTTGAAATCAAAGAATTGATTCTAGATGTTTACTTTACTGAAGGAACAGAGAACTCTACCGTTTATGAAGATGCGGAAGATGGTTATGCTTATGAGAACGGTAAATTTAGTTTACGGAACTTTAAGCTTTTAGGTAAAGAAAAAGAAATGACTATTCAACAGTTTAAGGATGGTGCTTTTATTACTACCTACGAAACGTTCAAAATTAAATTGCACGGACTTCCATTCAAAATAGGGAAAGTTGAGATAGATAATGAAAAAACAACCATTAAGGATGTTATGCCTGATGGAGATGGTACGATTTATGTGAGCAAAGACTTTACCCAATTACGTATTACTGAAGAGTAAGTTTTTTTTGTAATTTGCAGGTATAAACACAACCATAATGAGAAAAATAATTTTAGTTTTAGCCCTTTTCTTAGGGGTCGCTTCATGTAAAACGAATCCGTTTACAGGAAAAAAAGTATTGAATTTTTATCCGAACAGTCAAGTTTTTCCGACTGCATTTGCCCAGTATGACCAATTCTTAACAGAGAATAAGGTCATTGAGAATTCTGCAGATGCAAGAATGATAACTAAGGTAGGGCAACGTATATCTTCTGCCGCAGAAAAATGGTTGACCGCTAATGGTTATGCCGGATATCTAAAAGATTATAAATGGGAATACAACCTAGTAGATGACAAAACTGTGAATGCATGGTGTATGCCAGGCGGGAAAATTGTCTTTTACACAGGTATTCTACCTATTTGTGCAGGTGAGAGAGGTGTTGCCGTAGTTATGGGTCACGAAGTGGCACATGCTCTGGCTGATCATGGAGCTCAACGTATGAGTGCTGGTACACTGCAACAATTGGGTGCTGTGGCCGGTAATGTGGCAATTCAAGATTCTCAGAAATTAGCTATTTTCAACCAAGCTTATGCTGTTGGTTCGCAAGTAGGGGTAATGCTACCTTTTAGTAGAAGCCATGAAACAGAGGCAGACCGTATAGGTTTGCAGATTATGGCAATAGCTGGTTATGATCCAACGGAAGCAGCAGAATTGTGGAAACGAATGAAAGCTAACAGTGGGGGTAATGCTCCAGCAGAATTCATGAGTACTCACCCTTCTAATGATACAAGAATAAAAAATCTTACTGAATGGGCGCCGGCAGCTAGAGCAGAAGCTAAAAAGTTTGGAGTAACCTCTTTTGAGTAAATCTTAACAATTATTGTATATTTAAAACCGTTCTGTAAAAGAACGGTTTTTTTATACCATTATGCCAAAAACCAACCTTCCAAAAGGAAGTAAAAAACTTCTGAATGCATGGGCATTCTATGATTGGGCCAATTCAGTTTACAATCTCGTAATCTCGTCAGCCATATTTCCTATTTTTTATGGTGCGCTTACCTTGGTTAAAGATGAGGACGGCAGAGTTCTAGACGATACGGTTCACTTCTTGGGTACCGATTTTAATAATGATACTTTAATCAGTTATGTTACGGCAGCCGCATTTTTGGTGGTCTCTTTTTTGAGCCCGTTTTTAAGTGGAATAGCAGATTACGTGGGCAATAAGAAAATCTTCATGAAATTTTTTTGTTACTTGGGAGCCATCTCTTGTATAGGGTTGTATTGGTTTAGTATGGATTACCTTTGGTTTGGGTTGCTGTGTTATTTTACAGCATTGATAGGTTTCTGGTCCAGCCTTGTATTCTATAATTCTTATCTGCCAGATATAGCTTTTCCGGAGCAGCAAGATGCCATTAGTGCTAAAGGCTACTCTTTGGGTTATATTGGTAGTGTGGTGCTTTTGATTATCTGTTTAGCCATGATTTTAAAGTTTGATTCATTTGGTTTTGAAGATGAATCCACACCAACCCGACTTTCATTTGTGTTAACAGGTATATGGTGGATAGTATTTAGTCAGTATAGCTATTATCACCTGCCAAAAGGAAATAAAAAGGAGGCTTTTACAAAAGATATTCTGTTTAACGGTTTTAAAGAATTGAAACTTATTTGGGAGAAAATCAAAACCAATGTACCATTAAAGAGATATCTTGGGGCGTTTTTTGTGTACAGTATGGCTGTACAGACTATTATGCTAATTGCTACCTATTTTGGAATAGAAGAACTTGATTGGGGTACTACGGATTCAACTACGGGGCTTATCGTGAGTATTTTGCTGATTCAGATTGTGGCAATTTTAGGCGCTTTTATAACATCTCGCTGTTCGGCACATTTTGGGAACATCAATACTTTAGTCGTTTTAAATCTAATTTGGATTTTTATCTGCATTTTCGCTTACACGATTACAACTCCAATGGAATTTTACATTACTGCTGCGGCAGTAGGCCTTGTAATGGGAGGTATACAATCTCTTTCAAGATCTACTTATTCCAAACTTTTACCAGAAGACGCAGTAGATACTACTTCTTATTTTAGTTTTTATGATGTCTCGGAAAAAATAGGAATTGTTATAGGAATGCTTAGTTACGGTTACATAGCACAGATAACAGGGAGCATTAGATATTCTATTATCTTTTTAGGACTGTTTTTTTTAATTGGAATGATTCTTTTGACAAGGGTAAATAAAAAGCCCCTTTAGAAGAGGCTTGATTTGATGACTATAGTATTCGCTTTTTGATGTATTATTCTCTAGAGATATCTCCTGAACCAGATGTTTTTGTATCTACTTTTTTAGGGTTGCCGCGATAATTAATGTCACCCGAACCAGAAACCCGTGCTTTCAATTTTTCGTTGGCCGTAACTTTGATGTCTGCAGAACCAGAAACCGTAGCTTCCACATTATCGGCATTTAAATCAAACGCCTTAATATCTCCTGAACCAGAAATAGTGGCTTTAAAATCACGAGTATTACCGCTGAGGTTCATATCTCCCGAACCGGACATGCTAGCGGATAGAGTTTCGGTATCCACATCTAAAGTAATATCTCCAGAACCGGACATCGAAGTTTTAAAATCAGCTGTTTTTAGTGTCGTATGCCCTACAATATCTCCCGAACCAGATAGGCTAAGAGCATCTATGCTTTCTACGGGTACTTGTACATGAATCCCACCTTTGTGTATAGATGGTTTAAGGTTTACACCTTTCTTTACTCTAATAACTAATTTCCCATTCTCTACTTCAGTAACAATGTACTCCAAAAAGTTTTCTTCACCTTTAACAATTAGCGCTCCTTCGCTACCGCTTACTAGATCTATGTCAAAAGATCCAGATATGGCAATAGACTCATAATCTCCTACGCTACGTTCTATGCTAACTGTATTTCCATTACCTCTTATTCCTTTGCCCCATTGTGCAGAACAAGATGCACTTACTAATGCTAAACCTAATACGATCCAATTTTTCATGACTGTTTGTTTTAATTTGATTTTGATGATGATTTAATTTTTATAAAATGATACGCCGCCATAGTCACTGGAGATTGAGACGGAATTGCCGCTATTGTCAGAACCATAAAAGCCTTTATAATACTTGCTTGTGTTTTTTTCTTCACTAATATTAATTTCAAAATCGTCCTTACCACTTACTCCAGAGTAAGAAGTTTTAATTTCAAAATTGAAATGATAGTCTGGGGAATACCCAATTTTAACACCTGTATAATCTGTGTTGAGATTTATATTTCCTGCGTCGCTGCCCATTTTATCAATTTTCAGGGAGCCGTAATCGGCAACAATATCTATATTACCATGAACCGTTCCCAACTGCACATTTATATAATCGCCATTACCTTCTATATTATTGACTTCTCCAATCTCTATTTTTCCGTAATCACTAGAGTATTGTAGGTTGTCCATCTGTTCTACGGAACTGTTGGTATAGTCTGCGCTAATGACTAAATCGCCTGCTTTTTCTACATTAAAGCCCGAGTAATCTGCTGAAATTCTACCACTATTAATATATGAAATTGTGGATTTTGAGGTGTAATCAAAATTTAACTGATTGTTACGCCCTCGAAGCTCTCCAATATCCAACCTACCATAATCACAGCTTATTTTTGCATGTCCGTCTACACGATCAATACTTATACTGCCATAGTCATTATCTAAATCAATATTGCTCTTAATAGGAAGTTTAATGGTGTAATTAATTTGCATGTTCACATTGTTGCTGTTACCCCAATTCCAGCCCCATCTACTTTTACTTTCGTTAAAAATAGTTCTTGCGGATACGGCACTTTTACTAGATTCAAAATCTACAGAAATCTGATCTAGTTTCTCTTGAGCCTTTTCTTCATTGTTGCTATTGGTCGTAATGTGAACCTCAATAAGAATACGGTTTTCGTTCCAAGAAATAATATTCAGGTTACCGTAACTATTGCTAACTTCCAAAAGAGCATCGCTATTTACCTGAAATTCTTTTTTTATGGTCTTTTCTTTTTTGTACTTGCCTTTTAGCTCTCCATTATTTGCTAAAAGGAAAATGGGAAGCATGAATAAAAGTATAGCAATGGGGTTATGTAGTTGTTTCTGCATTATCGTAATTTTTTAAGTTTTTTATAGATTCAATAGTATTGAGAACCTCTTGTAAGAGGTCAATACGGGTTTGAAAATTTGTTATCATAGCGCTTAAAAGAAGCTTGCTGTTACCGCCGTTAATAAGGTCTTGTTCTAACTTTGTATAGTTAGTTTCTAGCTTTTTAAGCTGTACCATAGTGTCATCAACAATCTTTTTGGTTTCGGGTGTACTTTCGTTTTTAAGTTCGTTTACCTGCTCTTCAATTAGGCTAGCAAAATAAAACTCGGTGCGTGATACCTCCGGTGAAATTTCTGCAACCTGCTGTTCTAAAGAAGGCTTTGATTGGTAAACACCAAAAGTAATGGCGCAGACAATCGCAATCGAAGCTGCTATGCTTAAGGGTTTCCACCATGTTTTGTTTTTAGTCTGTAAGGACTTGATGCCTTGTTGGGCATTTAGCTTTTCCAAAAATCGTTGTTCATGACCTTGGGCGGGAGCCTCTAGATCAAAAGAACCTTCTAGGTTTATGAACAGGTTATCTATATTGTCTTTTTTCATCTTAAGCTTCCATCATTTTATTCCTTAGGCTTTCCTTGGCCCTAGAAATAGTAGTTCTACAATTTGAATAACTAATATTCATAATCTGGCATATTTCTTCATAATCATAACCTTCAATAAGATGTAAGGTCAAAGAAACTCTATAGTTGTCTTTCAATTGCTTCATGGTCTCCATCACTTTTTGAGCCTTCGGTTCTGTAAACGCATGAGAGTCGGTAACGCCTATATCGTTATCTTCGACCTTGTACAACACATCTTCTAAAGCAACTTCGTTTTTTTTCTGCTGCTTTCTGTAATGATAGATACTGTTGTTTATTACAATACGCTTTAACCAAGAGCCAAATGTAACCTCGCCTTTAAATGTATGCAGTTTCGTGAACGCGTTCAGAAACGATTCTTGCATAATGTCTTCGGCTTCATCGCTTTGTTTTACAATTCGCACGGCTGTGTTGTACATGGCCTTGTAATAGCGATTGTAAACTTCTAGCTGGGCACTTTGCTTTCCGTTTAGACACAATTGTAATAATGTATCAATATGTTCTCTTTCTTGGCTCAAAAAGTGAATGGTTTCTTTATAGATGACGTAAGATATGGATTGTTACAGTTGGGGTGAAAAAATAAATGAGAAAGGCTTTTAATCGATTTTAAAAGTCCTTTAAACGATAACTCAAATAGCTTCTGTAGACATAGCTTAATTTCGTCATACTTCCCCCTTTAATCTTGGTTTTTAACTTTTTATGACCTTGCTATAAAGATTTTATTCAAAAAAAATCCTTTTAGTCGTAGCTTTTTCTAAACAGAAAAGTGAAAGAGCAATAGTAAATGTATTTTGTTTTACCAATTTCAAACCGGCACGAACCAGCCAAAAATAAGATGATTAATAGAGCGTATTTTTCTTTGTCAAATAAATTTTACATTTTTCTCGTACTTATAAATTTAGCTATTAGCGTCCAGAGTCAAACGTTCGTCACGGGCATCGAAATTGTTCCGGACAGTCTGGAAATAGTGGAAGGTTCTGATGCGGTTCTTGTATCGAATATACTTCCCTCTGATGCTGATGACAAGGGGGTAAGCTGGTCCACGGATTCTCCGTCCATCGTTACCGTGGATTCCTTGGGAACGGTCACTGCGCTTATTCCGGGAACGGCTTTGGTCACGGCAACGACGGATGACGGGGGATTCACTTCGAGTTCTTTTATAGAAGTCCATAGAGCGCCTATACGGGTAACGGGCATCGAAATTGTTCCG